>DATNGC010000010.1:0-48785 GCA_035606075.1 Elusimicrobiota bacterium
CGGCGGCGTGCTGCCCGACTGGCGCGCCGCGAAGGTCCTCCTGGGCCTCAAGGACAAGCGCACCGACACCATCCTGCGCGCCGTCGCCGACGAGTTCCAGAAGGACGGCCTGGAATTCGTCTCGTCCGCCCTCTATCTCGAGCATCTGTTGGCGCCTAACGGCGCCCTCACGAAGAGAGCCTTCAGCGCAAGCCAGATGAAAGACGCGGCGCTGGGCTGGAAGGCGGCCAAGGCGGTGGCGGGGTTCGACATCGGCCAGACGGTCGTCGCGCAGGACGGGGCGATCGTCGCGGTCGAGGGCATGGAAGGCACCGACGCGTGCGTTGTGCGCGCGGCCGAGCTGGCCCGGACGCAGGGCCGCGAGCCCACGCTCGTCGTCGTGAAAGTCGCCAAGCCGCGCCAGGATTTCCGCTTCGACCTGCCCGTCGTCGGGCTGGAGACGCTCGTCGGCTTCAAGAAGGCCGGCGTAAAGGCGCTGGCCTTCGAAGCCGGCGCCACTTTGATCTTCGACCGCGACCGCTTCGCCGCCGACGCCGACGCCGCCGGCCTCGCCGTGGCCGGCTTTCCCCCGGAGGGACCCTCTCAATGACCTCTTCCAAAATCCGCGTCGCCGTCATCGGCGGCGGCAAGATGGGAACGTACCACGCCAAGCTTCTGGGAAAGACGCCCGACGTCGATCTGGTGGGCGTGTGCGACACCAACATCTGGAAAGCGCAGCTCGCCGCGTGGCAGTCCAACACCGTCGCCGTGCGCGACTACAAGGACGTTTTGAACCGCGTGGACGCCGTCATCATCGCGGTTCCCACTCCCCTCCATCACGAAGTCGGCATGGCCGCGCTCGCCGCCGGAACCCACGTCCTGATCGAGAAGCCTTTGGCCTCCACCGTGGAACAAGCGAAGGAGCTCCTCTCCGTTTCTCAGGAAAAGCAGCTTGTCCTGCAGGTCGGCCACATAGAACGCTTCAACCCCGCCGTCCTCGAGGCCGTCAAGCACATCCGCGATCCGCGCTACATCACCGTCGAGCGCCTGGGCCCGTACGACCCGCGCATGAGCCACATCGGCGTCGTGCTGGACCTGATGATCCACGACCTCGACATCCTGCTCACGCTCGTCGGCTCCGAGGTCGAAAGTCTGGAGGCCCTCGGCGCCAATTTGTTGTCCGGCCATGAAGACATCGCCAACGTGCGCGTGCGCTTCAAGACCGGCTGCGTGGCCGACCTGACCGCCAGCCGCATCTCCCTGGGCAAGAGCCGCAAGCTGCGGGCGTTTCAAAAGGACTCGTATATCTCGCTCGACTACGGCGCGGGCGCGCTCAAGATCTACAAGAAGAAGGCGCCCGTCATCAAAAGCCTCAAGGACGTGGAGATCCTCAACCCAAAGCTCACGACCGTGGACCCGCTCAAGAACGAGCACATCCACTTCCTCGACTGCATCCGCCACAACCGCAAGCCGTGGCCGAGCGGCGAGCGCGGCGTCGAGGCGCTGAAGCTCGCCCTGCAGATCTCCGACGAGCTCGAGCGCTACGAGGTCTCGGGCCACGCGGGCTCGCGCTCGCTGATCCCCGACTGGGCGCAGGACCTCGGCAAGATCGCCAAGAACGTGGGCAAGGACATCCTGCGCAGCTAGCGCGAAATGAGCTCTCCCCATTTCTTAGTCGTCGCCGGCGATCCCTCGGGCGATCTCCACGCCTCGAATCTGATCGCCGCGCTCAAGAAGCGAGAGCCGGCCACGCGCGTGGCGGCCGTAGGCGGGCCGCTGTCCCGCGCCGTCGCCGACGAGTTCATCGAAGATTTGGCCTCGCGCGGCGTGACGGGCTTCTGGGAGCCCGCGCTCAAGATCCCGTTCCTCGTGCGCCTTCGCTCGCGTCTGGCCGACTACATGCGCGACGAGAAGCCCGACGCCTTGGTCTGCGTCGACTACTACGGCTTCAATCGGCGCGTCCTGCCGCTGGCCAAGGCCGAGCGCGTGCCCGCGTACTACTTCGTGAGCCCGCAGGTCTGGGCGAGCCGGCCCGGCCGCGTGAAGGTCCTCAAGCGCCTCGTCGACAAGATGCTCGTGATCTTCCCTTTTGAAGAAAAGCTCTATCGCGAGGCCAGCGTGCCCGTCGAGTTCGTGGGCCATCCCCTGCTGGACTTGATCCCCGAGCCCAAGCCGCGGACGAGCGCCTCCCGGCCCGCCATCATCGGACTCCTGCCCGGCAGCCGCTCCTCGGAGCTGCGGCGCCACATCCCGGTCTTCTATGAGGCCTTCCGCATCCTGAGCGCCGCGCGCCCGGGCCTGCGCGGGCTCGTCTTCGCCTCGCCCAACCAGGGCGACGGCGCGTACGGCGTCCTCCCGCGCGGGGCCGAGCTCGTGCGCGACCAGGCCTACGCGCGGCGCGCGGAGCTCGACGTCGCGCTGTGCTCCTCGGGCACCGCCACGCTCGAGAACGCGCTGCTGGGCGTGCCCATGGTCGTGATCTACAAGCTCTCCTGGCCCACGTACGCGATCGCCCGCGCGCTGATCAGCGTCAAGCACATCGCGATGGCCAACCTGCTCGCGGGCAGGACCGTGGTCCCCGAGCTGATCCAGCGCGACGCGACCGCGGAGCGCGCGGCCGCCGAGGCCGCGAAGTTCCTGGACGACCACGCCCACGCGGCGCGCACGCGCGCCGAGCTGCTCGCGGTGCGCGCCTCGCTCGGCAGCCCCGGCGCGGCCGACCGCGCGGCGGCAGAGCTATTAAGTCTCATCGCGGGAGGAAGCGCGCGATGAGCGCCTCCAAGCGCATGCGCCGCTACCTGCGCCCCTACCTCGGCCGCTTCGGCTGGGCTTGCCTCGCCATGCTCGTCGTCTCCGCCTTCAACGGCTTCGCGATCCTGCTGGTCAAGCCGATCATCGACCGCCTGTTCATCGCGCGCGACCTCAACATGCTGTGGCTGGCGGTGTTCGGCCTGCCGTTCCTCGTGATCCTCAAGTCGGTCGCCTCCTACATCCAGAACTACCTGATGAGCTGGATCGGCCAGCGCGTGATCCAGGACGTCCGCGAGGACCTGTTCCGCCACCTGCACGCCCTGCCGCTCGACTTCTACTCCGGCACGAAGGGCGCCGACGTGCTCTCCCGCGTCACCGGCGACCTCACGCTCGTCCAGGCCGCTTTGACCACCTTGCCCGTCTACGCGATCCGCGACACGCTGACCGTGGTCTTCCTGATCTGCGCCCTGCTCAAGCTCGACTGGCGCTTCGCGACCTTGGCCCTCCTGGGCTCGCCGCTCTCGCTGGCCGCGCTGTACGTGCTCTCGCGCAAGATGCGCGAGTCCAGCCGCCAGGCCCAGCTCGCCGTCGACCGCCTGCACCACCGCTTCCAGGAGAGCGTGCAGGGCATGCTCGTGATCAAGGCCTACAACTACGAGCCCGGGGCCACGGAGAAGTTCCGCGAGGAGAACGAGTCCTTCTTCCAGCCCATGATGCGCTACCTGCGCGCGACCTCCCTGCTCACGCCGGTCATGGAGGTCGGCGCCTCGGTCGTGGTCGCCGCCATCATCTTCTTCGGCGGGCGCGAGGTGATCTCGGGCCGCATGACGCCCGGCGCCTTCTTCGCCTTCCTCGGCGCGCTGATGGCGATGTACGCGCCGGTCAAGAACCTCGCGCGCACCAACGCGGAGCTCCAGCGCGCCTGGACGGGGGTGGAGCGGCTCTTCGACGTGCTCGCCGAGAAGGCCGAAGACCCCAAGTCGCGCAAGCCCAGCTTCCCGGGCCTGCGCGAGTCGATCCGCCTGGAGGGCCTCGGCTTCCGCTACCCGGGCTCCCGGCTCTGGGCCCTGCGCGGCCTCGACCTCGAGCTCAAGAAGGGCACGCGCACGGCCCTCGTCGGCCCGAGCGGCTGCGGCAAGTCCACGCTGGCCCGCCTGCTCCTGCGGCTACACGAGCCGGCCGAGGGCAAGCTGCTCCTCGACGGCGTCGACGCCGCGGCCTACGACGCGGGCTCCGTCCGCGCGAAAGCAGGCCTGGTCACGACCGAGGCCGCGCTGTTCAACGAGACGGTGTTCCAGAACGTGGCGCTGGGCCGCACGGTGGTCACGCTCTCCGAGGTCGAGCACGCCTGCCGGCTCGCGGGCGCGGCCGAGTTCATCGAGGCTCTGCCCGAGGGCTACCAGACTCTGCTCGGCGACTGGGGCTTCTCGCTCTCGGCGGGCCAACGCCAGAAGCTCGCTCTCGCGCGCGTGCTCCTCAAGGACCCCGAGCTCGTCGTGCTCGACGAGGCCACGGCGCACCTCGACGGCGCGGCCGAAAAGGAAGTGCTCGCGGCCCTGGAGACCGTGCTCAAGGGCCGCACGGTGGTCACGATCTCGCACGAGCTGCGCGCGGTCGTCAACGCCGACAAGATCTTCGTTTTGAGCGCGGGGGCCGTGGCGGAAGCGGGCACGCACGCGGAGCTCATGTCCGCGCGCGGCCTGTACCGCCGCCTGTTCGAGCTCGAGGACGCGGGACGTCCCGCGACGGAGGCGCCGTGACCGAGCTCAAGGATCTCGTCGGGAAGTTCAACTCCTACTCGCCGCACGTCGATCCGACGGCGCTCGAGCTGGCTTGGTCCTTCGCCGACAAGGCGCACGCGAACCAGTCGCGCGCCTCGGGCGACCACTATCTCACGCACTGCGTGGCCGTCGCGGACTCGCTCATCGAGTGGCGCATGGACCTGCCGACGGTCTGCGCGGGCCTGCTGCACGACACGATCGAGGACACGCCGACGACCGAGGCGCAGCTCCGCGCCGAGTTCGGCGAGGAGATCGCGATGCTGGTCATGGGCGTGACCAAGCTCGACGCGCTCAAGTTCGAGTCGCGCGACGAGGCGCAGGCCGAGAACTGGCGCAAGATGCTGCTCGCGACGGCGCAGGACATCCGCGTCATCATCGTGAAGCTGGCCGACCGCCTGCACAACATGAAGACGCTCAACTTCCTCAAGCGCGAGAAGCAGGAGCGCATCGCGGCGGAGACCATGGCCTTGTACGCCCCGCTCGCGCACCGCCTGGGGATGTTCGGGCTCAAGAGCGAGCTCGAGGACCTCTCCTTCGCCTACCTGCACCCGGAGGAGTACGCGGAGCTGGCGAAGAAGGTCGGCGACAAGCGCGCCGAAAACGAGCGCCAGCTGGCCGCGGCGAAGGCCGCCATCGAGAAGGTGCTCGAGGGGACGAACATCCCGTGCCGCATCCTCGCGCGCACGAAGACGCTGTGGTCGACGTACAAGAAGATGGAGCGCCAGGAGAAGTCCTTCGAGGACATCCAGGACGCGCTGGGCATCCGGCTCATCACGGACACGGTGGCCAACTGCTACGCGCTGCTGGGCATCATCCACACGCACTTCAAGCCGGTCGCCGGCTCCTTCACGGACTACATCTCGACGCCGAAGCTCAATCTCTATCGCTCGCTGCATACGACGATCATGTCGCCCACCGGCGAGCTCGTCGAGATCCAGATCCGCACCGAGGAGATGCACCGCTCCTCCGAGTACGGCATCGCGGCTCACTGGCGCTACAAGCACGGCGAGGCCGCCAAGGACGTCCACATGGAGGAGAAGCTCAACTGGCTCCGGCAGTGGATCGAGTGGCTGCAGGACTTGAACAGCCCGCGCGAGTTCCTCGACAGCCTCAAGACCGATCTCGAGTTCAACCAGGTCTTCGTGTTCACGCCGGCCGGCGAGGTGAAGGTGCTGCCCGCCGGCGCGACGCCGCTCGACTTCGCCTACGCCGTGCACACCGAGATCGGCGAGTCCTGCGTGGGCGCGATCGTCAACAACAAGATGGTGCGCCTCGACCATCCGCTCAAGTCCGGCGACATCTGCCGCATTAACACCAAGAAAGGCTCGACGCCGAAGAAGGACTGGCTCAACCTGGTCAAGACGGCGCGCGCGCGCTCGAAGATCCGGCATTACCTGCGCGAGCAGGGGATCGTCGAATGAAGCTCGCGGCGCTCTTCGCCGCGGCCCTGCTCACCGGCTGCTCCCGCCAGGCCGAGCTCAACTACAAGCACTGCCTCAAGCTGCGCGTGGGCATGACCAAGGCCGACATGGTCAAGGTCATGGGCGAGCCCGAGACGACGATCCCGTTCGTCGAGGGGAAGTCGCTCGACTACCTCAAGGGGCGCACGGCCTACGAGTGGTCGAACCCCGCCTCGATGCCGGGCGGCGACCACGTCAGCCTCGACGACGCCTCGGGCAAGATCGAGAGCATCCGCTGCTCCAACGCCGAGATCACGGCCGCCGTGTTCGTCGAGCCGCCCGCGCCGTCGACCGCGACGGCCGTCGCCCCGTCCACCGCCCCCGCGGCCCCCGCGGCCGCCGCTCCGAGCGCGCCGGCCGCGCCGGCGCCCTCCCTCGCCGCGGCCTTCGCGGCCTACAGGAAAAAGGATTTCGTGAACGCGATGAAGATCGCCGGCCCCTTCGCGCAGAACGGCGATCCGGACGCGCAGTTCCTCGCCGGCCTCATCTTCCTCAACGGCGCCGCCGCCGGCCACGAGAAGGACGGGCTGAACGTGGCGCAGATGTGGCTGTACAAGGCCTCGCGGCAAAAGCACGCCGAGGCGCAGGCGGTGTACACCGCGAACCTGATGGCGAGCAACGGCCCCTCGACGACGATCATCGACGAGGCCAAGACCGCGGCCGCGACGGGCAACTCCGCCGGCCTGCGCCTTCTCGCGAAAGTCTACTTGTCGGGCGATTACGCCGACGTGACTCCCAAGGACGAGGACGAAGGCGAGAAGTGGCTGCTCAAGGCCGCCCAAGCCGGCGATCCGACGGGCCAGCTCGACCTCGCGCACCGCATGAAGGACAAGAAGGACCTCGTCGAGTCGTACCACTGGGCGCTATTGGCCTCGCGCCACCCCGTCACCGACAAATTCACCGACCCCGAGCACTCCCTCTCGTCGTCGTGGACGCAGGCCCAGAAGGACGACGCCGCGAAGCTGATCATGGAGCTGCGCGCGGGGATGAAGCCGGCGCAGATCGAGGAAGCGCAGACCCGGGCGACCGCCGCACCTTAGTCCAGCGGCCGCGGGACTTATGCTCCCTTTTTGGCCCGATGCGTTGCTGCCGTAATCGTCGGACGAAGACGAATTAAACGAGCTTCTCGATGGGAATTATGGTGAAAACTCATCGGGCCAAAAACGGTCTTACCGCGACTCGCCGCGCGCCCAACCGCGAACGCGCGGCTCGAGCCACCGCCGCTGCAGCCGGTAAAGCGCGTAAGTGACTAGGAAAGCCCCCGCCACGTCGAGCGAGTAGTGCGTCTTGAGCAGCAGCACCGTCGCGGCCATGAGGAGCGCGAAGCCGAAGCAGACCGCGCTCGCCCAGCGGTCGCGGAACAAGAGGCCGGCGAGGAACGGCGAGGCCGTGTGCATGGAGAAGAACAGGTCGTGGTGCACGGTGAGCATGGTGCCGATGCTGTCGTGGATCACGCCCGCGTCGACGGAGATCGCGCCGTCGGGGATGTGCAGAGGCGTGAGCACCATGAGGCACGCGCGGGAGAAGACGAGGATCGCGTACGCGCGCGCGAAGTACGCGAGCCGCGGGCGCTCGCGCCACAGCGCGACGACCGTCGCGAAGGCGACGAAGGCCGCGGCGCCCCACCAGTAAAGCCCCGAGACGTCCACGCCGGGGAGGTGGCGCAGGATCAGGTCCGGGCTCACCGGCGCGTGCTCGCCCACGCGCTCGATATAGCCGTCCGCCATGTGGTTGAACGCCATGGCCGCAAGCAGCGCCGCGACGGACGCCGCGAGCTCGCTCGAGCGGAGCGGCGGTTTGTTGGTCACGGCGGATTTTAACTCTTCGCGCGAAGACATCTACATCCC
Organism: Elusimicrobiota bacterium; assembly: GCA_035606075.1. GTDB lineage: Bacteria > Elusimicrobiota > Elusimicrobia > UBA1565 > UBA9628 > GWA2-66-18. The sequence continues at coordinate 7,819 of DATNGC010000010.1, forward strand.
TGGCACCGCGCGCCGAAGCGTCGCGATGATCCGGTCGGTATGCGTTCCGTTCCAGAACAACTTGCCGCACTTCGGACAGCGCCAGAACGGGGTGTCCAAAGCCTTCACCTTCGGCGGCACCAAAGGCAGCGCCTCCTCGCGCGAAAGGGAAGCCAGCGGCACGTTGCAGTCGGTGCAGCGCGAGAACAGCCGCGCGGGGTCCGGCTTGAGCGCCAGCTCGCGCAGCTGCTCCTCGAAGTCCTTGCCGGTCAGCACGATCACGGGCAGGCCCGCGACCTCGGGGATGCGCCGGTCCTTGGTCACGAACGTGCGCCCCTCGCGTTGAGCCTGGCGCAGGAGCTCCAGGTCGGAGCGCCCGTCGACGCCGGCGAACGCCGCGTCGTAGCCTAAAAGGACCAGCCAGCGCGCGAGCTTGCCCAGCATCGCGTCGACGAGGAAGCGGGGCTCCATGCCCGGACGGTTTTAGAAGGGCACTTCTTCGATGTCGTCGCCGCCGCCGGCCGGCTTGGCCGCGCCGCGGCTCGCGCCGCCGCCCATCCCGCCGCCCATGCCGCCCTCGCGCTTCTCGAGGAACTCGAAGTTGTCGACGTAGATGACGAGCTTGGACATCTTCTTGCCGTCTTCCTTGCCGGCCCACTCCTCGAGCACGAGGTGGCCCTCGACGAAGACCTGCTGGCCCTTCTTGAGCGAGGACTCGGCGAGGTCGGCCTTCTTCGGGCCCGGCTCGCGGTTGAAGACCTTGAGGTCGAGCCAGACCGGGACGTCCTCCCACTGGCCGGAGTCCTTGTTCTTGCGGCGGTTGTTCACCGCGAAGCCGATATTGGCGACCTTGCCGCCGTTGCCGAAGACCTTGATCTCTGGATCCCGGGTGAGGCGACCGATCAGCATGACTTTATTGAGGTTGGCCATTTTGCGCTCCGTGGAAAGAGGGTATCGGAGAGTTTAGCACTCCCCGCGCCGTTCGGAGCGCCCATCCGGCGGTCAAATCGGCGCGACACGACGGTGACATCCGTCACCTGGCTTCCGACGGGAAACGGGGGTTTACTGTGAGTAGGCGTTGGCGGCGCCGCAAGCGCCGCGGGAGGGCGATCATGGACGAGAAAAGAGTCGTCCTCGATTGCCGCGGCAAAAAGGACGCGAACTGTTCCCTGATGATCTCGGGCACCGAGAAGGACGTCCTGGATATCGGAGAGCTTCACGCGTCCACGAAGCACGGCATGAAGAAGGAGGGGTTGCGGGACCAGCTGAAGGGCTACCTCAAGGAGGAGGCCCTGTCGCGCTGAACGCAACGCACCATGAAGCAGGCGGGTCCCCGGCCACTGGGACCCGCCTTTCTTAGGTCCGGGTCCCACCTGGAAGGCCCGGACGACCCTCCCCGAGCGGGCTCATTTCGGCCATCCTCAGAGGTATGAGGCTCCTCGCGACGCTGCTTTTCGCGGCCGCCCCCGCCGTCGCCCAGGTCCGCGCCGTCGCGCCCGCGGCCGAGGCCGGAGCGGCTTCCGCCGCCGCGGCGGCTCCTTCGGCCTTCCCTCTGGGATACGCGCTGGCGCTCCAATCGCCCGCGCCGTCTCTCAGCCCGGCGCTCGTCGGCGGCGCGCTGGGCTTGAGCGACTGGCGCCAGGTGCTGACGTCCTACGACGACCCGCGCGAGCTGCGCGAGGCCATCCTCTCGCGCGAGGAGAGCCCCGCCGCGAACGATCCCGCGCTGCTGCTGCGCATGGTCGACCGCGCGCCCGCGCTGGCCGCCAAGCGCCGCCTGTACGAGGAGGCCGTGCTCGACTGGTCCGTGTTCTCCGAGGAGACGCGCGCGGCGCTGGCGAAGGCCGGAGCCCCCGAGAGCGTCTGGACGACGCTCACCCTCCCCGAGCGCTACGAGACCTTCCGCCGCGTCTTCCAGGAGATCGCCGGCCGCATGATCACCGTCGAGCCCGGAGACCCGGCCTTCGCCGCGCAATACGAGAAGGCCCTGCGCCGCGTGAGCGCGGTCATGACCGACGAGGAGCTCGCGGGCCACCAGGCGGCGCTCGCCCGCGCGCGCGCCGCGGCCGAGCGGACCGCCGCGGCGCTCTCGTGCGGGAACGCCGCCCCGGAGGCGCCCGAGCCGTCCTACGATCTTTCCCCCGCGGAGACGAAGGCCCTGCTGGCGCGCCTGACCCCGGCGATCGCGGGCGAGCTCCGCGGCACGCCGTCGGGCTACGCCCTGCTCGCCGAGCTCTCCGGCGGCGGCCTCTCGCTCGCCGTCGGCGAGACCTCGCGCGACGGCGCGCTGGCGACCTACCGCGAGGACTCCTCGTCGATCGTCCTCGGAAGCAAGCAGCTGGCCGAGCTCCTGGCCGCGCTCGGCCGCACGCCTCGCGATCTGCTCTCCGACGACGAGACGCTCGCCGACGCCGCGGCCCTCTACTCCCACTTGTTCGTGCACGAGGCCACGCACCACCGCCAGGAGCTCTGGGCGCGCCGCCTGCCCGCCGGCGCGCGGCGCCTGGCCTACAATCAGGCCTCCGAGATCGAGGCGAACGGCGCCCAGGCGAAATATCTGCGCGAGAAGCGCGCCGCCGATCCCGCCTTCGCCGCGCGCGAGGCGCGCCTGCGCGGCGTGTGGGGCATGGTCGCGGCCGTCATGCGCCAGCCCGAGATCTTGGCGTCGGACCCCGCCGCCATGAGATCCTGGCTCACGACCGGCTATCGCCACGTGCCCACGCTGGCCCGGTCGGGCGCGCGCCTGATCGGTTACGGCATCGCGGCGGACCGCCGCGACGCCGCGCTGGCCTCTCGCGCCGACGCGGAGCTCGCGCGCCGCGCGCGCCTGCCCGTCGCCGAGCGCCTCGACCTCGGGCGCGAGGACCGCGACGCCTCGGGCGGCTTCGAGAGCCTCGACACGCGCGAGCTGCGCCGCCTGCGCGCGGCGCTGCGCGGGCAGGCGCGCGCGATGGTCGCGGCGGCCGCGGCGATGACGGAGCGGGCGCGCGTCGAGATCGCACGGCTGAAGTAGCGCCGACCCGTCATAAAAATACTCGCTCCGGAGCGGGTCTCCCGCGTTGACAGCGCTTTCTCCTCCCGATAGAATGCCGTCCGGCTCACGCGCATCTAAAAGGAGGTCTTCATGATCGCCGCCCTCGCCCTGACCCTCGCGGTCGCCGCGCACGCCGCTCCGGCCGTCCCCGCTTTCGAGACTTCTCTAATAAACATCCACACGGAAGTCTTAGCCGCGACGGCGCGGCTGGCGACGCAGGAGCAGCTCAAGAAGGCCGACAAGAACGTCGTGCTCACGGCCAACCAGGCCTACTCCAACCGGAGCTTCCTCGCGAGCCTGCGCGCGCAGGCCCGCACCTCGCCGCGCGACCCGTCGCTGTTCGGGCAGCTCGCCAACCTCGCCTCCGACCTGGACGTGTGGGCGAGCAACTGCGAGGTCGTGCGCAAGCAGGTGATGGACCTGGCGCGGACGGCGGCCAAGGACCCGGCGCTCGCCGCTCTCGCCAAGAAGCTCTACGACCACAGCCGGATCCTCGACAGCGACGCGGGCTATCTCCTCATCGAGGCGCGCTCGGCCGACGTCGATCTCAGCATCGCGGGCTACGGCGGGCAGGCCTACCAGATCCAGCGCCTGGCCGAGGCGGGCGCCGCGCTCACGCCCGACACGCGCGTGGCCGCCAAGACGGTCCTCGACAAGATCGGCGCGAAGTAGCTAGCGGCCGAGCAGGGCGTAGCCGCTCATGCGCCGGAACTCCTCGCGCTTCCGGGCGGGCATCAGCGGCGCGATGAGATGGAAGAACCAGGCGCCGGGGAACTCGCGCTTGAGCCGGCGCGCCTCGTCGGCGGGGACGCGCTCCTCGGCGACCTTCCAGCCGCGCGACGTGAAGAACTCGACGCCGTCGGCCGGCGCGAACTTGAACTCCGCCCTCTCCAGCGACTTGCTCCAGCGCTTGGACAGCATCTTGAGCAGCGCGGGCGAGGCCCAGTCGAAGAGCCAGAACCGGAAGGACTTGCGCGCGCGCAGGTCGTCGCACAACGAGACGACCGCGTCGGCCGTGAGATAGATCAGCAGCCCCTCGGTGATGACCAAGGTCGGCGCGCCCGCGGCGTCGAGCTTATCGAAGAGCGCGCGCCGCGCGGGCAGGTCCGCCAGGTCGAGCTTCACGCGCTCGAGCCGGCAGCGCGGCGTCTCCGCGCCGATCTTCTCGACCTTGTAGTCGATCATCTTGGGATAGTCGACCTCGACCCACTCGAGGTCCGCCGGCAGGTCCAGGCGATACGGGCGCGAGTCGAGGCCGGCCGCGAGGTTCACCACGCGCCGGACCCCTCTTTCGCGCACGGCCTTGAGGATCATGTCGTCGAAGACGGACGTGCGCACGATCATGGCCCACGCGGCCGATTTGCCGTCGGGCAGGCCGCGCAGGATGGCCTCGCCGCGCTCGCCGGCAAGCTTGCGCGCCAGCGGGTCGCGGAAGTGCGCGTCGGGCCGGTCGGTCTCCATCGCGCGGTACATCGCGACCCAAAGGGCCGTGTCGGAGACGTTCTCGATCGCCTGCTTGTCGCTCATGCCGGTATCTTAGCGAACTCGCGCGCCCCCTTGACGCGCGCGGATTCCGCGTCTACCCTCGTGGAATGCGACATTTCTTACTGGCGTTCCTCCTCGCCGCGCCGCTGTCCGCCGCCCGCGCGACCTCGCTCGAGGACGCGCAGGACAACTTCGAGACGGCCGTGCGCACTTACGTCGGCACGAAGAGCAAGGGCGGCTACTGGATCAGCCATCTCCACGGGAAGGTCCTGCGGCTGGCGATGACGGGCATCGAGAGCGACACCGTCCACCGCTCCGCGGGCGGGCGCTGGCGCGGGATCGTCGACTTCCAGGACGCCGGGACCAAGCGAAAATTCTCGGCCGACGTCTCGGCCGACCTCTCCACCGACCTCTGGGACGTCAAGGAGTTCCATTGGCTGTCGGCCAAGGAGCTGGCGGACGCGCGCCTCGTCGCGATGGAAGGAGCCAAGGCCTCCGGCAAGCCGCGCGTGCCGGGACCCGGCGGGCTGCTGCCGGAGGTGACCTTGCCCGCGCTCGACGGCAAGGAGGCGTTCCTGCCCGATTGCACGCAGTCGAAATGCCTCACCGTCGTCGTGGCGCCGTGGTGCCCGCACTGCCGCGCCGAGACGGGGGTCCTCAACGCGCTGCAGGACTATCTTCCGGCCCACGACGTCGGCATGCGCGTGATCGTCGCCGCCGCCGACGAGGACAAGGTGAACGACTTCGCGAAATCCTTCGGTCCGCACACTCTCGTGGACCCCAGCTCCCAGTTCCACGTGCCCGGCTTCCCCTGCTTCATCATCTCCGAGCCCGGCGGGGCGATCCAGAAGCAGACCGGCAGCTCACCCGAGGGAGAGACGGACCCCGCGCTGTTCGCGAGCGCGCTGGGCCTGCCTTAGAGCCGGCATGAGGCGCGAGCTCGAGTTCCATGATTCGAGGATCGTGAGCGTGGCGCTGGATGGGCGCGCGATCCGCATCGCCCTGGACGCCTACGTCCATCACTGGGACAAGTCCGCCGGCGCCTGGAAAGGCGAGGGCTGGCGCCAGCCCGTTCTCCTCTCGCTGACCGGCGAGCTCAAGCCCTCCCAGGCCGCCGTCGCCGGCGCGGCGCTCGAGACGGGCGAGGTCCAAGCCGGCGCGGTCGCGCACACGCACCTCATCCCCTTGCCCCTGCGCGCGACGGGCCCGGCGAGCGTCCGCCTTGAGACCATGGAAGGCGAGGTCTTGGACTTCGCCGGCCGCGACCTGACGATCGAGGCGACGGGCGAAGGGACTTTCGTCGAGAAACTGCCCGACGCGTTCAAGCCGGTCGGTTAGTCGCCGGAATGGCGTGCGGCTTCCGCCGCGAAGGCCTCGCGCGGGATCTCTCCCCGCTCCATCGCGTCCTGCCGCGCCGCGTCGTCGCCGGGGAGCAGCCAGCGGTACTCGTGAGCGGCGAGCCAGTCCGCGGGGACCTTCGCGCGGTCGACGAAAAGCAGGGCTTGATCGTCCCAATAAACGAGCGCCCAGCGAGCGCGCGGCAGATAGCTGACGTACCACGGCCGGTCGAACGTGCGCGTCGCGCCGTCGGGATAGCGGCGCGTCATCGGGAACGTCGTCCCGGCCAGGCGGCGGATCAGGAAGCCGTCGAGCTGATGCCGCGCCGCGAAGTCCGCGAGCGCCTCGGCCGACGTGAGCGCCGCGTTGATCTCCGGCAGCTGCGAATGGAACAAGTACCGCCCGTCGCCGAACACGCGTCCTTCCGGGCCCAGCTTCCAGCCGAGATAGCCGCCCCACTCGTAGGTGTTGAAAAGGCGAAGACCGTGCAGGGCGCCCTGCTGGCTCGCCACGAAATCGACCGCGCGGCGATCGACGAGGAAGTCGCTGAAGGGGCGCGGCTCGAAGCGCGCGCGGATGGGATAGAGCATCGCGGTCACGCCGGCGAGCGTGGCGGCGACGAGAGCCGCGCGCGGCCTCGGGAAGGCGGTGAAGACGAGCATCGCGGCCGCGGGAGCGAAGTACGCGCCGAAGCGGGCGCTGAAGATCGAGGCGCACAGGGCGACGAAGGCGACGCCGAGCAGGAACCGCGACGCGCGGCGGAAACTCAGCCCGATCGCGACGAGGGCGCCCAGGATCGCGGCGAGCAGGGCGAATTGGAACGGGTTGTGCGACGTGGGAGGCTTCCATTCCATCACCGCTCGCACGGCGGGATCGGAGGCGTGGGCGAGCAGGACGCGGTATAGGCCGGCGCCGTAGGGGTTGAGCAATCCGCCGAGCGCGGCGCCCGCGGCCTCGGCGCCGACGCCGGGGATGCCGACGATGGCGGCCCAGGCGTACAGGCCGAAACCGAGGACGAAGCCGGCGTGCAGGTTCGCCCACGCCGCGAACAAGGCGTAGCCGAACAGGAAGGACGCGCGGCGGTTCTCGAGACGACGAAGCAAGACCGCGAAGAAGATCGCGGAAACGGCATCGGCGCGCAGGTCGCTCTGGGCGAGCATGGCGGCCAGCCACAGGGCCAACGCGCCGGCCCGAGCCGCCGATGAGGCGCCTTTATCTCGTAGAAGTCCGTCGACGGGCCAGAAGGCGAGGGCAAGGCCGACGGCTTTCAAGACCCAAAGGCCCCACAGACCGCCGATCGCATGGACCGCGTACCAAAGAAGTTGAGTGCCCCACTCGAAGTCGATCCACGGGGTCCCGTAGGCGGTGAACGTAAACGAATCGGACTTAGGGATGGAGAAGTGGGCGACGATCCACCGGGCGGCCGACAGATGCCAGAACAAGTCGGGATTGAAGACGGGAAGGCAAAAAACGACCAGGGCCAAGGCATAAGCCCAGGCCCTGAGCAGCCCGCCTTTCGGCGCGGCGTTCGCTTGGATCGTTATCGGGTCGGTCGGACAGCGCGCCCGGACTTGATGCAGTCCGTGCACACGTAGGCCGTCTGCGTCTTGCCGGCGATGACGACCTTCTGGCGCTGGAGGTTCGGGCGGAAGATCCGGTTGGTCATTCGGTGGGAATGACTGTAGCTCTTGCCGGCCTTCGGACCTTTACCGCAACCCGGGATGGAACACTTGAAGGACATTTTGAGAGGGTAGCAATTCCGGTATGATCTCCGCAAGGTGAGCCTCGACAGCCCGATCCAGTTCCTCAAAGGCGTGGGCCCCCGGCGCTCGGTCCTCTTCGAGCACTTGGGGGTCAAGACGGTCGAGGACCTCCTCCACGCCTACCCGCGGCGCTGGGAGGACCGGCACGAGACGACGGACTTCAAGCTGCCGACGCTGACGGGGCTGATCGTGGCGCGCGGGCGGGTGCTCTCCGCGAACGGGCGGCATGCGGGGCCGCGGCTGGCGATCTTTAAAGCCGTTCTGGCCACGGCGCACGGGAAGATCGACTGCGTGTGGTTCAAGCACGTGAGCCGGCGCTTCGACGTGTTCTCGGCGCTCAAGGCCGAGGTTTGCGAAGGCGCGGACCTCTGGGTGGTGGGTCACGCGGACCCGGACCTGGTGGGGAAGCTCGAGCTGCGGGTCGATGAGCACTATCCGCTCACGGACGAGCGCTGGCGCATCCACGTGGCGCGTCTGGCGCCGATCTACTCGCTCACGGAAGGGCTGTCGCAGCGCTTCGTGCGGGAGCTGACGTACGGGGCGGTCGAGGCTTACGCGGACCAGGCCACGGACGCGGTTCCCGCGGAGCTGATGGCGAAGCGCAAGCTCCTGGCGGCGCCGCAGGCTTTGCGGGGGCTTCACTTCCCCAAATCCGAGGCGGAGCTGGAGGCGGCGCGGGCGCGGCTGGCGTATGAAGAGCTGCTCATCCTCGAGATCGCGTGGATCCTCAAGCGGCGGCAGACTCAAGGCATTCTCAAAGGCTTTGGATATGAAATCAAGCGGACTCTGCTCACGCCTTTCCGCGAGGGGCTGAAGTTCGAGCTGACGCACGCGCAAAAGCGAGTGATCAACGAGATCTTCTCGGACATGTGCAAATCCTATCCGATGACGCGGCTTCTGCAGGGCGACGTCGGCTCGGGCAAAACCGTCGTGGCTCTCTCGGCATTGCTCCTCGCCGTCGAGAACGGCGGGCAGGCGGCGCTGATGGCTCCGACGGAAATCCTGGCCGAGCAGCACAATGCCACTCTGGGGCGATTCCTCAAGGGTTTGCCGGTGAGAACGGCTTTGCTCACGTCGCGGGTGCCGAAGAAAGAGCGCGAGAAGCTTCTGGCCAAGATCGCGGCGGGCGAGATCGACATCGTGATCGGCACGCACGCGGTGCTCGAAGAGGACGTGCGCTTCAAGAACATGAAGCTGGCGGTGATCGACGAGCAGCACCGCTTCGGGGTGCGTCAGCGGACGACTTTGCGGCAAAAGGGGTCGCTGATCGACCTGCTCGTGATGACGGCGACGCCGATCCCGCGGACTTTGGCGCTGGCGCTCTATGGCGACCTGGAGGTCTCCACCATCGACGAGATGCCGCCGGGGCGCACACCGATCAAGACGGCGCTGACGCCGGAAGCGACGGCGTTCGAGGCTATTCGCAAAGAAACGGCGGCGGGGCGGCAGGCTTATGTGGTGTACCCGATCATCGAGGAGTCGGCATCCTTGGACCTGCAGTCGGCGAAAGCGGAGTATGAGAGACTCCGGACCGAGGTTTTTCCGCATCTCAAGGTGGCGCTGATTCATGGGGCGATGCCGGGGAAGGCGAAGAATCAGGTCATGGACGAGTTTGCGCGCGGGGAGTGGCAGGTGCTGGTGGCGACGCCGGTCATCGAGGTGGGCATCGACGTGCCGAATTCCACGGTGATGGTCATTCAGAACGCGGACCGGTTCGGGTTGGCGTCCTTGCATCAGTTGCGCGGGCGTATTGGGCGAGGGGCGCAGGAATCGTCGTGCTTCTTGGTGGCGAATCCGAAGACGGAGCAGGCGAGGACGCGGTTGGAGACGATGACGGCGACGGCGGATGGGTTCAGGATCGGGGAGGAGGACTTGAAGCTACGCGGGCCGGGGGAATTGCTCGGGACGGCGCAGTCAGGGGAGCTCTCGCTTCAGGTCGCGGACTTGTTCAAGGATGCGGAGCTGCTGGCGTTTGCGCGGGCGGATGCGGATGAGCTGCTCAAGAACGATCCGAAACTGCTCAAGGCGGAGCATGCGCTGTTGAAGCGGCGGCTGTTGGGGCTTTATCAGTCGCGGTGGAATTGGATCGATCTGGCGTGATGACGGTCCAACGATTCATTTGAATCTTTCTTGTCGGAGAAAATAATGGCAAGTTGGATCCTCGGTATTGCCCTTTTCGGAGGAATCATCATTTTAATTAGACGGCTAGAGGCGTTCACAACGGAACGGGTTCGCTTCGAAGAAAGGGTCGAATGGATTTCCGCTGAGCTCGAGATGATCAAGCAATCGCTTTTGCGAGTCTCGCGCAATGCATGACGATCTAAGAATTTCTGCCGGCAAAAAGTTTGGTTCGACTCATGAACTCGGGTCTCGGCAGAGAAGCAAGGACTGCGTCTGCCTCGCCCTAAGCGAAAGGACAAGTGTTCTCTATGATCGGAACATGTGGTTCCGCTTCGATGAGGAAAGAAATCCGCGAGCCCCCGATGAACCGGACGTCATCTATCGTGAGAGCCAACGAATATTGCGGGCTCGAATCACGCACTCTCTATTGCCGCTTTTCGAAAAGATTCATGCCACTGATCCACATGCACTATCGCGCAGCCACATTCTATGGTTGCAGCGGTCGGAAATGGATGATCTGCGTTTTTGGCAGTATTTGCACTGGCTGATCCCTCAACTAAAGGACAGCATATTTGGGATCAAGAGCTCAGCCGGATTGAAGTTTCTCCGCGAGATTGAAGACGCTGTTCATCCCCCGCAAGATCCTCCGAGAGAGCAGCCTTAGCCTGGGGTCTGTCCGAGCAATGCCGGGCTCTAGGAGTAGAGTCGATTTGTAAACGGCGCCCTAACGGGGGCATCGCCTGTACCTCAGATTTGGCATGAAAATAGGGGAGACGTCGGAAGGATTGAAGCAGCCCCCTGCGTGGAGGCGAAATCTCTACGACTTCTTGAGCCGGCGTATTTCTGCGAACGCCTGATTCAGATGTGCGGCATGTTCGGTCAGTTCCCGGTCGTGAGCGGAGATCGCCTCTTCCGCATCCCTCATCCTTGTCGTCAAAGCCCGGTCCTTCGCCAGAGCGCCTCGGAGCCGCACGAACGCCCGCATGATCGCCAAGTTCACGTCGATAGCGCTCGGACTGTTGAGAACGCTCGACAGCATCGCCACGCCCTCCTGCGTGAACGCGCGCGGCCATTTTCGTCTTCCGCCCCATCGCGATCTTGAAGTCGCAATTTGCGACTTCAAGTTGTCGTACTCTTCCGCGGTCAGACGGAACATAAAATCGGGCGGAAACCGGCGCAGATTCCTCTGGACCTGCTCGTTGAGGCGTTTGGTCGGCACGCCATACATGCCAGCCAGATCCTCATCGAGCATCACTCTCTGCCCGCGAACGACGTGAATTAAGTCGGCGACCTTGGAAATCTCCATGCTATCCATACGGAGCAGCCGCTCATTTAGTTCCAGGGGGGAACCGGACATCGGGGGATTTTTAGCGCGGCGAATCTTTAGCCGTCCAAAGCCGCCAGTACTTCCCCTGCTTCGCCAGCAGCTCGGCATGCGTCCCCGACTCCACGATGACGCCATGGTCCAGGACGTGTATGACATCCGCATCCTGCACCGTCGTCAGCCGATGCGCCACCACGAACGTCGTCCGATTCTTCATGAGCTTCTTCAACGCATCCTGCACCGCCAGCTCCGACTCATTATCCAGCGCCGACGTCGCCTCATCCAGAATCAACAGATCCGGATCCCGCAAGATCGCCCGCGCGATCGCTACCCGCTGCCTCTGCCCGCCTGAAAGCAACCCGCCCCGGTCCCCCACCAAAGTCTCCAGCCCCTCCGGAAACCCCACCTTGTCGAACACGAAGTTCGCATTCGCCGCCCGCAGCGCCGCCTCCAGCTGCTCCTGAGAAGCCCCCGGCTCCACCGCCAGCAAGTTCTCCCGGATCGTCCCCCCGAAAAGCGCGCTGTCCTGCGGCACGATCGCCATGCGCTTTTTGAAGGAGGAAAGCTTCAGCCCCTTCACGTCATGCCCGTCGATGGAGACCGAGCCCGAGGAAGGATCGTACAGCCGCGTGAGCAGGCGGAGGATCGTGGATTTCCCGGAGCCCGTGCCCCCCACGAACGCCACCGTCTGCCCCGGCTTCGTCTTGAAGGAGACCCCGTTGAGCACCGGCGACTCGGCCGAGTAGCCGAAGTGAACGTCTTTAAATTCAATATTGCCCCGGATCCGCTTGAGCTCCACCGCGTCCGGCGCGTCCGTGATCTCCGGCTTGAGGTTGAGGATGTCCAGCACGAAGCGCGTCGACCCCGCCGCCTCGCGCGAGGACGTGCGATTGGAGGCGATCGCCGACAGCGAGAACATCACCCCGCCCATGTACGCCTGCATCGCCGTGATCGTCCCGATCGACGGCCACCCCATCATGAACAGCAGCCACGCCCCCCCGAAGAAGAGGAACTCGACCAGGAAGAACCCCGCCGTGCTGATCGCCGCCCCGTTGTTGGCGTTGACCATCCACTCCTCGCGCCCGAGCGCCGTCAGCTTCTCGATCGTCTCCTCCAAGCGCTTGGCCGCCGCGTCCTCGCTGCCGAAGACCTTGTGCACTTCCATCATGGAGAGGAGCTCGCCCAGCTGGGCCGACACCTTGGCCTTTTCCCTCTGACGCGCCTCGGAGATCCTCTGCAGCTTCTTGCCGAAGTACGAGGACATCCGCGTGAAGACGTACGCCGCCGGCACCACCGCCAGCGCCACCCGCCAGTCGAGAAGCGCCAGCATCCCCACGGAGAGGAGCCCGCGCGTGATCACGTACGGCATCTGGATCGGGATGTCCCAGTTGCGCGTGGTGAGGCGGTAGACGTCGTCCACCACCCGCGGCGCCATCGCCTGCGCGCTCTGCTTGTTATAGTAGCTGAGGGACAGTGAGGACAGCTTCTGCACCATGTGCGTGCGGATGTCCGCGATGATCCGCGACGTCGTGCGCTTGGTGACCAGGTTCGCCCAGTTGAGCAGGATCTCGCCCACCTTGAGCGAGAGCACCCAGACCGTCGCCATGATCATCGCCGCGGAGGCCCCCGTCACGTGGTGCCCCGCCACCGCCATGTCCGTGAAGTGCCCCAGCGCCTTCGCGATGAACACGCCCACGAAGGCGTTGGCGACGAGTATCCCCGAGCTGAGGTAGAACTGGCGGCCGTGCTTGCGGATGAACGGGCGGATCTCCTTGTCGCCGTGGAACAGGTCGTGGATTTCGCGGCCCGCGTCCTTCGCGTGCGACAGCAGGCGGCGGTGGAAAGGGAGAGCCGGCGCGTCGGCCGCCGGGACCGCGTCGGGGGCGGTCTCGACCGGGGCCGAGGCCGCGCCCGTCATCGCGTCCTCGAGCGCGCGGCCCGCGGTGAGCGCGGAGCCCTCGGACTTGGGCGGGTGGGCGGTGAACTCGTTGGTGAGCGTGGTGAGGCCCGTCAGCCGCGGCGCGACCGCGGCGGGAACGGCGGCCTTGGCCTCGACGGCGGCGGCGGGAGCGGCCGCCGGGGCCTCCGCGAGCGCGGAGGCGGCCGGAACGGCCACAGGAGCCGCGGCGGCGGAAACAGAGAGCGCGGCCGCGGGCGCGAGGCTCGGCGCCGTTAGGCTCGGCGCCAGCGAAAGAACGCTGAGAGCCGAAGGCGCCGACAGCGAGAGATTGAGCGGCTGCGCGCGCACCGCGGCGGCGCCGGAGCCGGCCTCGGGCGCCACCACGGCGGCGATCGCCCGCACCTGGGCGTAGGAGGGGGCCGGGATCAGCAGGATCGCCATCAAGACGCGGAGCATTTCCATGATTGTAAGGAGCTGGGCGGGACCCCGTAAGAGTCTTTCGGGCAACAGCGCAGGTCTTTTATCCCCCGCTCGATTGGGTCTTTAGCCGCTGTGAGCGATGGGCGCCGGCCGCTATACTTGAATCATGAAGAACCTCGGCCTGGCCCTTGCGCTTATGGCGTTCGCGGCGTCCTCCGTCCGCGCCGCGATCGACCCGAAGGTCTGGAAGGACTGGAAAGCCGAAGACGCCCGCGTGGAACAGCGGATCCTCGACGCGTTCCCGAAAGAGCCCTACCACTCCGAGAGCATCGACCATATCAACCGCGAGCGGGCCTTCGCCGCGGACATCGAGACGACGGTGAGCTCCGCCGCCATGGACGACCGCGTCGCCATCGCCCAGGCCAAGGTCTCCGGCGCGCTTTCCGCCGACGAGGCCGAGGCCGAACTCGCGCGCCTGGACAAGGCCCTCGCGATCCATCTCTGCTACCTCTACGGCAGCATCATGCCGAGGGGTTACGGCAACGCGTTCGGCAAGTTCGTCTCCGCCTCCCTGCGGGCGAGACTCCAGGACCGGATCAGCCGCGACGAATACCTCGCGCTGCTCCGCCAGGACCCCATGCAGGGAACCTGGCGCTCGGGGGCGGGGCGCAACCTGTCGGAACTGCTCTTGCCGGAGATGCCCGACCACCGCTAGTCGCCGCCCGCCTTGCCCGCCCCCGAGGTCCCTGTTATACTGGCCTCGAGTGAAAACGCTCCCTCTGCTGCTGCTCGCGCTCCTCGCCCTGCCCGCCGCCGCGCAGATGGACGAGGCCGACGTCGACCACGAGACCTGGAACGTGATCGGCTGGAACGACGCCTGCGGCGTCGCCTTCGAGCATTTCTACTATCCCAAGCTCGGCGAGGAGATGACCACCGAGCCCATCGAGACCCACATCGGCACCGCGATGATCCATCCCGGCAAGGAGGATTACGTCGCGCGCTGGACATATGAAGCGACCGGCCGGCTCAGCTACAAGGAGTCCGCCAACATCAAGGCGGAGAAGGACCTGAAGAAAGCGGGCTACAACCGCCCGGGCTATCCCGAGCTCATCCAGGACGCCCCCGTCGGCGACCAGCCCGAGCTCGCCGAGACCCTCCTCTCGACCGAGACCTTGCAGGCCCGCCTGACGAAGGCGTGGCCGCCGCAGCCGGAGTGGCGCTGGGCGGGCGGCAGTTACAGCCCCCTCGGCACGTGCGGGCTCCTGGTCTTCGAGCACCGCTCCAATCCGCGCCACTACCGCCTGCTCCTCCTGCGAATCTACAACCCGCGCGTGCGCCTCGACCGCGCCTACGCTCACGCCTCCAACGCTCGCCTGCTGTTCAACGCCGGCAATCTGGACGTCGCCGCGACCGAGGCCGAGACCGCGGCCGCCCTCGCCCCGGAGCTGCCCATCGCGCGCTACGAGCACGCCGCCATGCTGTCGCTGACCGGCAACCCCAACAAGGCCATCGCCGAGCTCGCCGAGGCGATCAAACTCGACCCGACCTACGCCGAAAAAGCCAAGGGCGACCTCGACTTCGCCGATCTCAAGGACCGCCAGGACTTCCGCGAGACCACCGGCATGAGCAAGAAAATCGAAGTGGACATGCACTAGCCGGGCGTCCTTGAAAGGCACCGTCAAAGGCGGTATACTGACACGTCGCAGGCGAGGATTTCCAGCCGAATTGCCCCGGCCGACCGGGAGCTAAAGAGGCCAAGAAACCGCGCTTTCCGGCGCGGTTTTTCATTTTCAGGAGCCCATTGAGCCACGGACGCCCGACGTACTCCGACCGAGGCCGCGAAGACGAGCTGCGCGAGCTGCTGCACCGCCGCCTGCTGGTCCTCGACGGCGCCATGGGCACCATGCTCCAAGCCCGCGACCTCACGGCCGCGGACTTCGGCGGCGCCGAGCTCGAAGGCTGCAACGAGAACCTGATCCTGACCCGCCCCGACGTCATTCGGGACGTCCACGAGGCCTACTTCAACGCCGGGGCGGACGTCGTCGAGAGCAACACTTTCGGCGCGGTGCGCCACGTGCTCGCCGAGTACGGCCTGCAGGACAAGGCCCGCGAGATCTCGCGCAAGGGCGTGGAGCTCGCCAAGCAAGCCGCCAAGAAGCTCGCCACGCCGAAGCGCCCGCTGTTCGTCGCCGGCGCGCTCGGCCCCGGCACTAAAACCATTTCCGTCACCGGCGGTATTACCTTCGACGAGGTTCTCGCCAACTATTCCGAAGCCACGGCCGGCTTGCTCGAAGGCGGAGCCGATCTTGTCCTGCTGGAAACCCAGCAGGACACGGTGAACGTCAAGGCGTCCATGCTGGGCGTCCACGACGCTTTCCGGAAAGCAGGGCGTTCGATACCGGTTATATTGTCGGTCTCGATCGAAAGCATGGGCACCATGCTCGGCGGCCAGGACATCACGGCGCTGGCCGACGCCGTCGCCCACTTCGACCTGCTCGCGCTCGGCATGAACTGCGCCACCGGCCCCGACTTCATGACCGACCACCTGCGCACGCTGGCCGCCATGACGCGCGCCTTCACGGTCTGCTACCCCAACGCCGGCCTGCCCGACGAGAACGGGCATTACAACGAGTCCCCGGAGATCCTGGCCAAGAAGATCTCGCGCTTCGCCGACGAGGGCTGGGTCAACATGGTCGGCGGCTGCTGCGGCACGACGCCCGCCCACATCAAGCTCATCGCCGACACCGTCGCGGGCCGCCCGCCGCGACGCCCGCATAAGACGCGGCGCTCGTCCGTCTCCGGCATGGAGTCACTCTCGCTCGACGAGGACAGAAGGCCGCTTCTCGTCGGGGAACGCACCAACGTGATCGGCTCGCGCAAGTTCAAGGAGCTCATCGTCGCGGGAGAATGGGAGCCCGCCTCCGAGCTCGCGCGCCACCAGGTGCGCGCCGGCGCCCACGTCGTGGACCTGTGCCTGGCCAACCCCGACCGCGACGAGAAGGCCGACATGATCGCCTTCATCGAGAAGGTCGTGCGCAAGGTCAAGGTGCCGTTCATGATCGACTCCACCGACGCCGAGGTGATGGAGGAGGCGCTCAAGCGCGCGCCGGGCAAGTGCATCCTCAACTCGATCAACCTCGAGGACGGCGAGGAGCGCTTCGAGAAGGTCGTGCCCCTGATCCACGCCTACGGCGCCGCGGTCGTCGTCGGCACCATCGACGAGGACAAGGTCATGGGCATGGGCCTCACGCGGGAGCGCAAGCTCGCCATCGCCGAGCGCTCCTTCAAGCTTTTGACGGAGAAGTACGGCCTCCCGCCGGAAGACATCATCTTCGATCCGCTCGTCTTCCCCGCGGGAACGGGCGACAAGAACTACTGGGGCTCGGCGATCGAGACCATCGAGGGCATCAAGCTCATCAAGTCCGCGATGCCGCGCTGCAAGACCGTGCTCGGCATCTCCAACGTCTCCTTCGGCTTGCCGCCGGCGGGGCGCGAGGTTTTGAACTCCGTCTATCTCCACCACTGCGTCGAAGCGGGCCTGGACCTCGCCATCGTGAACGCGGAGAAGCTCGCGCGTTATTCCCAGATCCCCGAGCTCGAGAAGAAGCTCTCTTGGGACCTGCTCTCGTGGAAGGGCCCCGGCGATCCGGCGCATCCCAAGGGCTTCGACGCCGTCGCCGAGTTCTCCGCGCACTTCCGCGCGGCCAAGGTCGTCGAGAAGAACCCGTCCGAGCGGCTCAAACTTCCCATCGACGAACGATTGGCCCGCAACGTCGTCGAGGGCTCCCAGGACGGTCTGGCCGCCGATCTCGACGAGCTGCTCAAGACGCGCAAGCCGCTCGACATCATCAACGGCCCGCTCATGAAGGGCATGGACGAGGTCGGCCGCCTGTTCGGCGCCAACACCATGATCGTGGCCGAGGTGCTCCAGTCCGCCGAGGTCATGAAGGCGGCCGTGGCGCGCCTGGAGCCGCACATGACGGTCGCCGACGCGCAGACGCGGGCGACCGTCCTGCTCGCGACGGTCAAGGGCGACGTGCACGACATCGGCAAGAACCTCGTGCACATCATCCTGAAGAACAACGGGTACAAGGTCGTCGACCTCGGCATCAAGATCGCGCCCGAGCAGCTGCTCGCCGCGGTCAACGAGCACAAGCCCGACGCGATCGGCTTGTCGGGCCTGCTGGTCAAGTCGGCCCAGCAGATGGTGGTCACGGCCGAGGACCTGACGGCGGCCGGCGTGCGCCTGCCGGTCCTGGTCGGCGGCGCGGCCCTGTCGCCGCGCTTCACCGCCAAGCGCATCGCGCGCGCCTACGACGGCTCGGTCTTCTACGCCAAGGACGCGATGACCGGCCTGTCCATCGCCAACGACTATTTCGGCGAGAAGCGCGAGGCCTTGCTGGCTAAGAACCGCGAGATCCAGGAGTACCTTCGCACGGAGACCGTCTCTTCCGCCGCGGCGCCCGCGACGGAGACGGAAGCGCCGAAGGCCGTGATCTCGCACGACGGGCCGCCGCCGACGCCGCCGGACTTGAAGCTTCACGTCGTGAACGATTTCGACGTCTCCGAGATCTTCAAGTACGTCAATCCGATCATGCTCTACGGCAAGCATCTCGGACTTCGCGGAAATCTCGAGCAGCACTTGAAGGATAAGAACCCCAAGGCGGTCGAGCTGCACCGGCGCGTCACGGAGCTCCAAGACGAGATCCTCGCCAAGAAGATGATCACCGCCAAGGCCGTCTATAAATTTTTCGCGGCGGACAGCGCGGGCGATCGGGTGGACCTCTATGAAACGCCGACGGCGAAGACCCCGCTGATGAGCTTCGATTTTCCCCGTCAGGGCGGCGGCGAACGCCTGTGTCTGGCCGACTTCGTTCGCCCGGCCGCTTCAGGCCAGAGGGACTACGTCTCGATGTTCGTGGTGACCTGCGGGGCCGGCATCCGGGAACTCTCGGACAAATATCGCGACGCCGGAGAATACCTGAGGTCGCACGCCCTTCAAGCGATCGCGGTGGAATCGGCCGAGGGCTTCGCCGAGCTCCTCCACGATCGGCTGCGCCGCATGTGGGGCATCGGCGACCCGGCGAGCATGACCATCCGAGAGAAGTTCCAATCGAAATACAGGGGCATGCGCGTGAGCTTCGGCTATCCCGCCTGCCCGAACCTCGAGGACCAGGCGAAGCTCTTCGAGCTGCTGCAGCCCGAGAAGAACGCCGGCGTGCATCTGACGGAGGGCTTCATGATGGAGCCCGAGGCCAGCGTGTCGGCGCTCGTCTTCCACCACCCGCAGTCGCGCTACTTCTCCGTCGGGGAAGCCGCGATCGCCGCGGCCGAATGATCGCGCCGGTCGTCGCGGTCCGGCTCGCGATGGCTCGGATCGACGCGCTCGTCGCGAAGGAGACGGGCCGCGACGCCGCCGTCGTGGCCGAGCTGGACCGGAAAGCCGACGCGGAGTTCAAGGGCCTCGCGCCGCTGGGCTGGCGCGCCGCCGCGCCGCTCGGGGAGGCCGCCGCCGACAAGACGCGCGCTCCCAAGACCCGGTTCTTCGCGGTCGTCTTCCTGGGCGAGCTCCACGACGTCGCGGCGTTCGAGCCCCTGTCGCGCGTCCTTCTCGACGAGGGCGCCGACCCCGAGGCTCGCCTGTCCGCGGCGCAGGGCGTGGCCGCGCTCGACGCGCCGCCCGAGGCCGAGCGCAAGGTCCTGTGCGCCGCCGTCGCCCAGCCGGAGCTGCCGCGGCCCGTGCTCGACGAGTCGCTGATCGCGCTGACGCGCCTGGGCTGTCCCGAGCCCGCGCCGCTCGAGCGCGCCGCGAGACTGTTCGGGCCGAGACCGGCGGACGCCGATCTCGCCGACGCCCGCCGCGCGCTCCAGGCGCTGGCCAAGACCCGCGGCGAGGAGCCCGTGCGCCGCCTGCTCGTCCTCTCCGTCTATTTCCCGTCGGGCACGCCCGCCCGCGCGGCCGCGATCGACGCGCTCGCGGCGCGCCAAGCCGATCTCGTGAGCGCGCTCGCGCCCCAGGCGCTTTCCGTCGTGCGCGGCCTGCTGCGCGCGGAGACCGCCGACCCGGCGACGATGCTGACCTTGATCCGCCTCGCCGACGCGTTCGGCCCCGAGGCAGACGAGATGCTCGTGCCGCTCGCGTCGCACCCCGACGCCGAGGTCCTGGCCGCCGCCGCCGAGGCGCTCGCGCGCCGCAAAGCCGTCGCGGCCCTGCCCGCGCTCGAGGCCGTGCTCGCCCATCCGCTCGACGACCCGCGCTTCGGCCCGAAGCCCGGGCGTCCCGACCCCGCGGCGCTCCTTGCGCGCATCGAGGCCGCGACCGCGGTGCTGCGGCGCGCGCGCTCCGCGCTGAAATAGAAGTCAATTCCGGACTCTACCCGGGTAGAGTCCTGGGGGATAACTTCTTCGCTCAGTAGTGGACGGCTGAGAATCCCTGCTGCGCGGCGGGCCGCTCCGCGCGGTCGAGCGAGGCGTCGACCGCGGCCGCGATCTGCGCCGCCGACTCGCGGTAGCGCGCGAGGTCGCCGCCGTAGGGGTCTGAAATCTCCCCGCCCACGCCCGAGTACTCGCCGAGCGTGAAGACCTTGCCTCGCGCCGACGGATAGCGGCGCAGCAGCTCGCCGGCCTGGGCCGACGTCATGGTCAGGATCACGTCGGCCCAGATCACGTCGGAGGGCACGAGCCCGAGCGCGGCATGGCCCTCGGCCGAGGCGCCGTGGTTGCGCAGCGCGGCCTGCGCGCCGTTCGCCATCGGCGCGCCGGCCTCGGCGACGTCCAAGCCGCGCGAGAGAACCTCGAAGTCCTCGCGTCCCTCCTCCCGCAGCTTCTGCTTGGCCAGGCGCTCGGCCATCGGGCTGCGGCAGGTGTTGCCGGTGCAGACGAACATCAGGCGCTTGGCCTCAGGCGCGGCTTGGGCGGGCGGCGCGGCCTTGGCGGGCGCGGCCGCCTTCGCGGTCGACGGCGCCGGCGGAGCGGCCTCCTCGGTCGCGGCGTTGGTCACGGGACGGGCCTGCAGGATGAAGAGCTTGTCGCCGACGAAGCCGAACTCGATGTCGAGCGCATATCCAAAATGGCTCTCGAGGGCGAGCGCGACCTTGTTGAGCTTCTCCAGCTTGCTCGGCGTCAAGGAGCGGCGGCGGCGCCACTCCGGCGGCATCTTGTGCTCGTCGGTGCCGACGCCGCCCTTGCCGCGCACGACGGCGAGCTTCTTGTCGGAGACCATCGCGGGCAGGACCTCGCGGCCGAGCGCCTTGCCGACGACGTACTGGTCCGGCGCGACGCGGCCGGAGACCACGCCCTCGCCGAGGCCGAAGGCCGCGTTGACGATCAGGCGGCTCGAGTCGCCGGAGACGGGGTCCTGCGTGAAGGCGACGCCGGAGACCTCGGAGTCGGCCATGGCCTGGACGACGACGGCCTGCGCCAAATTGGTCGTGGCCAGGCCCTTCGTCTCGCGGTAGAGCATCGCGCGCGGATTCCAAAGCGAGGCCCAGATCTCCTTCACGTGAGGCAAGAGCTCCTCGGGCTTGACATAGAGATGAGTGTCGCCGGCGCCGGCGAAGGCGGCCTCGGCGCCGTCCTCGTCGACGGCCGAGGAGCGCACCGCCAGCATCGCGCCCTCCAATCTCTCGGCCTTGAGCGCCGCGAGGACGGAGGCGCCCACGCCGCGGTCGGCGCGCAGGGGCGCGTCCAGGATCAGCTTGCGCGCGCGCGCCGAGCGCTCCTCGGGCGAGAGCTCGGGGTCGGCGGCCACGCGCTCGAGCTTGTCGGCGATCCCGGACTCGCGCAGGAACTGCCGGTACGCGTCGACGGTCAGCGCCAGGCCGGGCGGCACCTCGCCGCCGGCGCGCGCCACGACCTCGGAGATCTCGCCGAGCTTGGCGGCCTTGCCGCCCACGCGCGGCACGTCCATGTCGAGGACCTGGCGCAGGGAGAGCACCGCGGGCGCGCGGGCGCGCAGCGACGCCTCGCGCGTGCGCTCGAGCGCTTCCACCTTGGCTTCCCAGCCCGCGACGACCTGCGGGTCCGCGCGGCGGCGCTTGGCCTTGGCGATGGCGGCCTTCAGCCGCGGCAGGATCTCGACCGTCGCGTTCGGGAACAGCCGCGCGTGCTCCGAGAGATCGGCCACGTCCTCCTTCAGGAGCTGCGCCCCGCGCGCCTTGGCCTCGGCGCGCAGGCTCGCGAGCTCGAGATCGGCCTCGAGGAGGGCGTTCTTCTTGCGCCCCAGCGCGCCGGCGACGGCGGTCAGCCGCGCGGCGCGGGCCTCGCCGGCGCGCAGCGCGCGCTCGACGGCCTCGACCGACATGGCGGCGCGGGCCGCCTCGCGCTTCTCGCGCAGGAGGTCGAGCGCGCCGCGGCGGGACGCGTCGAAGAAGCCGGCGGCGGAGGCCTCGGTCCAGTTCGCGAGCTTGTCCGATCCTTTGGGGAGGGCGGCGTAAACCGACGCGAGGTCGGCCGCGGCTTCCGGTCGCGCGAGCGCCCGCGCCCCGACGGCCTCGATCGCGGCGTGCACGAGCGCGGTCTTCTGGAGGTGATGCAGGGAGTCCATGGCCAGCCGCGACTTGATCCACGCGACGAGCGCGCCGCCGTCACGGTCGGAGTCGTAGCGCTCCGCGGCTTTGGCCGCGTCGAGGAGCGGGGCGGCGAGGTTCGACGGGAACACCTCGACCCCGCCGGTCGCGGGGTCGAGGCGCACGAGCGCGCCCTCCGCGAGCGCCGCGCCGCCGCCCGCCCGGCGGCGCCGGGCCGCCAGCCCGCCGGCCGTGTACGCCTCGTCGAACTCGGGAGACTCGAAGACCGCCGCGCCGCCGCGCCAGTCCGCGCGTGACAGGATGGCGGCGGGGATGCCCATCTCGCGCGTCGTGATGGCGGCGTGGCTGAGCAGGCCGCCCGACGTGGTGATGACGGCCTTCGAGGCGCGGATGGCGTCCAGGTCGTCGGGCGTCGTGTAGGGCGCGACGAAGACGTAGCCGCCCTTGACGGCTTTCTCCTTGTCGTAGGTCACGCGGGCGAGGACGGGACGGCCGTGGCCGGGGCTCGCGGCCAAACCCTGCGCGCGGCGGCCGAGCGAGAACTCCGCCGCGGGCGCGTCCCGGAGCAGGCGCTCGAAATGCTCGAGGCCGGCGGGGCTCGCCGACGGCGCGAACGGGGCGACGGGATAGCCCTGCTCGGCCAGCCGCTGGAACAGCTCGGCGGAGTCCACGCCGCGCGGGCCGCGGCCGGGCTTGAGGTCCGAGAGCATCGCGCGGGCGAAGCCGATCTGTCCGGTCTTGGGATCGCGCAGGACGAAGACGGTGAGCCAGTCGCCGGGCTCCAGGCGCCGCTCGGCGCGCTCGACGTTCAGGGCGCCGAGCGCGCCGATGGTCTCGAAGCGCAGGAGGCCCGGGTCGAGCGAGGACACGGCCTCGGCCAGGCTCGCGGCGGATTCGGGGTTCTCGGCGAGGCCGGCGGCGAGGCCCGCGAGGGCGTCGTAATGCGGCGTGCGCTCGACGCCCGTTTGCGTCAGGCGCAGCTCGCCGCGCGCGACGGCGGCCTCGATGGGCTCGTTGACGAAGCGGTCGATCGTGCGCTGTCCCAGCAGCTCCTCGTCCGGGATCCGGCTCAGGCCCAGGGTTAAGAGCCTCTTGTTCAGTCCGGCGCGCAGCGCCGCGCGCGCGGGCTTGCCGGCCTGGTACTCGGTCCAGCCGCTGACCATGGCGGCGTGCTCGTCGTGGACGTAGAACGGCAAAGTCCCCTCGCCCATGACGACGTCCACCCACTGGTCGATGCGCTCGCCGACCTCCTCGCTGGTCTTGGCGCCCTGCACCAGCAGGGGAAGGGCGAAGTCGACGCCGACGGTGGCGTGCAGGGCCTGGATCACGAGGGCGAAGGTGTCGGTCATCTGGTCGACGGTCTGCGAGGCGTGGTCCTTGTCGACGACGGCGGTCAGGAAGCCGTTGTCCTGCTCGACGTGGAAGCCCGCCTTCTGCAGAAGTCGCGCGACGTAGTACAGGCGGGTCTGGTTGTCGTAGCCGGTGCCCCATTCCTGGTAGCGCACGCGGATCATGCCGCCCTCGTCGGGGGGCAGGAAGTTGGCGTAGACCTCGGCCGAGTGCGCGCCGAGCTTGAAGTGTCCCCAGAACTGATGGTCCTGCAGGAGCAGGGAGCCTTGGGGCTGGTCCTTGGAGCGGGTCATGGCCTCGACGAGGGCCTTGAACGCGGGCGAGACGAGGCGGCCGCCCTTGACCAGCGGGTGCTCGGACAGGTCCACGAGCGAGACGGCGCGCTCGTCGCGGCCTTGTCCGAGCTTGACGACGAGGTTGGCGGGCGCGGCCGCGTCGGTGCGGCCGACCTCGCGCAAGGCGGCCTGATGGAGGGCGTTGATCCGGAAGTGCAGGGAGTTCGTCTCGAGGGGCATCACGAGGGCGACGGCTTGAGGCGGCAGGAGGTCTCCGTCGCCCAGTCCCTTCACGGCCTGGTCGAGGCCGATGCCGAGGGCGGCGACCTCGGCGGTCTCGTCCACGGCCTCCTCGGGGCCGACCATCTTCGCGTAAAGGGCGGACATCTCCTCGACCTTGGAGTAGACGAGGCGCGCGGTCTTGACGGTCATCTTGGACGAGCTCTGCGCGATGAGCTCCAGCGCGGCGAAGTTCGCCTCGATCAGGCCGTTGAAGGCGTCGAAGCGGGCGCGCAAGGCCTCGGTGCCGGCGTCGCTGCTGCCGCGCTCGACGCGCACGCGCACGGGCTCGTCGCGCACCGCCTGGGACGGCGCGTCCTCGGGCGGGGCGAAGTGGACGCGGTAGCCCAAAGAGTCGAAGCGAAGCGCGCGCGGCGCGTGGACGAGGATGCCGCCGGGCGTCTCGAGCGCGTCGGAAGCGGGGGCGCGGCGCGCGAGCATCTTCTCGACGCGCGGGCTGAGGTCGATGGGCGGCGGCTTGGCGCCGAAGCCTTGCTTGATCTTCTGCCACGCGGCGGAGAGCTTGCCGCCGAGCTTGGCCGCCAGCGCGTCCACGGGGTCCGGCTTCGCCGCCTTGGGCGGCGCGGGCGGCGCGACGACCGGCGCCGCGGACTCGAGGCCGGACGCGGCGGCGGCTTTCGACAGGGGCGCGAGCGCGGGTACGCCCGGCTGGGCCGCGAGGGCGTCGAGCCGCCGCTCCGGATCGCCGAGATGGGGCGCCTCGCCGTCGAAGAATTCCCTCAGTTGATCGGTCGACAGGAATTTCGGAAGACCGTTGGGGCCGAGCTCGAAGGCGGCCGAGACGACGCCCCCCGCGTCGGTCTTCGCGGCGGCGGCCTTCACCTCCGCCGCGGGAAGGTTCACGGAGCCCGGCTGGACGTTGGGCTTGTTCGGATCGTAGCCGACGAAGCCGGGCGCGTTGATGTGCATCCCCTGCGGCGAGCGGGACTCCGCGGCGGCGGCCGCAGGCGCGGCGGCGGGAGCGGCCGAGAGCGCGGCGCCGTGCGCCGCGGCCGCGGGCGCCGCGGCGAGCGGACCCGCGGCCAGGGGCATCGGCGCCGCGGCCGGAGCGGCCATCGGCGCGCCGAGCGGCGCGCCGATTCCGGAGTTGAGCGTGGGCACGACGGAGACCGCGCTGTTGGCGCCCGTCACGGAGGCGCCCGCGCCGGAGCCGGAGACCGGCGCGGGGCCGACATCGGCCGGGACGTTGACGTCGAGCGCCGCGGCCGGAAGGGCGCTGGCGAGGACGAGAAGAACGACGTTCCAGAGGGGTCTCCGGGACATGTTCGCAGTGTAGCCCGCGTTCCTTGATACGTCCAGGGGGTCAGCTCGCTCGCGTTGACAACCCCCCCGAGCCCTGTTACACTGCCCGCATGACCCGCCTCGCCGTCTACCCCGGCAGCTTCGACCCCCTCACGCGCGGACACCTCGACATCATCCATCGCGCCGCGCGCGTTTTTGACCACGTGATCGTCACCGTCTCGAACAACGCGTCCAAGAAGCATGTGTTCTCGGTGTCCGAACGGCTGGAGATGCTCGAGGAAGCCGTCCGCGGTCTGCCCAACGTCCACGTCGACACTTTCACGGGATTGCTCGTCGACTATCTCAAGAAGAAGAAGGCTCGCGTCCTCATCCGCGGGCTGCGAGTGGTCTCGGACATGGACTACGAGTTCCAGCTCGCGTCGTTCAATCGCCGTCTTTATAAAGACGTCGAGACGGTCTTTCTGATGCCCGACGATCAGTACACGTATCTCGCCTCGTCGATGGTCCGGGAGATCGCGCGCCTCGGAGCGGGCGCCGACGCCTTCGTCACGCCCTACGTCGCGCGCAAACTCAAGCTCAAGTTCGGTGCGAAATAGCGGGATCCTCGCCGTCGCCGCGCTCGTCCTGGCGGCGTGCGGCCGCAAGCCGGCCCCGCCCGAGCCCGATCCCGCGGGCGGCGTGAGCCTGGCGGCTCCGTCCTCGTCGACGATCGTCAGCCCGCTCGCCGCCGAGAGCACCGGTTATACCAACGAGATGCAGGCGCAGAACCTGCGCGAGCAGGCGGCGGAGCTCGGCATCAACCGCCTCGCCAAGCCCTCCGTCCCGGGCGGCTTCGACAACGACAACGAGCCCCACCGCACCATCACGTACCAAGAAGGCATCGAGCGCACGCGCGAGATGGCCGCCGACGCCGAGGCCGAGCGCCGCGCCATCGAGGGCGACAAGAACAAGTCCGTCGCCCTGCCCACCCCCACCCTGGGCATCATGACTCCCAACAAAGAAGGCGAGCCCAACTCGGACTCCTCCGGAACCGAGTAGGCCGCAGGGCCCAAAATAGGCTGGGCCTTTAGGCCTTTTTCGCTTGACTCCGTCGACGAGAGACGGTTAAATGAGCGAGATGACACCCCTCTTCCCGCTCCTGGCCGCCCTGTTCTGCGCCGTCTCCGCGTTCGCGGCCCCCGACGCCCATTTCGACGGTCGCGCCGGCCTCCCCGGACCCGCCGCCTCCGACGGCCCCGTGCCCGCCTCGCCCGCGGCCGCGCCCGTGGACGGCCGCTACTGGGTCGTCATCAAGGCCGGCGACGCCAAGAGCCGCTCCGCGGTCGCCGACGCCGGCGTCAGCATCGAGGAGCTGCGCCCGGGGCAGATCGGCGGCTTCGCCGCGCCGCGCGCGCTGGCGCGCGTGAAGGCCGCGGGCCTCGAGGTCGTCTCGGCGCAGCTTCTCGAGGAGAAGCTGCGCGCGCTCGAGTTCCCCGCCGAGGACAAGGATTATCACACCTACGCCCAGACCGTCGCGCAGCTGAAGGCGCTCGCGGCGAAGGCTCCCGACATCGCGTCCCTGTTCTCCATCGGCAAGACCTTGCAGGGCCGCGACATCTGGGCCCTGCGCCTGTGCCCCGACGCCAAGGGCGCGGGGCCGAGCAAGCTGCCCGCCGCCTTGTTCATCGGCGAGCACCACGCGCGCGAGCACCTGTCCAACGAGGTCCCTCTCGCCCTCGCCGGACGCCTCATCGACGGGCGCGGCGACCCCGAGGTGGCGCGCCTGCTGGCCTCGCGCGACGTCACGATCATCCCTCTGCTCAACGGCGACGGCGCCGAGTACGACATCGAGGGCGACAAGTACCACATGCACCGCAAGAACATGCGCGACAACGGCGACGGCTCCTTCGGCGTCGACTTGAACCGCAACTACGGCTGGGGCTGGGGCGGACCGGGCGCGTCGGGCGACACCTCCGATGAGACCTATCGCGGCCCGTCGGCGTTCTCCGAGCCGGAGACGCAGGCGGTCAAGGCGTTCATCGAGTCCAAGCCCAACCTTCACGTCCTGCTGACCTACCACACCTTCAGCGAGCTCGTGCTGTACCCGTGGGGCGGCAAGGAAGACCCCATCGACGACGCCGAGGCGCTCAAGGCCTACCAGGCCATGGCCGGCGAGATGAGCCGCATGACCGGCTACACGCCGGAGCAGTCGAGCCAGCTCTACGTCGCCTCCGGCGACCTGACCGACTGGTCTTGGGGCGCGCACAAGATCTACTCCTTCACCTTCGAGATGATGCCCAAGTCCATGTGGGACGGCGGCTTCTATCCCGGCACGGCCGCCATCGCGCAGTCCATCCAGCTCAACTGGCGCCCGATGCTGTACCTGATCGACCTCGCCGACGATCCCGCGCGCGCGGGCCGCGGCGCGCCCCTCGCCTTCGCGTTCAAGCCCTCGACTCAGGAGATCACCCGATGAACCGACTGATCCTCGCCGCCGTCCTGCTCGCCCCCTCCATCGCCGGCGCCGCCGGACTCGAGTCGCTGAGCGCTTCGTCCGAGCGCGACTTCATGAACGCGCCGCTGGCCGTCGGCGAGGCCCTCGCCCCGCAGCAGGCATCCGAGCCCTTCCTTCAGCCCGCGCTGAAGCCCGCGCCCTTCCGCCCGCAGGCGGCCGCGGGCGAGGTGCTCGGCCGGCTGAACCTGGCGGCGCAGCTCGACCGGAACCTGCACGTGACCAACTACAAGTTCGGCGCGCGCCCGCTCGACCTCGGCATCGCGACGGACGCGGGCTTCAGGCAGTTCTTCTTCACGTTCACCGACCGCGCCGGCACCGTGCTGGCGCCGGTCGGCAGCCTCAGCCAGCTGCGCGGACGCGGCGTGGACGCGCGCATCGACGCGTCCACCGTCTACAACTTCAAGCTGAAGATCAACATCTTCAACCCGATCCGCGGCAGCACGCTCGAGATGAACCCGACCGCGGGCACCTCCGGCCCGTCGCAGTCCGCGAAAAGCGGGGCCGTGCTCGACGCGGTGCGCGCGCGCGCGGTGATCTTCTCGCTCGACGGCTCCGAGTACTGGCTGTTCTACGGCCGCGACGCTCTGGCCGGCGGCGTGTTCGCCAAGACGCGCTCCTTCCTGTTCGTCCACATGGACGGCCTCTCGTCGAAGGCGTGGCCGCTCGCCGAGTCCGCGCTGAAGGCCGACGCGCCCGCCGTCGTGAGCCTGGGCGACCAGCAGGTCTCCGTCACGCTCGCCTCCTCCGGCGAGCTCGTCGTCCGCGCCGCGCGCTGATCGTCGGCCGGAAGGGGAACTCGCTCCGGGGCGAGTTCCCCTTTTTCGTTTGGTAGGATGAAGGCATGAAAACCGCCCCCCTCTTCGCCGCCCTGCTCCTCGCCGCCTCGAACGCCCTCGCCGCCAAGCATCACAAAACCCGCGAGATCGAGGCCAAACAGCAGGAGGCGTCCGCCGCTCCGGCGGCCCCGTTCACCCCGCACGAGGGGCTGCGCTTCGACCTGACGCCGGCCGAGCTCACGCAGGACTGCGTCGACGCGAAGAAGCGCGCGGAGTCGGCTCTGGCGCAGATCGCCTCCCTGCCGGCGACGGCCCGCACTTTCGACAACACGCCCTGGGCGCTGGACCGAGCGCTGGCCGACCTGGGCGACCAGACCGCCGCGGACGTGTTCCTCGAGCAGGTCGCCGTTTCCTCGTCCGTGCGCGACGCGGGCAACGCGTGCGACGTCCTGCTCTCTCAGTTCAACGTCGACGCCTACGCCCGCGAGGACCTCTACCGCGCGATGAAGGATTACGCGTCGAAGAAGGAGCCGCTGAAGGGCGAGAACGCGCGCCTGCTCGAGAAGACCCTGCTCGACTTCCGCCGCTCGGGCCTCGACCTGCCGCCCGCGACGCGCGACCAGGTGACGGCGCTCCACAAGACCCTGGCCAAGCTCCAGGCCGACTTCGACAAGAACATCAACGAGTCCAACGACTACGCCCTGCTGTCGAAGGAGCAGCTCGACGGCGTGCCCGACGAGGCCGTGGCCAAGCTCGAGCGCGACGGCGACAAGTACAAGGTCGGGGTCGACTACCCGACGTTCTACGCGGTGGAGAACAACGCCCGCGATCCCGAGGCGCGCCGCCTGCTCGAGGCGAAGTTCGACGACCGCGCCGCGCGCCTCAACATGCCGCTCTTCTCCGAGGTGCTGAAGCTGCGCCTCAAGGCCGCGCATCTGCTCGGCTACGCGACGCACGCCGACTACGCCGTCGAGGAGAACATGGCGAAGGACCCGAAGACGGTCAACGCCTTCCTCGCCCGGCTGAGGACCGAACTGAGGCCTCTTGGCCAGGAAGAGCGCGAGGTCCTGGTCGCCCTCAAGCGCGCGATGGAGGGCCGGGCCTCTGACGGCGTGCTGCACGCCTGGGACTTCCGCTACTACGACAACCTGCTCAAGGCGACCAAGTACCGGGTCGACGAGGACCAGGTGCGCGAGTACTTCCCGGCGGACCTCGTCGTCGACCGCATGCTCGACTTCTACCAAAAGCTCCTCGGCGTCAAATTCCGCCAGGTCCCGGGCGCCGTGACTTGGCATCCGGACGTGAAGCTCTTCGAGATCACCGACGCCTCCGGCGGCGCGCCGATCGGCTACTTCTACATGGACCTGTACCCGCGCGAGGGCAAGTACAGCCACGCGGCGGCGTTCCCGCTGATCGCGGCGCGGCGGCTCACGGACGGCTCCTACCAAAAGCCCGTGGCGGCCATCGTCGCCAACCTCGACAAGCCCTCGGCGGACCGCCCCTCCTTGCTCAGCCACGACGGCTCCAACGCCGACGAGGTCGAGACGATCTTCCACGAGTTCGGCCACATCATGCACATGACGCTGACCAAGGCGGAGTTCAGCCGCTTCTCGGGCTCCAACGTCGCGCGCGACTTCGTCGAGGCGCCGTCGCAGATGCTCGAGAACTTCGTCTGGGATCCCGGCGTGCTGGAGTCGATCTCGGGCCACTACAAGGACCATTCCAAGAAGCTGCCCAAGGACCTGATGGACAAGATGATCGCCGCGCGCCGCGTCGACGTGGCGCTGTGGAACCTGCGCCAGCTCCTGTTCGGCACGTTCGACATGGCCTGCCACGGCAAGAACCCGCCCGCCGACTCGACCAAGCTCTACGCCCGCGTGATGCAGGACGTGAGCTTGATCCCGATGAGCGAGGGCACGCACCCGGAGGCCAGCTTCGCCCACATCATCGGCGGGGGCTACGACGCGGGCTACTACGGCTATCTATGGTCCTTGGTCTACGCCCAGGACATGTTCAGCGAGTTCAAGGCCGCGGGCGTGATGAGCCCGGAAGTCGGCCGCCGCTACAGGACCGAGATCCTGGAGAAGGGCTCGGCCCGGGACGAGATGGACTCGCTCAAGGCCTTCCTCGGCCGCAAGCCCAGCGAGGACGCGTTCCTCGAGTCGATCGGCCTCGGGAAGCCTCCCAAGGCGTCCTAGCGGTTGATAAAGATCAATCCCGCTCTTTGACTGCGGTCCTACGGGCGTCCTAGGCCCTTTGGGTACACTGTGCCCATGAACAAAATCACTCTGACGGGACTCATCCTCGCTCTCGCGGCCACGGGCGCCGCCGCGCAGACCGCTCTCCAGCAGCTCGGCGCCGAGGCCGGCAACGACACCGTCGCCCTCGCCCGCGAGTTCCAGAGCGTCCGCGCCATGGACCAGGCCCCGAGCATCGCCCCGGTCGTCGCCCTGCCGCGCCGCGGCAAGGACGTCCTCGCCACCTGCGACGTTCTGACCGCGAAGTCCTTCATGCCCTGGAACGTCTCCCAGGCCGCGATCATGGTCCAGACCTGCCTCAACCACGCCTACAAGGCCGACGGCGACTACCGCGTCACGGCGACCCCGGCGCGCTTCGGCTCCCGCGCCTGCCCCGACAACACGGGCGCCTCCTGCCGCGCGATCATCGAGGTCGTCGGCATCAAGATCACGGTCAGCGGCCAGATCCTCGACGGCGACTCGGTCCTGCTCGACCTCGACGCGTCCCTGGCCCAGCGCCACAACAAGCTGATGGGCTTCGAGACGACCGTGGAGAACCAGGCCGCGATCCTCAAGTAAGCGACGCTCTTCCAGGTAAAAAGGCCGCGGGGATTCCCCCGCGGCCTTTTCTTTTGATCGATCCCCGGAGAGAGCCGAGGACTCGCTCCGGAGCGAGCCTAGGAACGCGCTTCGACGGCGCGCACCCACGCCTCGACGGCCGGCAGCTGGCCTTTCCCGTCGAGTCCGGCCTGCTCGAGGACCTTGTCCCACGAGCCGCTGCCGAGGTAGCCGTGACGCTTGAACGGATACAGGCTCGCCGCGACGCCCTCCTCGGAGCGCACCCAGCGCCACAAGGTGGGCAGGGTGAAGTCGGTGATGCCCATGGCGACGCGCGCCATCTCGGGCGGGAACGCGGCGCGCTTCTCCTCGGGCGTGAGGCGCTCGTAGAGCTCGGCGCTCGCGACGTAGAACACGTTGAGCTTGAGCCCCGCCGCGTCGAGCTTGGGCAGGACGTCGCGCGTGAAGCACGTGGCCACGCCGTGCCCCTGCAGGACGACGGCGGCCTTGCCGCCGCGGCGCAGGGCGTAGATGCCCTTCACCGCCGCGGACGCGGGCGGAAAGCCCAGCTTCTCGCGGTCCGGCACGGGGATCGCGGGACGCGTCACGAACGGCGAGATCAGCGCCGGGCGCGCGTTGAGCGAGGCGATCATCAGCGGCCAGATCTCCTGCGGGTCCCACGGCGTCAAAGTGATCGAGGCGCCGGGCGCGAAGTTGTCCTGCAGGAGCTGCAGCGGCGACGCGCAGGCGTGCGTCGGGCCGTCCTCGCCGGTCATGGGACCGGCGTGGGCGTTGACCATGATCATCGTGCGGTTGGGCTCGCCCGTCGCCTCGTGCCGCATCTGCTGGCCGATGCAGTGCAGGCGCGCGGCCACGTGCTCGAGCGGGGCGATGAAGGCCGAGTAGGAACTGGACACACCGACATGAAGTCCCAGGCTCGAGATGCCCGAGACCACGCCGCCCATCGAGTCCTCGCAGATGCCGCCGGCGGAGACCAGGCGCGACTGCGGGTTGCGTGCCGCGTGAAACCAGCCCTTCGGGAAGTTCTTGTTGGTCGACGCCACGCTCGTGGACTCGCCGAGGTCGGCCGAGGCGGCGAGGAAGGCGCCGCGCGTGAGCTTGTTGAGGTAGCCGAGCGTCTCGCCGAGCGCGCCGCGCAGCGTGGCGGCCTTGCCGACGACGGGTTTGAGCTCGTCGGGCGTCTTCTCAGGGCTCAGCTTCGCCTTGTAATACGCCTCGAGGTCCGGGCCGTTCTCCCGCACCGGCCGGCCCTTGGGCGTGGCCTTGGCGGCGGCGGCGACCTGCGCGGCGGCGAAGCGCGCCACGTCGGGTCGCTTCTTCTCGAACGCGTCGCGCATGGCCGACAGCATTTCCCAATAAGAAGCCTCGACCGCGTCGGGAGTCTTCTCGCCCGTGTAGCGCGGCAGCTGCACGCCGAAGGCGTCCTCGAAGGGCTTCACGCTCAGGTAGAACTCCGGCGAGCAGAAGGGGTGGCCAGCGCCGTGCGAGGCCTTGCCGGTGATGCCGTAGTTCCAGCCCTTGGTGGTGCGGTAGACGATCGCGGTCGGCGCGCCGTTGTCGAGCTCGAGCGCGGCCTTCTGCGCGGCGTGCACGCGGCGGAAGTCGCTTCCGTCGCCGGCCTCGACGAGGTTCCAGCCGTGCACGTACATGAGCTCGCGCGGGTCCCACTGCACGTAGTCGCCGGGATGCTCGCCCTCGGCGGTCACGCGGTCGGAGTCGATGGAGGACTGGTTCCAGTCCAGGTGCATGATGGCGTTGGTCAGGCCGGCCGAGGCGGCGGTCGCGATGGCTTCATGGGCGCGTCCGGCGGTGAGGCCGCCCTCGCCCTCGAGGATGTGAACGCGCGGACCCTGGGGGCCGAAGGCGTCCATGGCCGCGAGCGCCAGCCCGACGGCCGACGTGTCGCCCACGCCCGAGGCGCCGGTCGCGAGCGGCACGAACGGGGTCAGCGGGGTCGGATGGCCGTCGAGCGCGACGGCGTGGAACTTCTTGAACAGGGGCGTGGACTGCGTGGGGTTGCGGCGGAAGCCGAGCAGGTCCTCGAGGCGGAGGCGGCGCTTCTCCGCGGGGAGCAGCTCGGGGCGGGCGATGCGCAGCCACTCGTCGCGCAGGGCGTAGGCGGCGTACAGGCCGGTCGCCTTGTGGCCGGCCGCGTAGACGAGCAGGTCGTTGTCGAGCGAGTCCGGCCGGGAGAAGTCGTAGCGCAGGTTCTTGTACAGCAGCGAGAAGACCACGCGGCCCGCGGAGATGCTGCCGCCGGGGTGCCCCGAGCCGGGGACGTAGTTGAACATGATCGCGCACAGGGCGCGGTAGGCGGCGTCCATGGCCTCCCAGAGCTCGAGGTTCTCGACGTCGGCGGGCTCGGGCTTGAGATAGGCGGTGGCGCGGCGGCGAAGCTGGAACTGCTCGTGATCAAGCGCGGTGGGCATCGGTTTCTCCGACGGGGATGGCATGAGACGATTGTACCAAGTCGAATTGGCGGTAGAAGCGGTACAAGAAGTAAAAGCAGAACGCGTTCAGCACGTGCCAGACGGCGTGGCCCTGCAGGTAATGGTTGTCCGGCGCGCACACGAGCTCATGGACGTCGGTCAGCCAGATCGCGTACGCGGCAAGGAAGACGGCGAGGGCCTTGAGGAACGGCGCGTAGTCGGTGCCGAGCCTGCGCCTGGCGAGAACGGCCTCCATGGCGGCGACGAGCGCGATCTCGACGCCGAAGATGTACTCCCCGCTCTTGCCGCGGAGGGTCACCAGCGCCGCGATCGACAGGACGAGAAGCGCGACATAGACGACCGGAAGGCGGCGCTTGTCGACGAGCGAGAGGCGGGCTGCGTTGAAAGACATCAGAAGACAAGACAGCATGAGCATCGAGGACACGTCGAAGACCTGGAAGAAGAACGTCCAGCTCGCGTGGTAGAGAAAAGAGGTGATCCCGACGAGAAAGGCGGAGATCGGGAACAGGAGCAGGGCGTTCTTCTCCTGCATCGTGCGGTAGAGAGAGACGCCGACGGCGCAGAAGGCGAGGCTCGAGACGGCGTTGGCGGGCTGGGCGAGGGGGCCGGCCGTGAGCGCCTCGCAGAAATGCATGGTCGCCGGGGACCAGCCGAACCACGGGATCATCCCGGCATTATGTCACTTTCGCACGCGGACGAAATCGACGTAGCGCTGGAGCAGGTCGTTGGTCTTGTTGAGCAGATCGATGATCAAGTCGGGCCGCTCGGCTTCGGGCGCCCGCGGCAGGCTTTTCAAGGTGCTCAGCAGGCGGAGAGCGTCGTCGATCAGCAGGAGGCGCTCGCGCGGCTCCAGGCCCTCGTCCCAGCAGGCGAGCTTGACCGCGGTCATCGCGCTCTCGACCACGATGCCGGGGATGGGCACGCGCGACCGCGCGGCGGCGAGCGCCGCCGCCATGGCCTCCTCGGCCCGCGCGTGCAGCGCGGCCCGACGCCCCGACTCTTCCTGGTCCATGGCGGCAGTTTAGCCCCCGGCGCCGGCGGCGGACCATGGACGGACCGTCAGGCCTCTTTGACGCCCCGGTGCCGCGGGGCGTCGCGCGCTCGTCGAGAAAACTTGATCGCCGCTTGACTGGCGGTCCTCCGCCCGGGGGCTACACTTTGAATGAGGGGCTGCACGGAGACGCCATCATGAAACGCTTGATCCCCATCGCGCTGGCGGCGCTCATGCTCGCCAAGCCCGCCTTGCCGGCGATCGTGCACGGCGGAGGGGGCGGTCGCGGCGGGTCGGGGGGCGGCATGAGCCGCGGCTCCTTCGGCGGCGGTATGGGGCATGCCCCTTCGAGCGGCGGTGCCATGCGATCCATCGGGACGACGCGCGCCGCGGCGCCTTCCCCGCGCGCGATGAACAGCGGCGTCGTCCACAACTCCGCCGTCGTCAACACCATCGCGGCGCGCCAGAACGTCGAGAGCATCCCGGGCCGCACCTTCGTCCACAACGCGGGAGGCCGGACCTTCTTTCACTTCCACAGCCGCGACCGCATCAATTGGTGGGGCTTCTGGCTCGGTCCCTCCTTCTTCTGGTTCCCGTACTACTACAACTACTGGTGGTGGTACGACCCCTCCTATGCGCGCTGGGACTACTGGTACGGCGGTCATTGGTGGTGGTACGGGCCGGGCGGGGTGACCTACATCTACGTGGACAACGCCTACGTGCCCTACGACCAATACGCGCAGACGTATGCTCCGGCGCAGGAAGGCTCGGCGTCGATGCCGGCGCCTCCGTCCACTCCGCCCCAAACCCCGCCGGCCTCCGCGGAGAAGAACGCTCCCACGTCGCCGGGCGGCACCTGGAAATCCCCGGACGGCAAGCGCATGGTGCAGATCAACGGCGCCGCGGGCGGCGCGTTCCTCTTCGATCAGACGAAGAGCCCGCCGTCCCTCATCAAGCACCTCGGCGACGGGGCCGAGAACGTCCGCTTCTCGGGCGGGAAGTCCGGCCCGACGAAGATCCTGGTGGACTACAAGGACGGCTCGTTCCATCTCTACGATCAGAACGGGCAGCCCGCCGACTGATCCGGCCCCCTGGGCGCCTTGAAAGTGTCGTAAAATGACAGCGACGCCCTCGTAGCTCAGTTGGTCAGAGCAGCCTGCTCATAACGGGTTGGTCGCTGGTTCGAGCCCAGCCGGGGGCATCCTTTTTCGGGAGAACCATGAGCGCAAAGAAGATCAAGGGCATCATCCTCGCCGGCGGCTCCGGCACGCGCCTGTACCCGGTCACGCGCGCGATCAGCAAGCAGCTGGTCCCTGTGCACGACAAGCCGATGATCTACTACCCGCTCTCCACCTTGATGCTGGCCGGCATCCGCGAGATCCTGATCATCACCACGCCCGAGGATCAAGCGTCCTTCCAGCGCCTGCTCGGCGACGGCAAGGAGCTGGGGCTCTCGCTCTCGTACGCCGTCCAGCCCAAGCCCGAGGGCTTGGCCCAGGCGTTCCTCATCGGCGCCAAGTTCGTGGGCTCGGACCGCGTCGCCCTCGTGCTGGGCGACAACATCTTCTACGGCCACGGCCTGCCCGACGCTCTGCGCTCGGCCGCGGCGCGCGAGGACGGCGCCACCGTCTTCGCTTACCAGGTGCGCGATCCCCAGCGCTACGGCGTCGTCGAGTTCGACGCGAAGTACCGCGCCCTGAGCCTCGCGGAGAAGCCCGCCCAGCCCAAGTCGAACTACGCGGTGACGGGCCTCTATTTCTACGACAACTCCGTGGTCGAGATCGCCCGGAAGCTCAAGCCCTCCCCGCGCGGCGAGCTCGAGATCACCGACCTGAACAAGGAGTACCTGAAGGCCGGCAAGCTGTCCGTCGAGCGCCTGGGCCGCGGCATCGCCTGGCTCGACACCGGCACCCACGAGGCCTTGCTCCAAGCCTCGACCTTCATCCAGGTCATCGAGGAGCGGCAGGCTCTGAAGGTGGCGTGCCCGGAGGAAATCGCCTACGGCCTCGGCTACATCGACGCGACCGCCCTGCGCGCCCTCGCCGAGCCGATGAAGAAGAACGAGTACGGCCAGTACCTGCTCCGCCTGGCCGACGACGGAGCCGCCCGAAGCCGATGATCCGCCCGGAAGTCGTCCAATACCTGCGCGACAACCTTCCCAAGTTCTCGGTCGAGGCGCTGCGCAAGCAGCTCCACGAGGAAGGCGTCTCCGACGTCGACTTCGAGCACTGCCTCGCCGACGCGCTGCGCGGACCCAAGACCGTGCCCGTCTCGAAGACGAAGAAAAAGACCTCCAGCAAGGGGGCGAAGTTCGCGCTGGCCGCCGGCGTCGTGCTCATCGTCGGCGCCGCGCTGTTCGCGCTGACTCAGCAGTCCTCCGCGCCCGTCGCGCCCGCCGCCCCGCCGCCCGGCTCCACGGGCGAGTCCGGCTTCGTCGGCGCGGACGGCTGGGTCGTGCGCCTGCCCAAGGACTATGCCGGCTTCTCCGAGTTCAAGGACTCCTCCAAGACCGACGA
Source organism: Elusimicrobiota bacterium (assembly GCA_035606075.1). Classification (GTDB taxonomy): domain Bacteria; phylum Elusimicrobiota; class Elusimicrobia; order UBA1565; family UBA9628; genus GWA2-66-18. Next base: position 44,921 of record DATNGC010000010.1, read on the forward strand.
GATCGTCCATTTCGCCAAGCGCGGCACCGATCCGACGAACTTCCTCGACGAGGGCCTGTACGGCGAGATGGGCATCGTCCGCCTGGAGGTCGCCCCGAGCCAGTTCCCGCCCAACCTGACCGGCGCGGCCGCGCTGGCCGCCGCCGTCAAGCGCAAGACCGAGTCCCACGGCGAGAAGTACCTCATGAAGAACATCCAGATCGGCACCCTCCCCGGCGTGCAGGTCAACGTGCAGGCGCCGTTCCCCCGCGTCGAGGCCTACATCCTCGGCCAGAACGACCTGTATTTCTTCTACGGCGGCCAAGAGGACGACATCTGGCGAGACATCGTCCTGAGCCTGCGCGACGCCCACTCCGAGGAGTAGCGGCCGTCCCTGGGTCTTGCGGATTCGGCGAACACCCCTTACACTGAATCGCCCGGCGCGTCTACGCCGAAAGTCCGCCCCGGGCCAGGAGGTTTCCCGCATGAAGAAGCCGCTCCGCTCCGCGAAAGCCGCCGCCAAGCGCACCCCCTCGCGCCGCCTCGCCAAGAAGGCCGCCGCGCCCGAGATCTCCGCCGAAGAGGCGCTCCATCTCGAACAAATCTCCATCCGCTACGCCGAGGCCGAGAAGGCCTGGCTGCGCATGACGGCCCCTCCCGACGGCGACGACACCTGGACGAAGGTCGAGGAGCACCTCCTCGTCGAGACCGCGGACCAGGACCGGCGCTGGAAGTTCTTCTCCAAGTAGCCGCGCCCCGCGCGGCGTTCCAAGCGCCCTCCGGCGAAGACCGGGGGGCGCTTCCTTTTCTATAATGAGCCCGATGAAAGAGTCCCGCCGCACGAACCTGATCATCCTCGGCGCGCTCTTCATGATCGCGGGCGCCTTCGCCGTGTACGCGACGATGATCATGCGCTGGTTCTCGACGCCGTCGACCGCGCTCTCCGGCGGCCCGACCGTCGCCTCCAGCGTCAACGCCGAGGCCGCGCTCGCCGACGCGCGGCGCGAGTACCGCGAGCGCCTGCTGGACCCGAGCGCGCATCTCAAGCTCTCCGAGGCGCTGTGGCGCGCGGGCCGCCCCGTCGACGCGTTCTACGTGATGTACGCCGCGAGGCAGATATTTCCCGACGACGACTTCCGCCGCGCGCACGCCGAGGTGGTGCTGGGCGTGGGAGGCCCGGCCGCGGCCGAGCGCCAGCGCCTGCGCGGCCTGACCGATCCCGCCCTGGCGGTGCCCATCCATGCCGAGGTCGCGCGCGATTATCCGGGAAGCCCGGAGGGCCGCGACTCGCTCGACCAGCTCTCCCAGCTCGCGATGGCGCCCGAGAACGGGCCCGGAGGCGACGCGGGCCGCATCGCGCGCACCGCGCTCGAGGAGCTCTACCGCGCCGACCCCAAGAATCCCGAGAAGCTGGCCGCGCTGGCCGGCGCCGATTTCGGCCGCGGCGACGTCGCGACCGCCCAGGCGCTGGCGACGGAGGCGTGGAACAAGTATCCCGGGCAGGCCGGCGCCGCGCGCATCCTCGGCATGATCGCCCTGCGCGACCACGACGTCGACGGCGCGCTGAAGTGGCTGACCGCGGCCTGGGACCGCGACCCCGACGATCTCTACAGCGCGGCGAAGCTCGCGCAGATCTACGAGAAGCGCCGCGGCGACCCCGAGGGCGCGCTCCCGTTCGACCTGGAGCTGTACCGGCAGAACCCCGATTACGCCGAGGACGAGCCCGTCGAGACGCGCATCCGCGAGACGCTCGATCACCGCCGCGAGTCTCTCCTCAAGGACGCGCCGGTCGAGGGCCTCGGCGGTCGCTTCAAGCTCGACGACGCCTCCCTGCGCGCCGAGGCCGCCCTGCGCGCCGCGACGTTCAAGGACCCGCGCTGGATCGACACGCTGGGCGACCTGCTCGACGACGACTGCGAGATCGTGCGCCGCAACGCCGACTACGCGCTGTTCCAGATCGCCTCCAAGGAGCCCGGCGCGGTCCGCGCGCGCCGGGACCAGTGGCTGGGCAGCGAGAAGCCTCTCGTGCGCATCCGCGCGCTGAACCTGTTCGCCGACCTCGACGGCATGAACGCCCTGCCCGCGGTCGCCGCGGCCCTGCGCGACCCGAACGCGGCCGTGCGCGTCTTCGCCAAGGTCATGGTGCTCGACCATTACTACAAGGGGCGCCCCGAGGCCGCCAAGCTCCGCTCGCGCTACCTGGCCGAGGAGAAGGACCCCGAAGCGCTCGAGTTCCTCAAGCGCTTCGGAGCGGGCCGGTGAGCGGCTTCACCGACACGCACGTCCACCTGGGCGACGCCCAGTTCGACGCCGATCGCGACGCCGTGCTCGCTCGTTCCCTCGAATCCGGCGTCGAGCGGCTGGTCGAGATCGCCGACAATCCCGATGAATGGGACAGGGCGATCGCGATCGCCAAGGCCCATCCGGATCGCATCCGCTGCTCTCTCGGCCTTCACCCTTATTACGCGGACCGTTTTGACGAGAAATTCGTTCCTCGCCTGAAATCCGTTCTCTCATCGGAGCCCCTCGCCGTCGCCATCGGCGAGATCGGTCTCGATTACGCTAAGACGGACCTCTCTCACGATATACAACGCCGCGCTTTCTCGGAGCTTCTCGTCGCCGGGCGGGACTGGAACGTCCCTCTTGTCGTCCATTGCCGCGATGCTTATATGGATTTGGTGCCGATGCTGAAGGATCTCTTCCCGACGCGACCCGAGGGTCGTCGCTTTTGGGGGGTGGTCCACTGCTTCTCCGGCGCCCCCGCCGAGGCCGAGGCCTGCGCCTCTCTCGGCTTCGCTCTCGGCGCCGACGGCCCCGTCACCTATAAGAAGAACGATTCTCTGCGCGAGGCTTTCCGCGCCGCGGGCCCCGACGTCGCCGTGCTCGAGACCGATTGCCCCTATCTCCCCCCGCAGAGCTCGCGCGGCAAGCGCAACGAACCGCGCGCGATCCCCGAGATCGCCGCGCGCCTGGCCGAGGTCTGGTCCTTGCCCGTCGAGGAAGTCGCGCGCCGCACCACCGCCAACGCCGCCGCGCTGTACCGCTGGCCGTGATCCGACAGCTGACCGCGGACGAGCTTCCCGCCGCCGCGCATCTCGCCGCGGCCGCGTTCCGCGAAGACCCCGGCTTCTCCCACATCCTCCCCGGCGACGCCGCGCGGCGGTGGCGCTTGCCGTCCCTGATCGAGGCGATCCTGCGCCTGGACGCGGCGGCGGGCGGCCGCGTGATGGGCGCCTTCGACGGCGACGCGCTCGTCGGGATGTCCGCGGTCCTGCCCGCCGGCGCGCCCAACCCGAGCTTCTTCGCGTGGCTGCGCCAATGGCGCCGTCTCGCGTGGATGCTCCTGCAGCCGGCGGCGATCCTGCGCGCGCTCGGACTCGTCGACGCGATGGAGCGCCGGCGGCCGGCGGGGTCGGATTATCTCCATCTTCTCGCCGTGCATCCGGCCACGCAGGGCCGCGGCATCGGCGCGGCTTTGCTGCGGGACTCTTTCAAATCCGGAAAGCCCGTTTATCTCGAGACGTTCACGGCCGAGAATGCGGCCTGGTACGAGGGGCGGGGCTTCAAGCCCGCGGCGACCGTCTCCTCGCCCGTCCGTCCGACGTTCTGGACGCTGAAGCGCGCTTAAGCCGAGCGAGTCAACCCGGGCAGGCTTCGCGGATAACTCTAACGGTAGCCGCGCGCTTGTAATTCGAAGAGACGAGCGTACGTGCCGCCAAGGGCGACGAGCTCGTCGTGCGAGCCGAGCTCTTCAATGCGGCCGTTCTTGAGGACGAGAATGCGGTCGGCCATGCGCACGGTGCTGAAGCGGTGGGAAACCAGGAGGGCGGTCTTCCCTTCGGCCAAATCTTTCAGGCGTGAAAAGACGGCGGCTTCCACCTCGGCG
>DATNGC010000011.1:0-20966 GCA_035606075.1 Elusimicrobiota bacterium
GACACCTTGCCCGCCGGCATCGTGGCCAAGCTCGACAAGGGCGATGCCCGCGTGGACCGGGGCGAGCTTCTCGGCCGCGCCGTCGAGTTCCCGGTCCCCGGCTACAACCACGTGCACTACAACATCGTCCTGCCCGACGGCACGCGCGTGAACCCGGAGTACGCCTCGACGCTCCTGCCCGACCGCCTGGCCCCGGAGATCCTGCGCGCGTTCTCGGTCTCCTCCTCCGGCGACGCCGCGGAGTTCGCCGGCGGTCCCGCCGCGCCCGGGACCGCGGAGTTCGTGCTCCACGTCGTCGACAAGCAGGACGCGAACGTCTACGAGCACCCGCCCGCCTACGCCCGCCTCAAGTTCGACTCCGGCGCCGAGACCGTCTGGGATTTCCGCCGGACCTTGACCGGCCCGGGCGGCGCGTTCCCGCCGCTGTGGGATTACTTCCGCGAGTCGCTCGGCGGCTATTCCACCGAGGGCGGCTACGGCACGGGCGCCTCGTTGATCCGCCTGAAGGTCCCGGCCGGAGCGCGCGGCGCGTTCACGCTCGAGGCCGGCGACGTCGCCGGCAACGTCTCGAGCTTGCGCGGAATCCTCGCCGCGGAAGACTCCTCCGCGCTCGCCGAGCTGCGCCGCGACGCGGGCTCTCCGCCGAGATAGCGGCGTCCGATCCGCCTCTTGCGAAATCTCACGGGGCGGCTACACTCTCGGGGAATGATCGCGTTCGGCCGCTCCGTGCTCTTGTGCCTCCTCGCCGCGGCCGCCTTCGCCCAGCCGGCCCCGCCGCCGGGAACGCCGCCGCCGGACCTCGGGCTGTTCTTCTATGAAGTCCGCTCTCACCCGACCGACGCCAAGACCGTGAACCCGCGATTCCGCGTGTTCATGCAGGCTCTCGAAGCCCGGGGCGTCCCTCCGGATCCCGACCTTCAGAAGAAGCTGACCGATATCCGCGCCTTGCTCGGCAAAGGGAGCCTGACGAAAGCGGCTTCCTTGCTCGACCAAGCGGTCAATCAAGCCGTCGTCGGCGACCAGATCATGGGCGCCGGGAAGTCCCCGGCCTCCGCGGGCGCCGCGCCCGCCGCCGAGGCGTCCGAGGAGCCGGAGGTCGGTTCCATGGCCCCCGCCTTGCTCTCCGCCCCGGCGCAGGAAAAGACCCTGGCCCCAGCCGCCGCGCCCGCCGTGTCCGCCATCGTCGCCGCGGGCGCCCCCGTGGCGAGCGCGCAGCCGGCGCTTCCCGCCGCCTCCGTCGAGACCCGGGCGGAGCCGCGGGGTCCGCCGCCCCGACTGCTCCTGTTCGTCCTCGGCGCGATCCTGATCTCCGCCGCGACGCTCGTCTACGCGCTCGCGCGCCTGTCTCAAACCCCGAAGCCCGCCAAGAAGGAGCTCGGGAAGACCATCGCGCCTCCGGCCCCCGCCTCGCCGGCGGTCGCCTCCGCCGGAAGCGGCACGCTGACCGACAAGTACTCGGTCGGCCGGCTCATCGCCAGCGGCGGCATGGGCGAGGTCTACGAGGGCCGGGATCTCAAGCTGGGCCGCCGCGTCGCGATCAAGCGCATGCTCTCCGAGGTCAAGCTCGACTCCGGCCTGCGCTCGGCCTTCCTGAACGAGGCCAAGACGGTCGCCAAGCTGTCCCACCCCTACATCATCCCCATCCACGACTGCCTGGAGAGCGGCGGCGACCTGTATCTCGTCTTCGAGTTCGTCGACGGCGAGACGCTCGACCGCCGGCTCGTGCGCGACGCGCGCCTGCCGCTCAAGGAGTGCCGCCGCATCCTGCGCTACGTGTGCGCCGCCGTGGACCACGCGCACAAGAACCACGTCCTGCACCGCGACCTCAAGCCCGCCAACATCATGGTCGACAAGGACGGCATCGCGCGCGTCATGGACTTCGGCATCGCGCTCGAGTCCACGCGCACGATGACGACCGCCGCGCCCGGCTTCCTCGACTCCTCGGGGACCTTGCGCTATATGCCGCCGGAGCAGCACTATGGAAAAAGCGTCCGGGCTTCGGACATCTACGCGCTGGGCGTGACGCTGTACGAGATGGCCACCGGGCATCCGCCTTTCGCGGCCGGCACGGCGGAGGAGCTCCTCGAGGCCAAGCACGAGCGGCGCTACCCCCCGCCCAGCGCCCTGCGCCCGGAGCTGCCCAAGGAGTTCGACCTGTTCATCGCCGCGGCGCTGGCGCCGGACGCGCGCAACCGCGTCTCCAGCGCGCAGGAATTCCTCGAGGCTCTCGACGCCATCCCTCTCTAATTACTTCAATCAGCCCATGGAAAGACTCGAAGTCGGCGCGGCCGAGCTGGGCGTCCTCTCCCGGATGCTTCGCAAGGTCGAGTTCTTCGCCCCGCTGACGGTCGGCCAGCTGGACCAAGTCCTGCCGCACGTGCGCATCCACTCGTTCTCGCCCGGCGAGAAGGTCTTCAGCCAGGGCGATCCCGGCGACGCCTTCTACATCGTCTACAAGGGCTCCGTCGAGGTGCGCTTGAGCCGCCTGCTCTTCCTCTCGAAGAAAGTCGCGACGCTGCGGGAAGGAGACTTCTTCGGGGAGACGGCGCTCGTGTCCAAGGAGCCGCGCAACGCGACCATCGTCGCCGCCGAGCCGGCCTTGCTGTTCGCGCTGATCGCCGACGACTTTCAGTTCGTGCTCAACGAGAACCCGGCGGCCGCGCAGGAGATGAAGCGCGTCGCCGTGCGCCGCAAGTTCGACTCCGCCCATTCGTGAGGCGCTACTGCTTCGTCGTCTCCGCCTACGCGGTCCGCGACGGGCGCGTCCTGCTGCTCAAGCACAAGAAGCTGGGGCTGTGGCTGGCGCCCGGCGGGCACATCGACGAGGGAGAGCTCCCGGACGAGGCCGTCCTGCGCGAGCTCCGCGAGGAGGCGGGCCTGGAGGCCGACTTCGTCGTCCCGCGCCGCGGCCCCGACCCGGCGGACGGGCAGGTCCGGTTCCTGCACCCTCCTCAGCACGTGCAGGTCGAGGCGATCCCCGGCCACAACCACCACATCGATTACGTCTACTTCCTGCGCGCCCGGCCCGGCGACGTGGCGCCCGGCGAAGGCGAGAGCCGGGTCTGGCGCTGGCACTCGCGGGACGACCTGGACGGCGGGCACCTCACCGAAGAGGTCCGCGAGACCGCGCGGCGGGCCTTGGACCTCGTCGGGAGCTGAGAGCCGTCCGCCGGCGGAGCCAGAAGACGAGCGCGGCCGAGGCGAGGGCGGCCAGCAGGGCCGCCTCGGCGCCGGCGCCCTCCTTGCGGGTGATCGCCGGAGAGCGCACGGTCCACTCGTTCGCGCCGGAGGCCTGCGTCCCCTCGCCGCTCATACCCCAGTTTAACGTCGGGGTCCCCTCCTGTCAACGGACGTTTCCCGTCGGAGATTCATTGCTTTCCGAGGGGAAATCAGGTTAGAATGGTGTCTCGCCGGCCGCTATTGAAGCCCGGCGCACAGGAGAACCACAACCAATGGCGAAGAAGGCGAACGCTGCGTTCATGAAGGCTCTTACCCCGTCCGAGGATCTCGCGAAGGTCGTCGGCAACAAGCCGCTGCCGCGCACCGAGGTCGTCAAGAAGCTCTGGGCGTACATCAAGAAGAACAACCTGCAGGACAAGAAGAACAAGCGCAACATCAACGCGGACGCCGCGCTGAAGGCCGTGTTCGGCGGCAAGGGCACCGTCAACATGTTCGAGATGACGAAGCTGGTCTCCAAGCACCTCAGCTAAATCGTCTCCCCAAGGGCCCCGCGGCGAGAGCTGCGGGGCCCTTTCTATTTCATGAGAAACTCCGACCTCGAGCGCCGGACGCTCCGGCTCCTGCCCTTTCTCGTCGCGCTCACCGCCGTGGCGGCATTCTCGCCGGCCCTCCGAGGCGGCTTCCTGCAGTGGGACGACGTCCCGACCCTGGTCGACAACGCGTCGTGGCGCGGGCTGACCCCTTCGCACCTCAAGTGGATGCTGACCACGTTCCATATGGGGCCGTGGCAGCCTCTTTCGTGGCTGAGCTTCGCGCTCGATCTCTCGTTCTGGGGGATGAACCCCTTCGGCTTCCACCTGACGAACCTGATCCTGCACGGAGCCGCGGCGGGGCTGTGCGTCCTCCTGTTCGAAGAGCTCCTCCGCGCCGGCGCGCCCCGTTCGGCGGAAGCCGAACGATCCTGGGCGGCGGCCTTCGGCGCGCTCGTCTTCGCGATCCATCCCCTGCGCGTCGAATCGGCGTGCTGGATCACGGAGAGGCGCGACGTGCTGTCGGGCTGCCTCTACGTTCTCGCGCTGCTGCTCTACATGCGCCGCGCCCGGGGCAAGGGCGGCCTCCGGCCTGTTTTCGCGGCCTTCGCCGCCGCCTGCCTGGCCAAGGGCAGCGCGATCACTCTGCCGATCGCCTTGCTGATCCTCGACGCCTGGCCCCTGCGCCGCCGCGCGCTCACGGAGAAGCTCCCGTTCCTGGCTGTTTCGCTTGCCGTTGGGCTCATCGGTGTCGCCGGCCAACGCAGCTACGGCGCGCTCAAGACTTTGGACCAGTCCGGCCTCGGCGAGCGCTTCGCGTTGAGCGCGTACGGCCTCTGGTTCGACGCGGCGAAGACCCTCTGGCCCTCGGGGCTGGCTCCCTACTATCCCGTGCCGGCCGGCTTCGGACCCGGGTCGATTCAGGCGCTCGCGGCATTCGCGTCCCTTCTCGCGGTCGCCGCCGCGGCATGGAGCCTGCGGCGGCGAGCACCCGCGGTCCCGGCCGCGCTGCTGTATTGCGCCGCCGCCGCCGCGCCGGCGCTGGGCGCCGTCCGCTTCGGCGCCCAGCTGACCGCGGATCATTTCTTCTATCTCTCCGGGATCGGCTGGGGCGCGCTCGCGTCAGCCGTCTTCTTGGCCTCGCCCCGCGGCCGCCTTCGCGCTCTAGGAGCTTCGGCCGGCGTGCTCGCCTTGGGCCTGACGAGCTTCAGCCTCTCGTTCCTCTGGCGCGGCGATCTGACCCTCTGGACGCGCGGCGTCTCCGCCTACCCGGACGCCTACGTCCCGGACGTCAACATGGCCCACGCCCTGCGCGCGGCGGGACGTGAGGACGAAGCCGCGGACTACGAGCGGCGGGCGATCGCGGCCGATCCACTGAATGCGGACATGCGCAATAACTACGGGTCGTGGCTGCTCTCGAAGGGGCGGGTCCCCGAAGCGCTGGAGCAGCTGAGGCGCGCCGCCGAGCTCTCCCCCGCGTCGGCGCCCATCCGCTTCAACCTCGGCATGGCCCTGCGCGCCGGCGGCCAACGGAAGGAAGGCCTCGACGCGCTGGCGGAGGCGGTTGCGCTCGACCCGGGCTACGGCGAGGCTCTCAACAACCTCGGCCTGGCGCTGCTCGAGGACGGACGCGCGGAGGACGCGGCGCGGAGGTTCGAAGAGGCCGACAAGGCGTCGCCCCGATGGGCGGTCCCGCGGTATAACCTCGGAAACGCGCTGACCGCGCTTGGTCGCGAGGCGGAAGCCTCACGGGCGTATCGAGAAGCCGTAGAGCTGGACTCGGGATTGGAGCCGGCCTGGGTCAACCTCGGCAACGCCGCGGCGCGCGCAGGAGACCTTCGCGGCGCGGCCGCTTCCTACGAGCGCGCCTTGACGCTCGCGCCGGGCGACGCCGCGGCGCGTAACAACCTTGAGCAGGTGCGGCTCGCGCTCAGCGCGTCCCGGTGACTGAACCCGACGAGGTCGGGCCCGCGCCCGTAGAGACGGTGAAGCTTAGGGTCGCCGTCTTGGCCGGAATACCGCCTTCATTCTGCAATGAGAGGCTTGTTGAGGTATAAGTCTTGCTACCCGACAGGACCGGGGTCACTAGCGCATTTCCTGACAAGTTTGCGTAGTTGATGGATTGGATGCTGGCGGTATCGGGGAAAGATCCCGTCAGCGTAAGAGTCGAGCCGCCGCCGCCCAGAGTGCGCGCTCCAAAATTGACGTCCATGGCGAGGGTCGCGCTGCCGCTTCCCCCCGTTCCGGAATAGGAGCCCGTGCCGTTGTACGTCCCGGTGCCGGTGAGGCCCACCAACTGTGACCAAGTCGTTAGCCCGTCCGGAACTCCGGTCACGCCGGACTCGGTCTGGCTTTGAATCGACTGAGCCGTCGCCACGTCGGCTGAGTTGAATAGAAGAGCCGTCTCGCCGCTGACGGAAGCATGAAGACCGCCCTCCGCCGTCGAACGCCCGGAGGAGTCGGTGGCTGACCGGCGCGAGGCGCCGGCCGGCGCGCCGCCCTTGCCCGCAGCTTGGCCGACCTGCGCCTGCAGCGTGCCCATGATGCGATTGAGCTCTCCGGTCATGAAGCTCGCGTCCGCGACGCGGCCGTCCGGCGTGATGCGCGTGCCGACGCCCGGCTGGGGGAGGTTCACGGTCTTGCCGCCGCTCTGCGCGTAGATGCCGGCCGCGTCGTCGTGGTTGTCCGCGTCGCGCGCGCCGGCGTTGATGATCGTCGTGCCGCCGGGGCCGGTCTCGCCGACGCCGATGGAGCCGCGCACGCCGATGGTGCCGACGGCGACCTTGATCTTGAGCTTGGACGGGTCCTTCTGCGCGATCCTGCCCGTCACGAAGCGGAAAGTGCCCTTCGAGATGGCCGCGTCGACCTTGCCGGAGCCGCTCTTCGGGTCGTAGACGAAGTCGTCGAGGACCATGTCGCTGTTGGGGCCGAGCGTGAAGATCGTCTCGTCGAGCAGGAGGACCTGCAGTCGCCCGGCCGCGCTGGTCGTCACGTGGTCGTTGAGGAAGAGCGGCTTGCCGCTCGAGATCACGCGGCCGACGGCGGCGCCCTCGGCGACGGCCTTGACGGAGCCGGCGACGGCGGCGGCGGTGCCGATCTTGGCGGCGGCAGAGGCGGGGACCTGAGCGGACGCCGAGGCGGCCAGCAGCAGGGACGTCGCGGCGGAGAGCATGCGCTTCATCGGGTTCCTCCGGGTCTCGTATCTCATGTCAGAACCCCGCCGACCACTTGTAGGTCAGCAGGCCCGAGATCTTGTTGTTGGTGTAGGAGTAGTTCGAGATCGTCGACATCGCGTCGTAATTCTCGTAGGTGAGCGTGAAGACGAGGTCCTGCAGCTTCGGGTGAAGCAGGCTCAGCGGCGCGCCGGCGGTGACGTCGGTCTGGATGATCGTGTCGCGGCGCAGGCCCGGGCTCACCAAGGGATCGGCGTGGTCGTAGTTGTCCACGTTCAGCCGCAGGGTCGTCAGCAGGAACGTGCCCTTGCCCAGCAGCCAGGTGTCGCTGGCGCCGAAGCCCCGCCGGAAGTAAGTGAACGCGATGTTCTGCGCGTGCTTGACGCCGTAGAGCACGTCGAGGCCCAAGCGGTTCGTCGGGCAGAGCGCGTAATCGCCGCCGATCGTCGAGTCGACCCGGATGCCGGTGCGGTCGGAGGCCGTCGGGACCACCGCGGTCGGCGAGTACACCTCGCGGACGTCCCGCACGTCGGCGTAGACGGCCGCGCGGGCGCTCAGCGTCTTGTCCGCGCGGAGGTCGAAGCCGTGGTCCTTCATGTACTTGGTCTGCGCGAGCGAGATGTAGTCGTAGACCAGCTGCGGGGTGACGTCGAAGAACGGCGTCTTGTACACGCCGCCGAGCGCCGGGGAGTACGCGGAGAGGTTCAGAGTCTTCTGCGTGGTCTGCTCCGCGCGGTACCAGTTGAACGTCGCGAAGACCGAGTGCCCGGCGGGCAGGCCGAGGTCGTGGTGGGCCTCGACGTTGCCCAGGAACAGGACGCTCGTGTCGGAGCGGCGCATCGAGCTCGGATCGAGCTGGACCGGATTTCCGAAGAGCTGGTTGATGCCCGTCGAGGGGCCCGCGTTGCGGTTGTCGTCGTACTCCCAGCCCACGCCGAGGCGCCCGGAGAGCTGCGTGCGCTTCTGGCGCTTGTGGATCTCGGCCAGGTAGCGGGACGCCTCCGTCCTGATCGAATCCGGAGGATTCGAGGCGAGCACGGCGGAGACCTCGCGGTCGGCTTCCATCAAGTTGTCCAAGCGGTAGAGCACGACGCCGTAGAACAGGCGGATCTGCACGAGGTTCGGATTGACGAGGAGGATGCGCTCGAGAGTGGCCGACGCGCCCTTCAGGTTGCCGTGCCGCACCTGGGTCTGCGCGTAGCGGTAGTTCAGGTCGACGTTGTCCGGGTCGGCCGCGACCTGCTCGAAGGTCACGTCGGCGCCTCCGCCCGCGTTCAGCTTCGCGGACTCGGACGCGGCCTCGGACGTCTTGCTCGACTTCGCGGCTTGCTCGGCGGGCCGCTGACCCTCCTTCTCCATCACGTCCGGATTTTGGGCGAAGGCGGGGGCCGCGGCGACGAGGACGCTCAGCGCGGCGACGAGAAGGGATCGGGACATTCGCACTCCGTGAATTCTGGTTCTTAATGCCAAATCTTCGTCAACGGAGCGTTATATTATCACAATGTCCGGTCTGGATCATGAAAGAAAAAAGGAGAACCGGGGGACCGGTTCTCCTCGAAGATTCCTCCAGGGGTCTGGTGGCGCGTACGGGATTTGAACCCGTGATCTCTGCCTTGAGAGGGCAGCGTCCTAGGCCGCTAGACGAACGCGCCACCCGAACCCCGGAATGCGAACTTGTGCTATTCTAGCACGGTGAGCGCCCCCCAAGCAATCGCCGCTTTCCCCTCATGAGCGAGCGCATCCCCCGCGAGCTGCTGTTCGGAAACCCGGAGAAAGCCTCGCCCAAGGTCTCCCCCAACGGCAAGCACTGGGCCTACCTCGCCCCCGACGAGGGCGTGCTCAACGTCTGGGTGGGACCCGAGGGCGCCGCCGCCAAGCCCCTGACCAAGGACCGCGGCCGCGGCATCCGCAACTACCTGTGGGCCGAGGACCAGAAGTCGATACTTTATATCCAGGACAAGGACGGCGACGAGAACTGGCATCTGTATCAGACCGACGTCGAGTCGGGCGCGACGAGCGACCTGACCCCGTATCCCGGAGTCCAGGCCCAGATCGTCGCGACCGAGCCGAATTTTCCGGACGAGATTCTCGTTGCTTTAAACGACCGCGACCCGCGCACCCACGACGTGTACCGCCTCAGCCTGAAGGACGGCTCCCGCGCGCTCGAGGCGACGAACCCCGGGGACGTCATCGGCTGGCTGCCCGACCAGAGCTTCCGCGTCCGCGCCTGCAAGGCCATGCGGCACGACGGCGGCTCGATCGTCCGAGTGCTCGAAAACGGGAAGTGGCGCGACTTCCTGTCCAGCGGGCCGGACGACAACATCGGCGCCCATGGTTTTTCGCCGGACGGGAAGTCTCTCTATGTCGAGTCGAGCGTCGATCGCGATACCACCGCCCTCTTCGAGATGCCCTTGGACGGCGGCAAGTCGAAGGTCTTAGCCGAGAACCAGGAGGCGGACCTCGGGCCCGTGCTCATCCATCCGCGGGAGTACCGCGTCGAGGCCGTCGGGTTCGAGACGGACCGACTTCGCTGGAGCGCCCTCGACCAAAGCCTGAAGGCCGATTTTGAAGCGCTGACTTCTCTCGATGGTGATGTTTCTATCGTCAGCCGAGACGACGCGGATAAGGTGTGGTATGTATTGGTGAACCGCCCCGACCGCTCGCCCTCGTTCTGGCGCTGGGACCGGGTCGCGCGCAAGGCCAAATTCCTGTTCGCCACGCGGCCCAAGCTCGACGGCTACGACCTCGCGCCGATGAAGCCCGTCTCGTTCGCCGCGCGCGACGGCCTGAAGCTCCGCGCTTACTTGACCCTCCCGCACGGCCGCGAGCCCAAGAAACTGCCGCTCGTCCTCCTCGTGCACGGCGGCCCGTGGGTGCGCGACGGCTGGGGCTTCCACCCGGAGGCCCAATGGCTGGCCAGCCTCGGCTTCGCCTGCCTGCAGGTCAACTACCGCGGCTCGACCGGCTTCGGCAAGAAGTTCCTGCACGCCGGCGACCGCGAGTGGGGCGCCAAGATGCAGCACGACCTGACCGACGCCGTCGCCTGGGCCGCCGCCTCGGGCGTCGCCGATCCCAAGCGCGCCGCCATCTACGGCGGCTCCTACGGCGGCTATGCCGCGCTCGCCGGCGCGGCCTTCACGCCCGAGGTCTACCGCTGCGCGGTGGACGTCGTGGGCCCGTCCAACCTGATCACGCTGATCCGGTCCATCCCGCCGTACTGGGAGCCGCTCAAGCGCACCTTCGACCTGCGCGTGGGCGACGTGGAGAAGGAGCCGGACTTCCTGAAGGAGCGCTCGCCGCTGTTCTCCGCCCACCGCATCGAGATCCCCCTGCTGATCGCGCAGGGCGCCAACGATCCGCGCGTCAAGCAGGCCGAGGCCGAGCAGATCGTCGAGGCGCTCAAGGCCAAGGGCAAGCCCGTCGAGTACATGCTGTTCCCCGACGAAGGCCACGGCTTCGCCAAGCCGGCCAACCGTCTCAAGTTCTACGCCGCCGCCGAGGCCTTTCTCGCCAAGCACCTCGCGAGCTGAAGGCAAGACCCCGAAAATCGAGCGTTTCTCGGCCTCAAATTCCCCTTGACCGGAGGCTTCTCCGGGGGCATACTGCGGCAGATGCGCGCCGCGACTCTCATCGCCGTGCTCGCCGTCCTTCCCGCTTCCGCGGCGACCCTCAAGCCCGCCTCCTGCCTCAAGGCGACGAAGTTCGGGCCCGCGCCGAAGACCTTCGAGGACTTCCGCGACTGCCAGGCCGGCGCCCGCGAGGACCTGGTCTCGGCGGCCGAGTCCAAGGGCAAGCCCCTGACGGCGAACCAGCTCGACCAGATCGACGAGACCCAGCGCGCCGAGGCGCGCAAGTTCATGGCCCAGCCCAAGCTCGTGACCACCGGACCCGCGCCGGACGCGTCCGCGCCCGCCGCGTCCGGGGCGTCGCCCAACGGCAAGCTGGGCGGCGTTTCGAGCTCGGACCTCAAGCGCGTGGACGCCGCGTCGGGCGCGTCGCTCGCCGCTCTGCAGGAGCGCCTGCACGCGGCCGCGGGCGACGGCAAGGACGGCATCACGCCCGCGATGGCCGACGACATCCGCACGACGCTCACGCAGATGCAGGGCTCGCTCTCGCCGGACATGCAGAACCTGCTCGGCGCCCTGCAGAAAGACGGCGGCAAGCTCACGCCCGACACGATGAAGCTGATCCAGGGCGCGGCCCAGTCGGCCAAGGGCTCGGGGCTGAACCTCAACATCGATCCGTCGATGGAGAAGGACATCCTGAACCACGACTTCGAGGCCGACAAGCCCGCCTTCAACGCGCAGAATCCTCCCGCCTCGAATTAGCATAATCTCCGGATGAAACCCGGAGCCCTCCCCCTCTTTCAGCACCTGACGTCGGTCCCCACGGCGCCGTTCCGCGAGAAGGCCGTCGCGGGGAAGGCCAAGCACTGGATCGCCAAGCACCTGGGACGCCGCGTCTCCGTGCGCGAGGTCCGCGGCGGCATCATCGTCTCCTACCGCGGCGCCGGCGCGGGTCCCGCGCTCGCCCTGGCGGCGCACCTCGACCATCCGGCTTTCCGCCTCGACAAGATCACGAGAGACGGCGCGATGGCGACGCTCCAGGGCGGCCTGCCGCCGCATCTCCTTCCCGGCGAGGCCGTCGAGCTGTGGCCGGCCGTTCCGAAGGACAACGTCCCTCTCGGCCGCGGCGTGCTCGGCGACCGGCCGAAGAAGGACGGCGATCTTTGGACCATCCGCTGGACCGAGCCCCCGAAGGGCAAGCCCGTTTTCGCGACGCTCGCCCTGACGCCGTACGAGGTAGAGGACGGCTGGCTCTCCTCGCGCTCGGTCGACGACCTGCTCGGCTGCGCCGTCTCGCTCGAGGCGATGCGCCGCCTGGCGAACGCGCGCGCCAAAACCAACGTGACCGTCCTGCTCAACCGCGCGGAGGAGGTCGGCTTCGTCGGCGCGCTCGACATGATCGCCTCGGGCGTCCTCTCGCCGGACGACTCCTATCTCTCGATCGAGTCCTCGCGCGAGCTGCCGGGCTCCAAGCCCGGAAAGGGGCCGACGATCCGCCTCGGCGACAAGGCCTGCGCCTTCGACCCGAACCTGCTCGCCCTGCTCGACGAGGCCGGCGACGCCCTGCGCAAGCGCGGCGCCGGCGTCCAGCGCCTGCGCCTGACCGGCGGCACGTGCGAGGCGACGGCCTACTTGACCTTCGGCCTCGAGGCCGCGGGCGTGGCCGTGCCGCTCGTCAACTACCACAACGGCTGGGGCGCGGAGAAGATCGCGCCGGAGCGCGTGCGCGTGTCGGACGTGGAGGGCGCGGTGCGCCTGCTCGTGGAAGCCGCGAAGTTGTTTCCGTCGAAAATCCTGCGCGGGACGCTGCGCGACCGCCTCACGAAGCGGCGCGCGCTGTCCGCCGCCGCTCTCGCGGCCCGCTAGAGCTTCGCCGTCGCGACGCGCAGGTACTCGACCTGGCGCTTGCCGGGGACCAAACTCAAGCCCTGCGCCGCCAGGAGGCTCTCGAGCGCGGCGCGGTCGCCGGGCTTCCACTCGAGGTCGAAGTCGTAGTCGCCCTTGAGGCCGGTCTCGTCGACGACGGGCTTGCCCAGGCTCATCCACAGGGCGCGCGCGGCTTGGTCCATGGGCACCGTCCCGAGCAGGCGGCCGCCGCCGGAGGCCATGAGGCCGGTGCGCACGCCCGCCGCGCCGGGCTTGGGGCGCGCGGCGCCGGGAGCGGTGGACAACGCGAGGACGAAGGCGTCGGCCTCGCGCTTCTCGGGGGCGACGCGCACGCTGAAGGCGGACTCCACGGCGGATTTCAACGTCTCGCGTCCCCGCTCGAAGCCCTCGGGAGAGGTCTTGAGCGTGAAGTTGAACGCGGAGACCGGCGGCGTGTCGACGAGGACCTGATCGGGCTGCACCCCCCAGATGACGGCCACGCTCGACGCGAAATCCATGTCCGTGCCCAGGAGTTCGCCGTCGCCCTCCTCCATGCCGGGCTGGCCGGCGGCCGCGGAGATGCTCGCTTCGAAGTAGGTCTTCGCCGCGGAGGCGCCGTTCTTCTTGGCCGGACGAGGACCGGTCTTTTCCCAGGACACGGGCTTCGCCTTGAAAGTCCCGGCCAAGGCGTCCCGCACGTCCTTCTCCTTGAGCTCGTCGGGGAAGATCGAGGCGAGCAGCGTCCCGTCCTTGCCGATCAGGTAGCCGGCCGGGCGGCTCGCGACGTGGTAGGCCTTGAGCACGGCGCCGGGCTCGTCGATTCCGACCCAGGCCTTCATCTCGTGCGACTTGCGGAACGTCTCGATCATTTCGGGAGCCTCGTCGGTCACGGACAGGAACACGACGGGCTCGCCCTTCACCGAGTCGATCACGCGGTTCATGTGCGGGATGCCCGCCACGCAGGGCTGGCACCACGTGGCCCAGAACTCGAGGAAGACGACCTTGCCCTTGAGGTCGGCGAGAGAGGCGATCTTGGTCACCGGCGCGTTCTGGATTTTCGCGAGCTTGACGTTCGGAGCCTTCGCCGCGAAGGCGGGCATCGAAAGCGAAGCGATCGTCGAGAGCGAAGCGATCGTCGCGAGGAGGAGGGCGCTCAGGGTCTTCATGGTGGGAATATACCCAAAAACCCGCAAATGTGCCAGAATCGCCCCATGCCGATGTACACGCGCGGCGGCGACAAGGGCGAGACCGGACTGTTCGGCGGCGCTCGCGTTCCCAAGAGCCATCCGCGCGTGTCGGCCTACGGCGCGATCGACGAGCTCAACAGCGCGCTCGGCGTCGCGCGCGCGGCGCTTCCATCGGACGAGTCTCTCAAGACGCTCGACGCGGGCTTGGAGCGGCTGCAGGCCGAGTGCTTCATGGTCGGCGCCCTGCTCGCCACCCCGCCGGATAAAGTCGAAAAGCTCGGCGCGCCGTTCGACGCGGGCCTTCCCGCGGACGCGCCCAAGCGCCTCGAGGCGGAGATCGACGCGTGGGAGGCGGACCTTCCGGCGCTCAAGACGTTCATCCTGCCCGGCGGCGGCCCGCTCGGCGCGGCCCTGCACGTGGCGCGCGCGGTCGCGCGGCGCGCGGAGCGCGAGGTCGTCGAGATGACCGAGCACGAGGCCGCGCCCGCGGGAGTCGTCGTCTACTTGAACCGGCTGTCCACCTGGCTGTTCATCGCGGCGCGCTGGGCCAACAAGACGCAGGGCAATACCGAGACGCCGTGGACGGGCCTCTCCCGAAAAAGGGCGTAGGAACCTTGCCTCCCGTCGCTCGAAGTAAGCCGGCCGCCGCCGGAAGTCTGTAAGAGGTTAAAGTAAGGTAAAAGTCGGGCTTGACGTTTTTTGAAATCGGCGCATACTCCTGCCATGCGTCGCGCCGAACGCGGGCAGTCCCTGTTCGTGCTTCTCGCGCTGGCGGCGCCGGCGATGACCCTCGCCGAAACGGCTCCCCCTCAAATCTACTACTCGACTTTCCCAGCGAATGTCACTGGAGCTGGCGTGGGAATTGTGGCTGACAATGCTGGGAACGCGTACGTCTTGACGAACGACGGCGGCATCAGCCTCGTCTCGCCGCAAGGCGTTATCAGCGCGGCCGGGAGCGTCTCCGGCTCACCCGCGGCGATCGCGGTCAACTTTGCCAACGGCGCGACATATGTCTCATGGATGGATTTCTCTTCCGGCAATTCCTATGTCAGTCAAATCGGGGGCAGCCAAGTGCTGCTGCCGACGGCGAACTTCGCCTATGTCAGCGGCATCGCCGTCGACTCGAACACGGGACACGTCTATGCGGTCGAGACGTACTTTCCTCCGACGGATACGAACGGAGACGGAGCCTTGCTCGTTCTTGAGTACGATGCGGGCCTTAACGGCCCGCTCAAAAGTGTGACCATCGATAAAGGCGACGCGGCCTATCTTGAGGCGGACGGCCCTTCTGCCGCCGTGGACTCGGCTGGGAACGTGTATGTGGCTGCGTTTCAAAACGACTTCACGCCGCAACCGGCTCCCCTGAGGCCGCTCGAGCACGACGCCGTCCTGGCCCTCAAATTCTCGCCTCATCTGACCCAAACGCTGTACAACCACGAATTCGACGTCGGCCTGCTGCCGGCCTTTTTCCCCTTTCCCGTGGACATAGCGGCGGACCCCGCGGGCGACGCGTATCTCGCGGTGAGCGCGGATCTTGCCGATGTAAGCGGCAATGGCTACCGCGGAGGCGTCCTCGCCAAGCTGAACCCGGCGGCTGGTGCGGTCTTCACTAACAATACGATATCCCTCGGCGGGAATCCTCAGGGCGGATTCACGAGCGAATTCCCGGCCGTGGCGGGCGATGCTGCGTCGAACTCCTATGTGTTGGCGAACATCAATGACGCCAGCGGCAGTCATGTTCAGGCGGTAAAATACGCGCCGGACGGCTCGATCGCTTGGAACTTCGGGATCTTCGGCAACAACGGCACGAGCGGCGGGAACGCGATCGCGACCGACGCGCAAAGCAATGTCTACATGGTGGGGCAGAATTCATCGGCGAGCGGCAATTTTACATACGTCGCGAAATTCGGCCAGGGGACTGGCGCGGCGGTTCTGACGGCAGTCTCGGCTGCATCGCAGGACGCGACACCGACGAAGACGCTGTCAGCGCCGCTGGGGGTCAAGGTCACGCGGGGAGGCCAGCCCGCAGCGAACGTGAACGTGCGTTGGGATTTCACGTCGCTTCCGAGCGGAACGACGGGGCAAGATCTCCTGGAAGTTCCCGGTTTCCCGAGCACCGTCGTTGCCAGCCGCGACGTGCCGACGAACGCGAATGGAGAGTCTGACGTTCAGGTGCAACTCGGCAACATGTCCGGGGATTATCTTGTTGCGGCGCAGGTTTCCGGAGCGACGCCAGGGCAGATCAATTTCACGTTGCATGGAAAAATATTCATCGGCATCAGCCTCAGCACGCCGACTATCGTCCCGCTCATGCTCGATGGCATTGTGCATCCCGACAGCGTGCTCGTCGCCAGCGTCACGGTCTATGGCGCCGGCGGCCCCGGCGACACGATCGTCGGGTACCCTGTCGTCGTCCGGTCGACCTATGTCGCGCGATCAGGCGGCCACGACCACGAAAATGGGCACCGCCCGGTGGGGGTGTTTACGGTCACTAATTCTACGGAGATTTACGGGATTACGGGAAACAACGGGCTGTTCGCGGCCGTGTTTCGTTCCAGTTGGACTGGCGGAGTCGAGACGCTGACCGCTGGAACGACCAGCGACCTGTCGGTTTCGAGCGTGTCGGCCATTGTCCAGGTGAAGGTCGCCGACCAGACCAATGCTCCACTCGTGGATATCTCAACGGTGGCATATCCGTTCATCACGTATTCCGGCAACACCGGCGTGACAACGTACAAGTTCTGCCCCGGAACGCCGATACATCATCCATCGAGTCATTGGGCGACGGTCGCTACTTCCACAAGCGCCCTCGCGGCGTTGGAAGACTGGTACAACAAAACGAAAGTTGTCCTAGGTGTGAACGATATGAGCCTAGCGGAGGGCGGCATTTTCGACATCTGTTCGGACTGGCGACCGACACTGAACTCTAGGACCGAGCCCGGGCACAAGTGCCACCGCGGAGGCAACAGCGTCGACATCGACAAGACCGGCCTCAGCAACGCTCAGATTCAGAAGTTGACCGCAATAATGGGGAAATTCGGAGGCAATCGCGTCATTGAAGGTCCCATTCATTATCAATTTCCAGGACGCGAAAACTGCTTTGGCGCAGGGGGACAATAAGAATGCGATCTCGACTGTTTGGATGTTTCTTGCTCTGCGGAACGGTTACGGCCGCCGGAGCGCAACCGTTACCCGCGGGCATACCCACCTCCACGGTGACAGTCAAAACGTCCGTGACCTTTGACCCCGCGTCTGGGATCTTCCAATACTCGTACACGCT
This sequence comes from Elusimicrobiota bacterium, assembly GCA_035606075.1. Taxonomy (GTDB): domain Bacteria; phylum Elusimicrobiota; class Elusimicrobia; order UBA1565; family UBA9628; genus GWA2-66-18. Next base: position 16,783 of record DATNGC010000011.1, read on the forward strand.
CACCAACTCGCCGCAGAGTGTCGGTCAGATTTTCTCGTTCGATCTGAATCTCTCCAACTCTTCTGGTGGTGCGCCGCTCAGCTCGGATGGGTTAACGAATACGGCGACTGGGTACTCCGGCTTGGGAGATTTTCCGACGGTTAGCGGGATGATCCCCGTCGGATTTAAGTCGCAACCTGTGGGTTGGGATTCCGGGCCCACGGTGCATCAAACTGCGACATGGTTCAGTGGCTCCATTCCACCGGGACAGTCTCAGGGGCCGTTTGTGTTGACTAGTCACGCGCCGCCCGGAATCCGGACCTTCGTCGCGAAGCCGCTATATGAGCCCAGCGACTTCATCAAGCAGGGGATCGACGACCCAGGCGTGAGCTACGATGATGCGCAAAAAATCGTCGATCTTGATAAAGCCATTCAGGCCACAATTCAATCGCAAGGATTTACCGTCGGCCCAGTTCAACCGGCGAGCTTGACGAATCCAAGTCAGTTAATCGATTCACTGATCGCGGCCAAGCATCAAGCTGCAAACTTGGGGTGGCTTGGCGGCAAAGACTTCATCGATGATTTGGACAAGCAGCTTAGCGAAGCGAAGCAGGCTCTCTCCAGGCAACAAGATTCAGAAGCGCCAGAACGGATTAGGAAGTTCATCGACATGCTCCAACAGCAACACCGCGAGCAGTCCGAGCGGCATCGCGACGATCGGCATGAGGGCCGAGAGCATCACGACGACCATGAACGATTTCTAAGCAGTGAAGCCTATCAACTTCTCGAAGTGAATGCGGAGGTTATCCTATCCCAACTGCCTGCTCCCCACAAGCAGCAGAGGGGCGACGATGACGAGCATCGCGACGGAGGGCACCAGGACGATGGCCGTTAACCGGGCAATCATCGGAACGCTCGCACACGCGCGTGCATGCGCCGTCGCTACGGCGGCGGCCCTATTACTTTGCTGCCCAAAAGCTCTCGCGCAGAACCGCGTCCCACAGGATGGCGAAAAGCTCTTTCAACTCTACAACTCGACCGCCACGCCGCGTGGATTCCGCAGGCATCTCGACCGAGTCTTCGATAAGAGCCCCGGCCGCATTTCCTGGTCGACGCCTGCAAAGGCAGGCGCGCGGATTCCCGCCAAAACCGGAGGAACTGTTCGGCGCCTGGACGGTGCGGCTGTCGTCGTGTCTTCCGGCACCTTGCCTCGCGACCTTGTCGTGAGCGTCGCCGTTCCGACCGCACGCCTTCCGGCCGAAGAAACCGCTCGATCGACGAAAATCGCCGCCGCCGGCCTCAAGAGCGCCTCGGACCCCGTCCAGTTCGGCCCCGAAGGCGTGTCCCTGAGCTCCGGCGTCACTGTCGTCCTCCCGTACAATCTCATGTCGGTCTGGACCGGCGGGTTGGACGAGAAGCATCTCGGCATTTACGCCTGGAACCGCGCGACCTCGAATTGGGACGCCCTCAAGTCGACCGTCGATCCGATGAACCGCCTGGTCTCCGCGACCGTCAGCAGCTTCACTCTCTGCGAAGTTCTGGGCGCGGGCCGCCCAAGCACGTCCACGGTGAGCGGCCTCATCACGAAGGCCCTCGGAGGTTCGCTGACGCGCGCGGATAAAGCCGCTATCATCGTGCCGCCGGGCGTCCTTCCAGTGGACCTCATGGTCACCCTCTCGACGCCGACGATCCGCGTCGTCTTCGAGCAGTCGCTCCGCGACCGGAAGCTGGACGCGGCGAATTTGGTCGCGGTCTCAACCGCCGTCGTGTACGGCCCCGAGAGCGTCCCGCTCGCCTCGCCGGTCACCGTCGTGCTGCCTTATGACCCCAAGTCCGCGCAGGCCGACGGCCTCCATGAGACCGACCTTCAGGTTTACTGGTGGAACCGTGACAAACAGGTCTGGCAGTGGCTTCCTTCGACGGTCGACTTAGCGGCCCATACCGTCAGCGCAAGGACCTTGCATCTCTCCTACCATCAAGTCCTGGGACGCCGTCCGAAGGTCTCCGTGCCGCACTGACGGAAGCTACTTCGGCGTCGCGGTGCAGCCGGTGCCGGTCAAGCGCGCCCCGCCCGGGATGGCCTCGCACTTGAGGACCTGGCCCGTCAGGCAGCACTTCTTCTGGATCTGCTCGAAGACCGGGTCGGTCTTGCAGTCCGCCGCGAGATAAGGGAACCCGCCGCAGATCACGCTTTGCGGCGCCGCCGCCGTCGCCGAGGCGTTCCCCGCGACGGCCGCCGGAGCGGGCTTGCCGCCCTCGCCGTTGAGCGCGGCCGCGGCCGCCTGCGGGTCGGACGAGGCGGGAGCTCCGCCGGTCTTCTTGCCCAAGCCCTGGAACGAGACCGTCTCGCTGGTGCCGTGCGAAGGCCCGCCGCCTCCGGCGCCGCCCGAGGAGCCGCTCGACGACGACTTGTTGTCGGAGGTGCCGCCATCGCAGCCCCCGCCGGACGAGCAGGCCCCGAGCAGCGAAAAGATCACGGCGAACGCGAGCAGGCGCGGCATCCCCACAGTGTAGATCGCGGCAAGCGCCGCGTCAACGGGCGGGACGAACCGCCCTGAGAATGGATAGAATGGCGCCATGATACCCGATCTCCTCGATTCGATCGTCCGGCCCGGCGCGTACAAGCGCTTCGCGGCCGAGAAAGGCGCCCGCACGGTCCGCTACGCGGCGTTCCTGTCGCTGATCTTCGTCGGGGCGATCGGGATCTCGGTCAAGATCCGCCTGGCGCCGATGTTCACCGAGACCTTCGACTGGCTCGAGACCGCGATGCCGCCGCTGACGTTCGCGGCGGGCGGGGCGACCTCGACGACCCCGGGCCCCCTGCGCGTGCAGCACCCCAAGATCGCCGACGTCGCGGTCATGATCGACACGGGCCGCAAGGATCCCGTCACCGCCGAGCAGATGAAGGAGGCCAAGGTGATCGCGTACCTGACGGGCAACGCTCTCTACCTCGACCGCGGCCAGGGCCAGCTCGAGACCATCGACCTGACCAAGTCCGCGCCCGAGCATCCGGTCACGGTCGACGCGACGATGTACAAGGAGATGGAGCGGACGTTCGACTGGGTGTTCTACCCCGCGCTGATGCTCTTCTTCTTCCTCGCCTTCGCGGTCGCGCTCGCCTTCTGCGCCCTGCTGTACGGCCTGGCCGGCCTCGTCCTGGCGTCGCTCGCGGGAGGCGCGCTCGAGTACGCGGCGCTGTTCCGCATCGGCCTGCACGCGCAGACCGCGGGCTCCCTGCTGTACGCCCTCGACGCGACCCTGCCGGTCTCGATCCCCTTCTTCCAGCTGATCTCCGTCGCGCTGAGCCTGACCTTCCTGTGGCTCGGCGTCAAGGCGGCCGTGAAGGCGGCGCCGGCCGCGGAGCCCCCCGCGCCCGCCGCATGAGGCCCGGTCTCGCCCTCGCGCTCGCCGCGGCGGCGCTCGGCGGCTGCAACTTCCTGACCGGGGACTTCAGCCTGTCCGGGACGGTGGACATCGCCCCGCGCCTGCGCGAGCGCGCGCCGCGCGTGAACGCGATGCTGTTCGTCGTCGCGGAGAACGAGGGCGGCGTCCCCGTCGCCGTGCGCCGCATCGTCAACCCCGAGTTCCCCGCGCCCTTCGAGATGAGCCCCGACGACCTGATCGTGCCGCGCGTGCGCCGCCGCGAGCGCCTGAAGGTGCACGTCGAGATGAACACGCACGGCGACGTGGGACGGCCTCAGCCGGGCGACCTCTCGGGCGACGCCCCGGGGCTGACCGAGTCGGGCGCGACCGGCGTCCAGGTCGTGCTGGACCGGGTCCGGTGACGCGGCTCCTCGCGGCCGCCGCGGTCCTCGCTCTCGCGGCCTGCGCGGGCGCGCCGCCGCGGCCTTCGCGCGTGATGAGCGGCCTCGACGTCCTCGAGGCCGGGGGCTTCGCGCCGCTCAAGGGCAAGCGCGTGGGCGTGATCACCAACCGGACCGGGGTGGACGCCCAAGGGCGGTCCATCGTCGACCTGCTCGCCGCCGCGCCGGGCGTGACCCTCGCCGCCGTCTACAGCAGCGAGCACGGCTTCTCCGCGACGAGCGAGAAGGAGATCATCCCCGCCGACCGCGTCATGGCCGCCGGACGCGAGATCCCGCTCTACAGCCTGTTCGTCGGCAACGCCCAGCGGCCCACGCCCGCCCAGCTCGCCGGCATCGACGCGCTCGTCTTCGACATCCAGGACGTCGGCGCGCGCTTCTACA
>DATNGC010000012.1:0-4383 GCA_035606075.1 Elusimicrobiota bacterium
CTCGACCGAGCCCTTCGCCCGCGCGAAGGCCGCGGCGCGCCTGCTCGCCCTGTCGAAGGCCCAGGCCGGTCTGGCCTCCGACTCCCGCGTGCTGGGAGGCGGCCCCCTTCAGAGCGTCTTCGACGGCGCCGCCGTCCGCGCCGACGCGGCCGCGGCGCTGGCCGCGCTCGACGTGGCGGTGTCCGTGACCGGAGACGGCGCCGACTCGGTCCAGACCGCCGTCGTCTCCGGGCTCAACGCCGCCGGCCTGTCCGCCAAGGCCGGAGCCGGCAAGGCGGACCTGACGGCCGCCGCGCAGGTCGGCGTCCAGGAGCAGTCCTCCGGCGACCCGCGCTGGAAGCGCTCGCGCGCGACGGCGACCGTGAGCCTCACCGACGGCCGCACCGGCCAGACCTTCTCGACCTTCGACGTGACCGCCCGCGAGGACGCCACCGAGGCCGGCGAGGCCCGCCGCCGCTCGCTCGCCTCGCTGTCGAAGGCCACCGCCGCGAAAGTCACCGCCGCCCTCAACGACTACTTCGCCCAATAAAGATGGGGTCAGGCCTTTAGTTAATTTAGTTATTTAGCTCGATCGATCGCTGACGAATAACAAAATTAACTAAAGGCCTGACCCCAGCTATCTGTTCAGCAGGCCCTGGATGAGGTTCTTGGCGGGGTCGCCGAGGAGGGCTTTGGCGATGCGGACCTTCGTCTTGGGCTGATCGAAGGTGCCCGTCACGGCCGTGTCCACGGGGACGATGTTGCCGAACTGGGTGGTCACGACCAGGTCGAGGAGCTCCGCGGGCAGGTCGATCGTGCCCGTCTCGGTCACGTGCATCGCGTCCGTGTCGAGCCCCGACTGACGAAGGGTCATCAGGCCGTCCTTGAAGCCGTAGTCGCCGACGATCTGGTTGAGCGCCATGTCGTTGAGATCGGCGCCGCGGATCCGCTGCACGATCAGGACCGGGAAGAGCAGGACCTTGACGGTCTTCGGCAGGACCGCGTCGCCGAGCCGGATGAGCTTGCCCGCGCCCACGTGCAGCTTCGCGTCGCCCGTCAGCCGGCGCATGTCGGGAGTGACGCCGCGCAGGTCCCAGCCGATCTTCACGTCGTTGACCAGCGCGTTGGGATGGAACAGCGTGCCCACGTTCAGATGGCCGCGCGTCGCGAACGGCGCGGACGGACCCCGCGCCTCGGCGGGCTTGCCGGACTTCGCCGCCTGGGCCGCGCCGGCGGCGGACTGCTCCTTGGCGATCGCGGCCTTGGCCGCGAGATACTTGCCGAGGTCGAAGCGGTCGAGCTGGGCCTCGAGGTCGATCTCGGGAGACCTCGCGTAGTCCTTCACGGTCAGGTCCATCGACAGCTTGCCGTCGCCGAACCGGCCGGTCAGGTTCGGCACGTCGATGCGCTCCGGGTCGAAGGAGGCCGTGCCCGTGAAGCCCGACAGCGGCAGGTCCGCCACCGTCGCGCCGAGGCCGTTGAACTGCAGCTTGCCGCCGAAGATCGGCTTCTCCTCCGTGCCGGTGACGGACAGCGCGAAATAGCCCGAGCCGGCGAGCTTGAGATCGCGCGTCCGCGGAGTCAGCTGGGTGAGCTCCTCGAGCGCGAAGGAGCGGCACTTGAAGAGCAGGTCGAACGCGGCGCGGCCCGAGGGGTCGGTCACCGAGCCCGAGGCCTCGAGGTCGTTCTTCCCCGTCCGCACGCGCAACGACTTGAGCTTGATCAGGCGCGGCGAGTAGTCCAGCGCCGCCGCCCAATGCGACGGCGGCATCTTCAGGCCCGCCGGGACGCCCGGGAACGGGAGGTCCCGGTCCGTCAGCGCCGGCAAAACCAGGTCCGCCGTCACGGCGACGTCGGGGACGGGAGCGCCCGCCAACGCCTTGCGCACCGTCCCATCGACGCCGATGGAGGCGCCGCGCGCCTTGAACGCGACGCCCTTCAATGAGACGTCCTCGCCGGAGGCGCGGACCGTCCCCTCGAGGCGTCCGGCCGGGACGGCGAAGGACCCCGGCACCCCGGTCAAGGCCACCGGCAGATCGGAGACCTTGAAGGCCGGGAGGTCCAGCGCGAGGACGGCGGTCACGTCGGGGACCGGCTTGGCGCTCAGGGCGCCCTTCACCGAGCCGTCGAGCGAGACGACCCCTTGAGCGGTCTTCGTCTTGAGCGAGACGATCTTCAACACGCCGTCTTTGAGCACGACTTCGCCGTCCAGACGCGCGGCGGGCAGGGACAGCGCGGGCGGCAGCTTCAGGAAAGGATACGCGCCGGGCTTGCGCGCCGGGAGATCGAGCCCGAACGTCGCCCGGCCCTCGTAGACGGGCTTCGCGCCGCCGAGTCCGCGCGCCGAGCCCGCGGCCTGGATCCGGCTGCCCGCCCAGCTCGCCGAGAAGGCCTTGACGTCCGCCGCGCCCGGCTCGTACGTCGCGACGAGCGCGCCCTCCGCGGGCGGCAGCTCGAGGGCCGGGATGCCCCACCGCGGGGCGAAGCGCGCGATCAACGACGTGTCGAGCGCGCGAGTCTTCCACTTGAGGTCGGCCGACGCCGCCCGACCGAGCTTGAGGCGGCCGCCGACGGAGAGCAGCTCTTTTCCGGAGGCCGCCAGCGACGCGTCGAGCGCGACGTCCGGCGCGTCGAGGCCGTCCTCCTGGCCCGTGGCCGTCAGCCGCAGCCCCTCCTGCTCGACGACGAGCTTCTTGATCGCCGCCTTGAACTTCTCGTGGCTGCCGCGGGCGAGGTCGATCAGCCCTTCGAAGGAGACCTGGGCGTCCACCGGACGCCCGCCGGCCGCGCCCCGCACGCGGAACGCGGTCTCGAGGCCGAAGGGCTCGGCCTGGCTGAAATCGGTCAGCTCGAGCGACACGCCGCTCAGCGCCCAGGCCGAGCCGTCGGCGCCGCGGTACTCCAGGGCTCCGTTCGTGACGCTCGCATGCCGCACGTCGAGCTGCGGAGCCGCCTCATCCGTCCTCGCCGGCGGGGCCGCCGCCATGCTGGCCGTCGCCGCGGAGGAGGTCAGGCTCTCGTAGTTGAAACGTCCGTCCTTGCCCTGCAAGACCTGGACCTGCAGGCCGTCGGCCGAGACGGCGGCCACGACCAGCTTGCGCTTGATCAGCGCCTTCCAGCTGGGGCGGAGCCGGAAGTCCGCGACTTTCAGGAAGGTGCCGGCGGAGAAGTCCGGCTTCTCCGAGACCTCGAGGCCCACCAGGCTCAGGCCGCGCAGGCCCACGTCGATGCGCGCGAGCCGCACGTCCCGGCCCAGCTGCTTGCGCGCGGCGTCGACGACCCACGCGCGCGCCCGCGGCTCCGGGAAATAGACCTTGACCGCGACGAAAGCCGCGCCGGCGCCCAGCGCGGCGAGGACCGCGAGAGCGGCGGCCGCCTTCAGGAAACGCGAGCCTTTCATGGAGCGATTATACGCATTCCGTCGCCTTGACAAAACCTCCGTCCGGCGACATAATCGTGACTATGAAACTGGTCCTTCTGGCGGCTCTTCTGTCGTCGAGCCCGGCGGCGGCCAAGCCCGCCGAAAGCGGTCCTCTTTCCTCCCTGTTCGCGAGCCTCAATTCCTTTCTGAACGGCCCCGTGCGGCGCGCCCCGCGCGTGGCCGCGGTCGCCGCCGTCCGCGGCGGCATCCCGACGGACCAGGGAGAGGACCTCGACCTGCGCCTGCTCGACCGCGCGCGGGCGCTTCGCGCCGCGCTCCTGAGACCGGACCCAAGCCCCGGCGATCTCCGCGCGGCGGCCTCCGTGTACGACGCGCTCGCCGCGTCGGAGTTCACACAGGCCCTCGCCGTGACGGACGGCGGCCGAGACGCCGCCGTCCCGAAGAGGGACGCGGCGCGCGCCCTCGCCGCGTGGGCGGCGGCGCCGCGCCGCGCGCCCGCTCCGGCCGCGGTCAAGGCGCTGCTGACGGGCCCCGCCGGCGCGATCGACGACAAGGCGCTCGTCGCCGCCGGCTGGGGAGCCTACGCCCGCGGCCTTTCCCCCGCGGGCGAGAGCGTCCTCTCGTCCAAACCCGGCTGGTCCGCCGCCCCCGAGGCCGCGCGCCTCGACGAGTCGCTGAAATCGGTGCGCGACTCCGTGCGCGAGAAGAAGCTCGACCCGGCCTCCGAGGTCCGCGCCCACGTGCTCGCCGGGCGCGTCCTGCTCGCGCTGGCGGCCGCCGACCTGCGGGGCCGCCGCGACGACGGCGCGCTGATCACGGCTTCGGCCGCGATCCCGCCGGCTCTGCAGGACGGGCCCGCGCCGGCGCCCGCCTCCGAGACGCCCTTCGATCCGAAGACGATCTACGCCTCGGCGTCGAAGTCGGTCGCGCTGCTCCTCTGCACCGGCGACGAGGGCTCCGGCGAGCTCGGCACGGGCTCCGTGGTGGACGCGGGGCGCCGGCGCATCCTCACGAACGCCCAC
>DATNGC010000013.1:0-26473 GCA_035606075.1 Elusimicrobiota bacterium
TCACGGTCAAGGGGGAGGCAGGATCATCGCTCAGAAGAGGTGCCGTCGCTGTGTTCTCCGTACAGGGGCTGGATACGGTCGGAGGGCAAACTGCCCAAGAAGAAGCGCCGCTGAAAAGGAGGAAAGCCGAGAGGAAGGTCGCGGGATGCATAGGGGTTTCCGGAGTGTAACCCCGGGGACTATGGCCGTCAAGACCCGGATTGTCATCCTAGGTCCTCCGGGGCGGGCAACCGTGGGCCAAATAGGAGGACGACCCCGGGACATCCGCCCCAGGAAGCAAGGGGCGACAAGCGGTATATTTTCTCTATCCGGACGCCGACCGGGCAAGGAGACTCGATCATGCGAATGCCGTCACATGCCGCCCTCTGTTCTCTCGTGTTTTCTTTGATCCTGACGTCAGCCCTATTGCCGTCCTCGGGGAACGTCGAACTCGCCGCTGCGGGAGCCCCCGCCGCCCAAATGGCCGCCCAATCGATTCTGCACGCCCTTCAAGGGCAGGGGCTCGCCGGCGGCGCCGGCATCGCCCTCCCCGCGCCGGCATCGACGCCGGCGGCGGTCCCGGCCACCCTGACCTCGGCTTCGAATTCGCCGCTGACCCCGGATGTCCTGAATAGGATCCTGCAATTGATCGCCTCGAAAGGCACAGACCGAGAGCTCGTCCCGACAGTTTCCAATCCCCTCGGTCTCAGCGCGACCGGACAGTCATGGCCGAGCCGCTCGGTCGGGGCTGGTCATGCGGCCACGGACATTCATGGGTTTTACATCAGTCGCGGCGTCGAGCAGGATATCGTGATCACTTTGGGTATCCCGGGAAAGACCTTCAGCGCCTTCCGCGCCCACCGCGACGGCAAGATCGTCTCGGCCTGCGTCACCGATTTGCAGACTCGACAGACCACGATGCGCGACCCTAATGAGGCTCAAAAGGATCTCGACACCGAGTTCGCGCTCTGGGCTGGAGTCGTCGGCAATCCCACCACCGCCTCAAATTAACCGCAGTCCTTCAAAAAGCGGGAGGGCGCCCCTTTAGGGGGCGCCCTCCCTCCTTTATCCAGGACCGGCCTGTACCCCGGATTCTGTCCTCCCCTCGCGGAGATGGAGGATCATTTCTCTATGCGGCGACCGGGCGATTCTCACCATTGAGGGCAACGAATGTTGCCGTTGTCGCGGCAAGGATCGTACGGCTTCTGCGGCCTCTCCCTCGGAGCCCTCCGATCGGATCTGCCGGGCGCTTCGGATTCCTGTTCATGCTGCTTCTCTTTCTCTTTTCTGATGCGGGCATTCCGCTCGGCTTGCGCCTCGAAGGCCTTCTGATACTTCTTGACCGTCAGCGGAAAACGGAACTGCTTCAGTATGTCGCTGACGCAACCATACACGTAGTGACGGTTCGGACTGCCGAATCCCGTGCCATCCTTCATCGTGACCTGTGCGGATATCCTGTCGAGAAACGCCTGATCGTGCGCGTGGGCGTTGAGGATATCGACGCCCTCGTTGCACGGTGGAGCGACGCTTTCATTCGTCCCGTCCACACTCGGATCGACAAGTGAGCAGGAACGCGTGAGCATGAGGGTGACCTTCAAATCATCCCAAGTCTGCGCCGTCGGAAACGTATAGGCGTCCAACGGCGAATATTTATTGACGTAACCCTTGATGACGTTGCCGGGCTTAGCTTCCGACCAGAAAACATCCGCGGTCGGTGGGCCGAAGACGGGCTGAAACCCGCACTGATTGGTCAGCGCCGCGAGCGTGGCTCTCAAGCTTGCCCGCGTCGCTTCGCGATCGGACTCCTCTCGCCTCTTGCGCGCCTCTTCTTCCGCAATACGCTCTTGTATCTTGCGGTCTTGTTCGACAATGACCTTCAGCTTCTTATAATCCTCCTCGATATCAAGCTGCTCCTCGTCGTAGTATTTCTGCCACTTCTGTTCGTCGGCGGGATCAATGCGATATGACGTTGTATTCCCGTCGCGAATGGCGTCGGCTTTCGCTTTCCGAAGGCGCTTTTCTTCTTGTATCTCGTCGTCGGTCAAGCCGAAGACATGGGCCATCTTGATCTCGTCGTCGTATGCGATGACTTCTTCCCTCTCCGGGACCGTCCAACCGATGTAATGGCCCGGCTCCGACGTGGATTCGTGGTTAAGACGCGTAAAATGGCGGGATTCGTGGTAAAGCACGCTCGCGAGAAACCCAGGATTAGGGACTTTCTCCTCGAGCACCTTATCGAAAGTTCCTTGCAGAATGAGCACTCGGCCGTCCATGAGCGTCAAACCGAGGACGCCGTCATCGCCCTTGGTATCCATATGGATCCGGCCTTGGTAGTGAGTCTGCCCGTTGTTCTCGATCTTGACCACGAGCATCGCGTTAGGTCCCGACTCCGTCACCCGCGGGTCCCAATGAGCGACTTTCCCTTTGATCCATCCCACCTCTGAATCGAGCGGCGCGGCGACGGGCATCGGCTCGCCCCCATCGGGCTGGATGTGATAGAGAGCTAGGGTTTTCGTTATCGCGTCCTGATAAAGCGCGCTCTCCTGCCGCTTCTTTTCGCGGTAGGGCTCAAGTTCGGCGAGCGCGGCCTCCGCGCTCACATTTGGATCGTTTCGAGCCGCGCGATATCGAATCTCCAGCATCTTTACGACGTCCTTCATGTCTTGCGCGGCCGCGATATCCGCAAGAATCACATCCTTGATCTTCTTCGTCTCCGCCGTTGAATCGGGCGTGCAGGGCTGACCATCGAGCGCCTTGGAACAAAGCGCCGCGCCGGCAAGCGAAGGCACCGATAAGAGAACGTAGAAGATAAGGGCGCTCATCGGAGAATCTCGTAGATCGCGACGTTCGAAGAGACGGGGCCGAACGCTTCCTTCGCCGCGCGGTCGCGGCTCGCCTTGAGCTCTTCGCGCGTGCCGCCCGACCGCAAGTACGCCTCAATATAGGCGTCGCTGAGAGGTCTCGGCCTGTCTTCAAGTTCGACCTGAAGTCGATAGACTCCCGGAATCTCGAAGAAATCGTGCTCACTCCGCAAGGTTCTGAAATTCTCCTGCGGAGAGTCGTCGTCACCAATGCTGTGGAGAGTCTCTCCAGGCAGGAGCTTGACCTTGAAGCTGTTGCTTGCCTCGGACATCGCCGCAGTCTGAGCGGCCCATTTTTCTTGATCCGCGACGGACAGGCCTTGAGGCACGGCCTCGAAACGGTCCGGTCGACGCGAGGATGTCGCACCGTCAGGCCCCCAGGCGCCGATTACCTTCGTGCGGCGTCCGCTCGGATCCGTGATGAAAAGATGCATGACTCTGGAATCATCCAGTCCGGTCCCTTTCGCGAAAAGTCCCGCCTTATCCTCGTGATACTCGATCGGCTCCCGGCCGACATTCGTCATCTCAAGGCGAAATCGTGGTCGCGATCCCTTTCGAATCTTCGAGTTCTCCAGAACAAGGCGAAGGCGAATCTTCCGGTCGACGGGTTCGGGTTTAAAATCCGCAGGCGCGGCAGTAATCATGGTCCGTCTGTATTTGTCGGCCAGATTCCGCTCAGCTTCGTCGAGTGCGCTGATCTTAGCGACATCTTGAAGCATCGCGTCCTTTTCGGCCGGCTTACCGACGTATTTCTTTTCGATGAGACTCTTGAGTTCCGCATCCTTATCGACGGTTCCAGAGCTCGGCATCGAAAGATTTACGGGCTTCGTCTCACTCTTTGCGGACGGCGGTGTCGTAGATTTCTTGCACGCAGACGAAAGCGCAACCGCGGCCGCGGAAAGAAGGAGAATTCGAACGCCATTTCGTCCAACAATTTGAATCATTCCCGTTTACTCCAGAAAGGAAAAACCCAAGGTCAGAGGTGCCGCCCACCTCAGGCCCCTGGTTTCACCCGAATCAGGTTGGGTCGTGGATGCCCCGGGGCCCATCCCCCGAGTTAAAGAGTCCCCGTCTGGGGAATAACGCAAGTATAGCCGCCCCGCCATCCGGCGACCTGGGGCATTGGCCCCAATCCAGCCGATGTCGAATGGCCCACGAAAAGGCGACTTTCGGCCCACACCAAAAAGCGGGAGGGCGCCCCTTTAGGGAGCGCCCTCCTTCCTTTATCCAGGAACGGCCTGTACCCCGGATTCTGTCCTCCCCTCGCGGAGATGGAGGATCATTTCTCTATGCGGCGACCGGGCGGCCGTCCGGGCTTGCGCCCGGCACGCGCGAGCAGCGCGCTCCGCCCCACTGCCTTGCTCCCGACGGGGTTTGGCTATGCCGGCAGCCTCGCGGCTCCCGCGGTGGGCTCTTACCCCACCTTTTCACCCTTACCCACGCGGGCGGTGATTTTCTGTGCCACTTTCCGTCGACGAGGGATATGGCCCTCGCCTCCCCGCATTTCCACGGGCGTCACGCTCTACGGAGTCCGGAAGTTCCTCCCGCCCTTGCGGGCCAGCGACCCTCCAGCCGTTCCTGAAATCGATTAAGCCGCGGTCGCGACGAACTGCTCGGGCCTGTAGAGGATGCGCTGGCAGCTCTCGCACGTCGCCAAGGTCTTGAGCTTGGCGACCTCCGCGATCAGCGCGGGCGACAGCGTCATCTGACAGGAGCCGCAATGCCCGTCCACGACCGGCACCACCGCGTCGGGCTTGCCGCGCGAGCGGATGTGGTTGAAAATTTTCATGATGTCGGCCGGCACCGGCTCGGCCGCGGCGTCGCGCACGGCCTTCGCCTCGGCGTGGCGCCCCTTCGCGTGCGAGAGCTCGGCCTCGAGTTTTTGAAGATCGCCCTTCGAGAACTCCTCGATCTTCTTGAGCTCCGCGGCCAGCGCCTTCTCCTCGCCCTTGGACTTGTCGATGTCCTCCATGATCTGGAGGATCTCCGTCTCGATGTCCCCGGCGGCGGCCTTCTCCTTCTCGATCTCGGCCTGCATGGACTTGTAGGCCTCGTTGCTCTTGAGCTCGTTGAGCTGCGCCGTGTGCTTGCGCGCCGCGTCTTCCTTGGCCGCCACGTCGAGCTCCTTGGTCTTCTTCTTCTTCTCGAGCTCGACCGTCTTCGCCTTGGCCGCGTCCATCCGCTTCTTCTCGGCGGCGAGATCGGCCTGCAGCGCCGCGATGCGCGGAGGCACCGCGTCGATGTCCTTTTGGATCGCGTCCAGGACCTTGTCCTTCTCCTGGAGCGCCACCAGCGCGCGCATCGCGTCTTTCGTGAGGGCCATTGCGCTTATTATAGCCCTTTTCTCCCGGCGCCGGGCGCTAGGGGCGGTTTTTCACGAACGTGCCCGCCTCGAACTCCTCGAAGGCCGTGCGCAGCTCTTCTTGGGTGTTCATCACGATCGGCCCGTACCAGGCGACCGGCTCCCGCAGAGGCTTGCCCGAGACGAGGAGGAAGCGCACCGCCTTCTGGTCCGCCGTGATCACGACCTCCTCGCCGTCCTCGTCGTAGAGCACGACCGTGCCGTCGCCGCACGCGCTGGAGCGGCCCATGTCGAAGTAGTTGGCGCCGACCGCGTCGTGCTTGAACGCGTCGCGCTCCCGGTCGAAGTAGCCCTCGCCCTCGAAGACGTAGGCGAAGGCGGTGTAGCCCCGCTTGATCGCGTGCGCGAAGAACGATCCCGGCGGCACCTCCACGTCGAGGTACTCCGGATCCGTCACGATTTCGCGCACCGGCCCCTGCGCCCCGTGCACGCGCCCGCAGATCACGCGGATCGTCGCGCCTTCCTTGGTGCGCACGACGGGGACGTCGGAGGATTTCACCTCGCGGTAGCGCGGCGGCATCATCTTTCGCGTCTTGGGCAGGTTCGCCCACAGCTGGAAGCCCAGCATGCGCCCCTCGGCGTCGCCCTTGGGCATCTCCTGATGGATCACCCCGCTGCCCGCCGTCATCCACTGCACGTCGCCCGCGCCGATGATCCCGCGGTTGCCCATGCTGTCGCCGTGCTCCACGTCGCCGGAGAGCACGTAGGTGATCGTCTCGATGCCGCGGTGCGGGTGCCACGGGAAGCCCGCCAGGTAGTCCGCCGGCTTGTTCGAGCGGAAGTCGTCGAAGAGCAGGAACGGGTCGAACTGCGGGACCTCGTCGAAGCCGAAGCCGCGCCGCAGGCGGACTCCCGCGCCCTCGACGGTCGGCTGGCTTTTCCAGATCTTGCGGATGGTCCGCGCGCTTTTCGCGGCGGTCTTCGTGCGCGGCATGGGCCCTTTCGACGCGTTGATCATGGAGCCATCTTAACCGGGCCCCGGATGAGAGGCAAGTCACGGTTTGACGACGGCCGTTGGAACGAGGGCGGTCAGAACGGCGAGTCGCCGGAGATCGACGTCAGCAGGTAGCCGCCTGACGGCTGGCGGCGCAGCATCAGCTCGCACTGGCCGCTCTTCAGCTTGTTGTTCCCCTTCGGGTCGACGAAGCTCTTGTTCCAATGCGCCCGCACCCCGACGACCGGCTCGTTGGCGTCGACGCCGTCCACGACGACGTCGAGGATGATCGCGTGGTTGTCGATCTGGAACCGGCGCACGCTGTCGAAGAACGCGTCGTAGCCCGGGAAGCGGCTGGAGTCGACGAGGTCGAAGAAACGCTCCGAGGTCGGCGTCTCGTAGCGCTGGACGAGCGCGGAGACCGCGGCGCGCGCGTCCCGCTGGGGCCCGGCCGGCGCCGGCGCCGCCGCTCCCGCGCAGGCCGACAGGGCGGCCGCGGCGAGCACGATCAGAACTTGTCGTTGACCGAAAGCTCCCATGTCATCTCCTTGTAGTCTTGACCCGGCGTGCCGAAGCGGTTGTCGTTCTGCCGGTAGCGCAGCTCGACGCGGTGGTCCTCGCTGTGCATGACGTTGGCGCCCAGGGACGCCGCCCAGGAGCGCCGGTCGTTGCCCGGATTCAGCGCGTTGATGACGAGCATGCGCGTGTAGGTCACGCCGCCGTCGACGGCCCACGGCGAGACGACGAGGACGTTCGCCTTCACGGTGCCCGTCTGGTCGGTGGTCCCCATCAAGTTGTCGCGGTCGCGCTGGAGGTCCCAGCGCAGGCCCTCGACGACCTTCCATTTCTGGATCATGACCATCGAGTTGGAGCCGACGCCCAGGATGTGGTGCAGGAGGCTGACGGTGCCGTCCGACTTGTCCTCCTTCTGGATCTCGTAGTCGACCTGCAGGCTCAGGGGCCCGAAGCGGTCGGCGACGCTGTTGATCAGGCTGTGCGTGCGCTTGCGCGAGCCGTCGCTCGACGAGGTGATGTCGCGCGCTCGGATCCTCGACTCCCAGGAGAAGTTGGGCCGCCAGTCGGGCGCCTCGTAGCGCAGGCCGGTCTCCGGCATGCGCGTCGTCGCGGTGTTCACCCCGTCCGCGTTGACCAGATTGTTGTGGAAGTAGGTGTAGCGCAGCACGATCCACTTCCACGGCCCGGCGATCGTCACCGTGTTGTCGGTCTTCAGGCGCAGCAGGTCGGGCGACGCGGAGCCCTCGGAGGTCTGGAAGTTGGGGCTGACGCGCTCGAAGTCGTCGACGGTCTTGAAGCGGCCGTACGTGTAGCGCGCGCGCACCTTGTGCGCCCAGCCGTACTGCGTGCTGTGCTGCTCGATGGGGTTGCCGAGGGAGTCCGAGGTCGGCAGGTCGATCTGCGAGAGCGCGTAGGCGGACTCGCCGGAGAGCACCAGCTTGTGGTAGCGGGGCAAGGTCCAGTCGAGGCTGGCCACGCGCTGGTCGACGGCCGGCGCGCTGGTGTTGAACTTCGAGCGCTCGTCCTTGGCCCAGACCAGGTTCGCGCCGACCTGGCCGTCGTCGCCGACTTGACGCTGGGCGCGCGCGCCCCAGACCTGGCGGTCGACGGTCTCGTCCGCGTTGTTGTTCCAGACGTCGTCCCAGTTCGGCTTGTCGATGCCGCCGAGCACGGTGAGCTGTGTCTTGTCGGTCTTGCGCGTGTACGACGCTCCCTTGAGGCTCTTGCCCAGCGTGTAGTCCGAGAACGACCCGAGAAAATCGCCGACGACGGCGCTGGCCGTCGTCGTGTCGGCCTTCACGTAGAACCGCTTCAGGTTGAAGCGCTTCTGGTCGATGCGCGGGTCGTCCGTGGCGCGGCCGTCGAAGGCGCTCTCGTAGGCGACGCCGTCTGGGGCGAGGGTGTTCAACTGCAGGTTCAGCGACTCCTGCGCGTGCGTTCCGGGCGTCAGGAACGAGCCCGAGGGGTTCGACCCGGTGACGCGGTTGTCGTACTCGAGGAACTCGTTGGAGACCGCGAGCTTGGTCGCCGTGCTCAGCTGGATCGCGGCGCGGGCCGGGGCGAACGCCGCGGCCGCGAGCACGGCGGCGAGGAGGGCGCGGCGCGGGAGGTCGGTTCGCTCGAGCACGGGAGGAGGATGATAGCGGTCTGGACGCCCGTCGGTCAAATTTCTATGATAAGTCCGTCGCAAAAACTACAACACCCCGGAGTTCCCCTCATCATGAAATCCCTCGCCTCCGCCCTCGCGCTCGCGCTGCTGATCCCGGCGTCCGCCTTCGCCCAGACCTTCGTCCAGAACTACCACACGAAGGCCGGGAAGGTCTCCGACGCGATCAAGAGCAGCGGCCTCAACGCCGACCTCAAGGCGTCCTTCGAGGGGCGGCTCGCGAAGATCAATGAGAAGGTCTGCGGCCAAGGCTTCGCGCTCGAGCGCTTCATCGGCAGCCCGACCTTGTCCAACTGCCCCGGCATCTCCACGTCGAAGGTCGAGGACGCCAACGACGCTCTCGACGCGCTCTCCGACGACCTGGCGGACGCGATCAAGAAGGACGCCGGGAAGACCGAGGCCCAGCTCTACGCCCCGAAGCTCGCCCTGCTGAAGCAGAAGGTCCAGTCCAGCAAGATCGACAAGGACGACCAGAAGGCCCTGCTCGACCGGATCGACAACTTCGACAAAGGGAACGCCCTGAAGGGGATGACGACGTACGTCGCCGAGAAGGGCGAGAAGGGCGCCAAGGGCGACGCGGCCAAGCTCGACGAGAAGTTCCAGAAGCTGAGCGACGACGTGGACGCGGCCATCGACCTGGCCAAGGATAAGGCCGAAGCGGAAGGGTTCGCGAAGGCTTTCCAGAGCAAGGCCGACGCCTTGAAGACGAAGATCAGCGGCAGCAAGCTCGCCGCGCCGATCCAGCAGGACTTCCAGAGCCAGCTCACGGCCATCGAGAAGGCCGCGTGCGAGCCCGCCGCGGGCGCCAAGCGTCCCGCCGGCCTCTCCGCCGGCATCGCGGAGAAAGCCGCCAAGGGCGTCTGCCGCGGCACTCCCAGCTCCCTCGACAAGGGCACGGACGCGCTGGCGACGCTGTCGGACGGCGTCGACGAGGCGATCAAGGCCGACGGCGCGAAGTCCCTGGCGGACATCTACAAGCCGCAGACGGCCGCCCTGAAGACGAAGCTGACCAAGGCGTCCGTCGACAGGGCCGACATGGACGCGCTGAACAAGCGCATCGACGACTTCACGAAGTCCCTCGAGGACATCAAGAACGACGCGAAGGTCGGCGCGCTCGCGGGCAAGCCCGCGCTCAGGGGCAGGAAGACGGAGGACGCGGTGCAGACGGCCGCCGACACGTTCCAGAAGCTCAGCGACGACGTCGACGCGGCCGTGGCGCTCGCCCAGGCGAACAAGGGCAGCGACAGCTTCTACACGGACCTGCAGAAGCAGCTGACCGCCCTCGACGCCAAGGTGAAGGCCACGAAGCTCGATCCCGCCTTCAAGTCCGACTTCGACGCGCGCGCGGCTAAGATCGTCGCCGACGTCTGCCCGACCGCGGCCGGCCGGAAGGGATTCGACATGAAGGGCTGCGACAAGGCCGCTCCTTCGAAGATCTCCGCCGCGCAGACCGCGCTGGACAAGCTCAGCGACGACGTGGACGCGGCGGCGAAGTCGGACGGCACCGAGACCCTGGCGGCGGTGTACAAGCCGAAGCTCGCGGCGCTCAAGACCCAGCTGACGAAGTCGAGGGTCAGCTCCGAAAACCAGAAGCCGCTCCTGAAGCGCATCGACTCCTTCGACAGCGACATCTTGTCCAAGGCGACGTCCCGCATTCGCGGCGAGAAAAAGGTCAAGGGCTCGGAGGACGAGGTGCAGAAGGCCTCCGACCTGTACGACGCGCTGGCGGCCGACGTGGCCGCGGCGATCAAGCTGTCGCCGATGAGCAAGGCCGACGCGGCGGCGCTGAACGTCAAGGTCGTCCAGCTGGCCGGGACGATCGCGGGCAACGGGATCTTGGACGCCAAGACGAAGGCCGACTTCGCCAAGCGGACTTCGGCGCTCGAGGCTCAGTTGAAGGGCAGCCCGCTGCCGAACCCCGACGACGCGAACGACGCCTACAACGCGATCAACAACGACTACCAGTCGGCCCTGCAGACGGCGGCCGCGGCGAAGACTCCGGCGAAGCCGCTCCAGTAACGACGGCATGAGCGCGCGGCGGACGACGGCGACGATGATGGCGGCCTTGGCCGCCTGGGCGCTCGCCGCCCCGTCCGCCGCGCGCGCGGCCGACGTCTCCACGACGACGGCGGTGGACCTCTCCACGGCGCCGGCGACGGCCTCGACGACGACGGTTCCCACTCCCCTTCCGCCGGCGCCGCCGCCGGTACCGCCGGGTCCCGTCGGGCCCCCGCCGCCGCCCAAGCCCCCGTCGAACGACGAGCTGTCCGCGCGCGCCGTCGCCTCGCTGCGCGCCCTGGCCTCCGCGTACAGCGACAAGCGCCGCACGCCCTTCATGCGCCTCGTGTCCGACGACTTCACGGGCGACCTGGGGACGCTCGAGGACGCGCTGTCGAGCGACTTCCGCTCCTACCGCACCATCGTCCTATCGGTCACGCCGAACCAGACCGTGGTGAAGGGCTCGCGGGTGCAGGTGCTGTTCCGCTTCGACATGACGACCACCGACGACCTCGGCGGGACGTCGAAGTTCTCCGGACAAGCGGCCTACACGTTCATCGACGAGGACGGCAAATCCAAGCTGTACACGATGGACCACACCCCGATCTTCGGCACGTCGCTGTCCTCCGTCGAGAATCCCATCTCGCGGAGCCAGGGCGCGCCGACCACCAGCGGGGGCACGTCGGCGCCCGGCAACGGCAGCTCGCTGTGCGGCAACGTGATCACCGGCTCGGGCTTCATCGGCAACAACGGAGAGAGCCCCGCCGTCGCGTTCGACTTCTCGACGCAGAGCAACGTGAACGGAGCCTCGGGGGACATCGCGGTCTTCGCCGGCAACCTGTCGACGAACGGCGCCGCGGCGATCACGGACGTGGGGCCGTGCGACATCAACACCTTCTCCCAGCTGCCGGTGGCGATCAACGACTCCTCCGACCCTCTCGTGGTCGGCGACTGCTACGGGGTCCGCACGAACATGACCAAGTTCGCGGTCGTCAAGATCACCAGCGTCGGCGGCGGCGGCACCAACGCGAACTTCCTGTACAAGTACCAGACGTCCGGCGCGCGCTGCTTCTAGCGCCGGGCCGCGGCCGGCGGCTCTTCCGTCAGCGTCAGTAAAGTGACCTCGGCCGGCACCGCGAAGCGGTGCGCCGGGCCCCAGTAGCCGGTGCCCGGGCTCACGTGGATCCACATGCGCCCCGCGCGGTCGAGACCGCGCGCGTAGCGGTGGAAAAGGCCGATGAAGAGGCTGGCCGGGAAGAATTGCCCGCCGTGCGTGTGGCCGGACAGCTGGAGGTCGAAGCCCGCGCGCGCCGCCTTGTTCGCGCCGTCGGGGCGGTGCGCGAGAAGGAGCCGGAAGTCGGCGTCGCCCTTCGCGGCGCGGGAATGATCCTGGGCGTGGCCGGGCAGGAATAGTCCGCCTTGCTCGTCGGGCACGCCCGCCACGAGCAACTCCGCGCCGCCGCGAGAAACGAGGCGGTTCTCGTTGACGAGAGGGGTCCAGCCCAACTCTCGGGCCTTCGCCAGCCACTCGCGCGCGCCCCAGTAGTACTCGTGGTTGCCCGGCACGTAGTACACGCCGAGCGGCGCCTTCAGGCGCGCGAGCGGCTCCAGGGCGTGCGCCAAGCGCTCGGGCGTGCCGTCAGCGAGATCGCCCGTGACCGCGATCAAGTCGGGCTCCAGCGCGAGAGTCCTCGCGACCACGCGCTCCACCGCTCGGCGGCCGATCGTCGGCCCGACGTGCAGATCGCTGATCTGCGCGAGCTTGAGTCCGCGCAGGCCCGGCGCCAGGCCGCGGACGGGGACGACGACGTCCTTGATCGCCGGCCCGCGCACGGCCTGCTTGAAGCCCAGCCCCGCGATCAGCAGGGAAGCGGCGCCGGCCGCCGCCGGCAGGGACTGCGCCAGCGCGGCCCCGCGCGGCGTCGCCGAGAGGAGCAGCTCCGCCACGCTCGAGCCCGCCGCGAGAAGAAGGAACGTCGCCCACACGGCCATCGCCCCGCTGGCCGCCCACGCGAGCGCGCGCGCCGCGCGCGATCCCTCCGGGAGCAGGCCGCGCCGGTCGGCCGTCGCCCAGGCCACGATGAACGCGACGAGCGCCAGCGCGCCCGCCATCGCCGCGCAGGGATGCGACGGCAGGGCCTCCGCGGCCTTCAAGCCGGTGAAGAAGGCCAGCACGGAGAGGACTCCGAGAAAGACGAACATCCGGGATCTCATGCCCTCTCCAGTTTAATCGACTTTGACGTCCGCCTCAACCGACATCCCCGGCCCGAGCAGGCGTCCGGAGTCCGGCAGCGCGTCGAGGACGATCTTGACCGGCATGCGCTGGACGACCTTCACGAAGTTGCCCGTGGCGTTCTCGGGCGGCAGGACGCTGAAGCGAGCGCCGGTGCCCGCCTGCAGGCTCTCCACGCGGCCGGAGAGCTTGCCGGGATACGCGTCGACCGTGATCTCGGCGCGCTGGCCCGGGCGCATGTCGCGCAGCTCCGTCTCCTTGAAGTTCGCGACGACCCAGACGTCCTTGGGCACGAGCGCCAGCAGCGGCTGTCCGACGGAGACGAAGGCGCCCTCCTCGAGCGCCTTGCGCGTCACGCGCCCCGCCTGCGGCGCGAGGATCCTCGTGTAGGACGCGTTGAGCTCCGCCTGGCGCAGGCGCGCCTGGGCCCCCGCGAGCGCGGCGCGCGCGGACTGCAGGTCCGCGAGCGCGTGATCGACGGTCTGACGCGAGGCCTCGCGGCGCTCGTACAGCGCTTGGTAGCGGTTCGCGTCCAGCTCGGTCTTGGTGACGGAGGCGAGCGCGCCCGCGACCTCCGCGCGCGCGTCGTCGCGCCGCGTCTCGTAGTCCCGAGGATCGATCTCGGCCAGGACGTCGCCCTTCGCGACCGTCTGGTTGTCCTCGACGAGCACCTTCACGACGTGTCCCTGGACCTTGGCGCTCACCGGGACGATGTGCCCCTCGATGAACGCGTCGTCCGTCGAGACCCAGCCCCGCGTCGCGGAGAAGTAGGCGCCGCCGCCGAGCAGGAGCGCGCCGAGCGCCCCCGCCGCGATCGCCTTCGCGCGCGCCGAGAGCCCCGCCTTCGCGGGAGCGGCGGCGGGATGAGTCTTGAGCAGCTTCGCGGCCTCGACGGCCTCGCCGCTCCCGTTCAACGCCTGAGTCGTGGTTTCCATACGTTCCTCCGTGATCTAAAGCTTGAATTCCCGCGCCTCGCCGAGCGCGGACGCCAGATTGATGCGCGCGTCGTGCTCGCCCGCGAGGGACGAGACGAACGCGGAGCGCGCCTGCGCGAGCTCGGCCTGCGCGGTGACGACGGCGACGTTGTCGCCTGCCCCCGCCTCATAGCGGTCCTCCGCCATCTTGAGCTCCTGCTCGGCGAGATTGCGCGTCTGCTCCGCCGCGGCGACCTGCCGCTGGGCTTCCGAGAGGTGCTCGTAGGCGAGGCGCACGTCCTCTTCCACTTGAGCGACCGCGTCCGCCAGCAGCGCGTCGGAGCGGCTCTTCTGCGCCTTGGCGGCCGCGACCTTCCCGCGGATTTCCCCGCCCGTGAACAGCGGCACCGAGAGCGCCGCGCCGATGCTGCCCGTGGCCCGCGCGCCGGAGTCCGGCTGGTTGCCGCTCAAGCCAACGTCGGCCAGCCCGACGAGGGACGGCGCCCGCTCCGACTGCGCCGCCGTCACCAGAAGCGCGTCTCGCCGAGCCTGCTCGCGCGCCGCCGCGATCTCCGGGCGCAGGGACTGCGCCGCGGCCAGCGCGTGCTCGAGGGGCTCCGATGAGAGGGCGGCGGTCGACAAGTCCTCCGCGAACGCCAACTCGTCGCCGAGCGGCCAGCCCGCGACGCGAGAGAGGCGGATCGCCGCGTCGCGCTCGGCCACCTGCGCCTGCAGGAGCTCCACGCCGGCCGCCGACTCGCGCGTCTGGGCGCGCACCACGTCGACGCCGTTGACCGTGCCCGCCTTCTCCTGGTCCTGCGCCTGGGCCAGCAGGCGCTTGGCGAGCTCGTCGTCGGCCTGGGCGGCGGCGACGGCCTTGCGGGCGCGCAGAGCCTCGACGTAGGCCAGCGACGCGGCCGCCGCCACCTGCTCGCGCGCCGCGTCTTCTTGGCGGGCGGCGAGCTCCTTGCCGGCGCCGGCGGCCTGGTAGCGCTTGATCGTCGAGAAATCGAACAAGGTCTGCGTCAGGCGCAGGCGCGCGTCGAAGCTGTTGTAGGGCCCGATCAAGGACGGGATGGGCCCGCCGGTGAGGCCGATGGCGGCCAGGTTCTGACGGAAGATCCGCGACTGCGACGCCGTGCCGAGCACGCCGGGCAGGAGCGAGGACGCGGCCTCGAGCGCTTGGGCTCGCGCGGCCTCGCTCTCGGCCGACGCGAGCTTGGTCGTCACGTTGGTCGCGATGGCCGAGTCGATCGCGTCGCGCACGCCGACGCGCCGCTCGGCGCGCGCAGGCCCGGCCGCGAACGCGAACAGGAGTGCGGCCGTTCCGAACGCCGCCGTGACCTTCCGGATCTTGGAGTCGCTGCCCCACACGTAGGCGTGGACGCCGCTCGTCTTCACCGAGCGCTCCAGCGCCTTCTCGACCTCGGCGGCCGCGATCGCTCGATCGTCGGTGCGCACCGTTTTGATTTCCATAGATTCCTCCATCTGAGCATCCGCTTACTTCGCGGTCAAAATTTTTTCGCCGACGGCCGCGATCGCCTGGCGGCGCGCCTTCTCGAACGCCTCGGCCGCCAGGCTCGGGATGGCCGTCGCCCCGACGCGCACGGTCTCCACGTCCCTGATCCCGAGGAAGCCGAGCACGCCCTTGAGATACGGCGTGACGAAGTCCATGGCGCTCATCGGGCCGTTCTCGTAGACGCCGCCGGACGAGACGATGACGATCGCCTGCTTGCCTGTCACGAGGCCGACCGGCCCCTTCTCCGAGTAGCTGAACGTCTTGCCGGCGCGCGCGACGTGGTCGACCCACGCCTTCAGCACGGACGGCACCCCGAAGTTCCACATGGGCGTGGCGATGACGATCAGGTCGGCGGCCAGGACCTCGTCGACGAGCTCGTCCGACAGCTTCGCCGCCTCGCCGCCCGCGCGCTGGGCCCCGATCGTCTCGAAGTTCAGATGCGGCACCGGCGACGCGTCGAGGTCGCGATGGACGATCTCCGCGTCGGCGGCGTACGTCTTCAGCTGCTCCTCGACGACCTGCGCGATGGCGCGGCTCGCCGACTTCTCCATGGGGCTCGCTTCGACGAACAGGATCTTTTTCATATAGGTGCTCCTCCTTTCTTCAGTGAACGGGGACTTCGACGGCTTTGCTGCGGTCGACGTCCCTGAACAGCAGGACCAGCGGGATCGCGACGACGATGGCGACCATCATCACGTGGAATCCGTCGACGTACGACATCAGAGCGGCCTGGCGCTGAACGGCGCCGTAGAGCAAGGCGAGGGGACGGTCGCCGCCGGAGCCGAGGGCGGCTCGGGAGGCGAGGTCGTACGGCGTCAGGTGCGAGACGAGGACGCTCTGGTGGAACTGCGCGCGCCGCTCGATCATCGTGCTCAGGCCCGCGATGCCGATGCTCGCGCCCATGTTGCGCGCGAGGTTGATCAAGCCCGAGGCTGCGTTGTTCTTGCCTTTGGGCACGAACGCGTAGGCGGCGACGTTGATCGGGATGAAGATGAGCGGGCCTCCGAAGGCGAACACGATGCGCGTACAGATCGCCCAGCCCATGCTGACCTCCAGGTTCAGGCCGCGGCTCACCCACATGGACGCGGCGATGAACGAGAAGCCCGCGGCGATCAGCCACTTGGGCTGGACCTTCGCGACGAGCGCTCCGGCGACCGGCATCATGAGGATGAGGATGAACCCCGCGGGAGACATCGCGAAGCCCGCCGCCGTCGCGGTGTAGCCCATCATGTCCTGCAGGAACTGGGGCAGGAGCACGGTGCTGCCGTTGAACGCGGCGCCGAGGATGAGCATGAAGAGGATCGCGACCGCGAAGTTGCGGTCGGCCAAGAGGCGCAGGTCGACGACGGGATCGTCGGTGTAGAGCTCCCAGACCGCGGCGCCGATGAGCCCCGCGACCGCCAGGACCGACAGGGCGACGATCCACGGCGACGAGAACCAGTCCGCCTCCTGGCCCTTGTCGAGCACGATCTGCAGGCTGGCGAGGCCGAGCGCGATGAGGCCGAGGCCGACGGCGTCGAACTTGATCCCGTTCGAGACGTCGATGCGCTTGAACGAGGGCGGGTCCTTCACCAGGCGCGACGTCATGAAGAGCGAGACCATTCCGATGGGGACGTTGATGAAGAAGATCCAGCGCCAGCTGTAGTTGTCCGTGAGCCAGCCGCCGAGCGTGGGCCCGAGCAGGGGCGCGACGACGACGGCCATACCGTAGATGGCCATGGCCATGCCGAACTGGGCGGGCGGGAACGTGTCGGCGAGGATGGCCTGCTCGGTGGGCTGAAGCCCTCCGCCGGCCAAGCCCTGCACGACGCGGAAGAAGACGAGCCAGCCCAGCGACGGCGCGAAGCCGCACAGGGCGGAGCTCAGCGTGAACAGCGCGACGCAGATCATGTAGAAGTTCTTGCGGCCGATGAGGCTGGAGAACCAGCCGGAGAGCGGGAGCACGATGGCGTTGGCCACGAGATAGGACGTGAGCACCCAGGTGCTCTCGGTGAGGCTCGCGGAGAGATTGCCCGCGATGTGCGGCAAGGCGACGTTGGCGATGCTGGTGTCGAGCACCTCCATGAACGTCGCCAGCGTCACGGTCAGCGCGACGATCCACGGGGTCCGGCTCTGTTGAGGCTCCATGCTCGCTCCCTTATATAGTGATCGTTTACTTACTTTTTACTCGAAAAAAAATTCAGACCGCCGCCAGCAGCGCCAAAGCCTTCGGGTTGTACAGCTTCTTGACGACTTCGCCCTTAAGCCCGAGCCCGAGCAGGCAGAACCACACGCTGCGCTCGATGATCTGATCGCGAGAAAGCTGACTTTCCAAGACGGGACGCGCCGGCTTGAGCGGCAGGCGGATCCCCAAGCCGACGGCGTGCACGAGCCAGCCGTCGATGTCGGCCGGCTGGGCTTCCGGGATGGTCTCCCCTCTCTTGCGCGCCGCCGCCAGGCACTCCGCGATCTTCGCCGAGACCGGCGGCATCTTCGACTTGCACAGCGCGCGCATGAAGTCCCCGTCCTCGAGCATGCTGCGCACCGCCAGGGTGTCGACGGCCTTGGCCTTGTCGTTCGAGCCGCGGATGATCTTCGCGACGATCCAGTGCACGATGAGGACGAGCGTCTGCGCCGAAGGCTCCAGCTCGACCGCGGCGTGCAGCTCGCGCTCCTCCTGCGTGCCGAGGCAGCCCTCGCTCATGGCCTCGTACATGGCCTTCTTGCTCGGGAAATGGCGATAGAGCAGGGCCTCGGAGACGCCGGCGGCCTTCGCCAGGTCGCGCGTCGTCGCGCCGTCGAAGCCTTTTTCGGCGAAGACCTGGCGCAGGGCGTTCCGGATGGCCTCGCACCGCTCTCCCGACTTCAGTCTCTGCTGCGTCATGTGAATATGTTAGCAGACACTCACAACCATGTCAAGGCCCATTTCTCTCGCCGGCGCGCCGCGATCAACTTGCCCCGGAGCAAGGTCGTCCGCGTCCGCCGGAACTCGCTCCGGAGCGAGTCTTCGCGAACAAAAAAACCCTCCCGCGAGGGAGGGTTTTAAAGTGGTGGGCAGTACAGGATTTGAACCTGTGACCCTTGTCGTGTGAGATTCGTGCTCATCCATCGGATCGAAGGAATTCAGTCAAGACGCGAAACGCTTCGTCGAGGTCTTCGGAGAGGCCGCATTGAAGCGCGAGCTTGGCGTAAGGCTGTTTCCACTCGGCGGGCGGCGGCTGCAGGCTGCCGGGCATCTCATGCGTCTTTCTCCGCTTGAAGGTCGCGTCGATGGATTTCTTGACCAGCGACATGTCCAGCTTCGGGGTCGACGTGATGAGCAGGACCAGGTCCACCATGTCCCTGACCCGGGTGTTCGCCGTGGGCCGCGGAAGGGTGTACGCATGCACCTTCTCCGCGAAGTGCTGCTCCTTCGATATCGTCGGGAACTTCGGGGCGGGTATCTCCGCGAATTTCAGCCAGTCGCGGCCCTCCGTCCTGTCGAGAGGCGCCATAACCACGTCGCCGGAGCCGACGTCGATGTGGAACTCCGCGAAGGTGCGGGCGTCCATGCGCGCTTCGACAGGGAAGCGTGCGCCGCCATAGGGAGCCGCGTCCAAATCTTTCATGATCGCGCCGACCTCGAAAACGAAGAAGTCCGCCAAGTCCGCTCCGGCGGCCTTCTCGAGCGCCGCGAGTATCGCTTCATCCAGAGGCTTGTCGTTTCCCAAAGTCTCACGTAGCGCCATGTCGATGTCTTTGGTCGCGCGAGCTTCTTTGATGCGAAGCTCCAGGGCGTATCCGCCCTTGAGAATCCAGGGGGCGCTCGCGTCCGCGAAGAGCCTGGCTAGAAACCGATCGAAAGCGACCTTGCGTCGGAGACGCTCGATCGGCAACTTTTCGACTTCGGCGAGCTGCCTGAGCCTGTCTTCCAAGGCGCGGCGGAATGCCGTCGCGGTGGCGTATTTTCCTTTCTTCTCCATCAGCCCGCCTTCATGAAATCTTCGATCTTCTTCTTCACGTTGTCCGGTATCCCGGTCGCGGCCGCGACCTTCGTTCGGCTGATCAGCCCGCGCTGAACCGCCTGCCGAACGGCCTGCTGCAGGTGGTCGGTGGAGACGTCTCCCGCGGCGATGAGGTCGACGATCGTTTTCAGAGGACGCGTGACGCGAAATCCCTGCATGGATTCGATGTCTTGATCTTGGAGCCGGCCGCGATGAAGGACGAGCACTTCAGGGATTGAAGCGTTCCTGCGGAACTCCGGCGGAACGGTCATGTGGAGCTTGGCCGGCATGAGATCCGATAGGTTGTAGACGCTCAGAGCGGTCTCGTGGGAATAGACTCCCTGCGGATGATCCGACCGGTCTCGCGACCAAAGTGACCACGTGATCATGTCGGGATGCTCCGCGATGGGAAATTTCGAGAGTCGATAAACGCCGCGGCATTCCCAAATCCAATTGCCCGAGCGCACGTGGTAGTGATGGTTCTTCTTGTCGAAGCCCGCAGCCTCAGCCTGCTTCGCGGTGAAATACCCCTGTTGCCCCTCCGCGACTTGGAAGAGGTGCTCGAAAGAGGCTTTATGGCGATGGGGGATAGTGGTCATGCACAAACACCGTAATTAATACGGATATTATGCGTGAAATACGCGATATACGCAAGGGGTGGTGCATGTTGCACATACACCGTAAATATTACGGTGTTTATGCTTAATTAATGAGACCAGCCTGGGCGCCAAATTAACTAATATGAAGTCTCAAGACCGATCTCTTGATCACGTCGAGCAGAATGAAATCCCCCGCCTCCGACAAGAAAACCCCGCGGCTGGACACTCCCTCCGTCGCGAGCCCACGCCGGGAATGGATCGCCGCCGGATCGGGCGCGGCCTTCCTCCTCGTCTTGTATGGCGCATTTCCGGAAAGAATCTACGTCTTCGACGGTATTCTCTTTTCGGGAATCATCGAGCGGATTGGAGCGAACTGGCGCGCGGACCTCTTTAACGGCAGGCACCTTCTCTTCAACCCGTTGATGATGTTTCTCCGTGACCTCGCCGTTCACGCCGGCCTCACTCTTTCGGCCTATCCGCTCATTCAGGGTGTTAACGCCGTTGCTGGTGCTCTCGGAATTGTTCTTTTCGCCCGTTTCATCTACCGGCTGACCCGCGACAAGGTGCTCGCCTTGACGTTCGCCATGCTTCTCGCGGTTTCCTGCAATTACTGGGACCGGGCGACGGAAGGCCAAGTGTACATGCTCATGACGCTCGGAGCACTGGCGACGGCCTATGGCGCGCTCGCCTTCACGCAAGACGCGACGCCGGCTTCTGCGTTGATGCTGTGCGCCGCTTTCATCGCAGCCGTGTTGTTTCACTCGGTCAACATCGTGCTCTTCCCATGGTTCTTTTCGCGCTCCGGGCCGGATCGAGCAAGGCCGCTAAATCCACCCTTTGGGGAGCCGCGGCGCTGATCACAACGGGCGTAACCGTTCCATTTCTGATCGCGTTCAAAATTTGGAGTTCCGCATCCCTGAAGGCATTCTTCGTTAAGACCCTGGAACTTTACTCTCCCAGCGAGGCGCGCTCCGGGCCGGGGCTCATCGGGAGGATTTACTCCTCCGAGCCGCTAAATCTCTTCACCCGTCTGAGCGCCGACGCGAACGCGCTCTATTCCGGTTTAGTCGCTCACACGCCAATGGGCAGTTTTGGAGCTGCGCTCATCTGCTTGGGACTGGCGTTCGCGACTTATATCGCGCTTCGTCGCGCGGAAGATCGCAGGCCGATCTTTCTCGTGGTTCTCTTTGGAGCCGGGTATGCTCTCATCAATTCCTTTTGGCATGGCGGAGAGTTCTTTTGGGCGCCGCCGCTGGCGGCCGCTCTCGCCTTGGTTTCGGCAGCGGCCGCCCCCCGGCTCGCGCAAGCGTCTCCCAAACGACGTCGCGAGGTCCTCGGGTGGGTCGGAGCACTGGCAGTCGCGCTCGGCGGCTGGAATTTTAAGACCGACATCCAACCGCGGTCGCTCCTTTCGAACAATCATTCTTATCGATACAGCAT
Organism: Elusimicrobiota bacterium; assembly: GCA_035606075.1. Lineage (GTDB taxonomy): Bacteria > Elusimicrobiota > Elusimicrobia > UBA1565 > UBA9628 > GWA2-66-18. The sequence goes on from DATNGC010000013.1 coordinate 20,984, forward strand.
GTTCGTCAGCGAGCATGCCGTCCCCTTTAGTTGGGTCATCATCTCGGGGATATCGGACTCGAACCTAAAGAGTTATCTGCCCTACTTCGCGCATCGCAACAGGGAAGTCATCGAGTATTACTTCAACAACCAATCGAAGGCGGCCGGCCTGGACCAACTCCGCCATTTTATTCAACAGAAGGTCCAATACGGGATTCCGCTCTACTTGCTTCCGGACCTCGCGCAAGACAAAAGCGTCGATGGCGTCCTCCTTCAGCGCTGGGGAGTTTCCTCGGAAGATCTTCACGGCTGCTTTGGTTCCGGCCACGTCGTTCGTGTGATTCAGGAAGGCGATCAAAGCCTCTTTCTATTCATCCCGAGAGATCAAACTGAGCTTCTCTTCGCGAATCTGATATTCCAGGCGCTTACCGCGGACCAACGGCATTCGCAGGAAGTTGCGGGCGTTCTCAAGAACATCGCGAGATTTGAATTGCCGCCTGCGCGGTTGAGGAGCGCCGTCGACACCGCTGAGCACAGTGATTACGGGGCGCGACTCCTGTGGGAAGGAATATTCAAGGACTTAAACCCCGCGGCGCGAACTAAGGCTGAAAACGGCATCAACGGATTTGATGTGTGGCAAAAAACGCCGGAGTTCTTTCTCCGTTTGGGAGAACTCTATCGTTCTATCGGGCTCGTCGACGACGCTCGTCGCAAATGGAACGAAGGCTATCGGTTGACCCACGACCCCAGACTTCGGGACGCAGCGCACGCCGGCTAGTCAGAGCAAACGCCTCCGGGGGACGCGTTAGTAGGTCTTGACCGAAGGGTGCATTGGCATCAAACTAGGCTGTATGCGCTGGATTCTTCTTGTCGGAATCATTTTGATCCCTGGAATGGTTCGCGCGGGCGAAAATCCGCAAGCTCTCGAGTCTTTGACGACGGCGTACTGGGTGCGTTCATATGAGATTCCTGATTACTATAAGACTGTTGCCGCCGCGATTCCTGATAAGGATCCTCAATCTGCCTTTCGACGATGGCAAGAACGACTTAAGAGTCTTGGAGCCCGCCGAATCACGCTCAAGAGCGTCATTTCCGGTTGGAGAGGACGCAACGCCGAATTTCCTGCGCGGGGACAGAGCGTCTGGGAGATCCCGACTTCAAGCGTCGCCGCGTTGGTCGGTTTGCTGAACTCTGAACCTAAACTGGAATTCATGAATGTGAGAGATCGCCCGTACCTGCCGCATTCCGAGTTCTTATCGAAGCGAGAAGCTTTGCTTGGAGAAATAGCAGGCAATCCCCCGCTTCTCGATTCTGACCCCATCCGCTCATTGGTCGAGAAAGAGTTGCAGACCCTTAATATCTTGCTGCACAAGGATGACCGCGCTCGAGATACGACTGCCCTCTTGATTTCGTTTGGATTGCCTGGAGGGATACCGCCTCTTGTCGATTTCCCCGATCACCGGCTGCAAAATGTTGGGGGTGCATGGGCCAGGGCCGAAATTGAATTCAGAAATGCGGAGGTGAATCTCTCAACGCGAACGAGTCCGTATACACCCCAATATTGGAAAAGGTCTGCCTTAATGGGAACGCCGCTTCGTGTTTTTAATGTCATTCTCCAGGTCAAAGATTCAAAAACAGCACGAGAGAAGGTCGATAAACTTCAAAAAAAATTCAAGATTGATTTGAAAGGATTCAATACGTCCGGAGCATACGTCACCACCGTAGGAAATCTGACTTTGGGGTCAGGCGTGCCCATCGCAATAGAATCAAGCAGGGCGATGACGTTGAAAAAGAAGTTGATCAGCATTGGTGATATTGCCACGTGGACGCCTGCGAGCGGTGGGCAGGAAGACTATGCGGCCGCCGCCGAAAAATTCACACTGCTTAAGACGGAAGCCCGTTCGCTCGCGACGACGCTTAAGATGGCTCCCGCAACTCGAACTCTTGTCAATTCCGAAATCGAGCGCCTGCGTCCCTATGCCGACAAAAATGCCGCGGCGCAGGGTAAAGAAGTGATCGTTGTCTTCATCAAATCTCCATAAATTAACTTCGCCGCAAGGTTTCCGGGGACGCGCTTGGTCTGCGGGGCTCTATTTAGTCTAGGGGGCCCGCCCGCGGACGCGGCGGCCGTCAACCGCGTAGTCCAGGTACCAGCGGACTCCTTTCTTTCCCGGCACGGAGCAAATTCGAGACATAGCCTATGCCTCCCTACTTTCCCCCTGCAAGCAATAAGCCGAGCACGGGCGCGCCCGATCGGTGACTTGGGGCCTTCGCCGTATGGCACAAATCTGGCACAAGCGCCAGACCCAGAAAAAAGCCCCGGAAGCCTTTTCGGGCTTCTGGGGCTCTCTCCGTCGACGAACGACGTTTTACGAGGTTGAGAACTGGTGGGCAGTACAGGATTTGAACCTGTGACCCTTGTCGTGTGAGGACAATGCTCTACCGCTGAGCTAACTGCCCGAAAGGGAACGATCTATTATAGCACCGCACACGTCGAGGTTGGCGTTGAGAATGCGCCCGCCGCCGCGTCAGAGGTAGGAGGCGAAGATCCGCTCGAGCTTGTCGACGGAGAAAGCCAGGACCGTGTCGTCGGAGATGCAGAAGCAGTCGAGGCCGGCGAGCGCGTTGAAGTTGGCGTCCTGCATGTCGATGTCGCGCAGGCGCTTGATGAAGTCCTGGTTCACCTGGCCGACGGCCGTGTAGATCTCCTCGAGGCCCTTCAGCTCGTAGTCGGCGGGCAGCCCTTTGCGCGCCCGCGCGTACTGCGCGAAGAGGTACATCGTGATGGAACGGTACTTCGTCTCCCCCATGTCCGCGAACGGCAGGTGCGTGAACGCCATCGGCCGCAGCTTGTCGAGGACCGGACAGCCGCTCGTGGCCATGATCAGCCCGAAGATCGCCGCGACGCCGCGCTGGAGGCTGATCCGCTTGCGGTACTCGCGCGCCGGCGTCGTGACGACGACGTCGGCCTCCTCGAAGGAGATGTGCTGGGCGAAGCGCTCGATGACCGGCGCCAGGCTGCGCGCGACGGGGCAGAACGGCGACTCGGCCTCCTTGAGGGTGCAGCCGCGGCACTTGTTGCTCTCGAGGCGGGCCCATTCGGGCGGCGGCGAGGACGCCTCCGGCTTGTAGGCCATCGTCTTCTCGTCGAAGTCCATGGCGAAGGACTCCTGCTTGCCGTCGGAGAAGACGAAGCGGTAGGTGATCTGCATGCGCGGTCTGGCCATTATACTCCGCCGGGACCCGCGTTGCGCGTCCGGCTAGGCGGCCAGGTACTGCTTGAAGCGCTCGTAGTAGCCGATCACGCTCTTCACGTAGCCCTGCGTCTGGCGGTAGGGCGGCACGCCGGAGTAGCGGCGCACGGCGCCCGGCCCCGCGTTGTAGGCCGCGACCGCGGCCTTCACGCTATGGGACGCCCACGGGTTGACCGACTCGATGCCCTGCATGTCCCCGCCGACGAACTGCCCCCAAAGGGACTTGAGGAAGGCGATGCCCGCGCGCAGGTTGGTCTGCGCGTCGTACAGCATCCCGGCGTTGCGCACGCCGAGGCCGCGGCCCGTGTCCGGCATGAGCTGCATCAGGCCGCGCGCGCCGACCGCGCTCGTCGCGTGCGTGCGGAAGCCCGATTCCTGGTTGATGACCGCGAGCACCAGCAGGGGATCGGCGTGCTGGCGGATCGCCTCCTTGATGGCCATGTCCACGACGCGGGCGCTGGCGCCCTGGGAGATCAGGATCTGGCGGACCTTCGAGTACCGGGCGGGATCGTTGACGTCGGCCGGCGCGCCGGCGAAGACCGAGCTCTCGGCGCCGCCGGAGCCGAGCCGCGCCCCGTCGAAGAAGCCGTTGGGATTGAGGGCGCCCGCGGCCGCCCGCCGCGACGCCGCGCCGAATCCGCGCTGGGCCGCGTCCTGCGCGACGGCGGCGTGCAGGGCCGCGGAGAACGCGGCCTGCTGCCGCTGCTCCTGGGAAAAGGCGGCGATGCCGCCGTGCTCCAGGCCCTGCTTGCGCGCCCGCGCGAACTTCGCCTCCAAGAGATCGTGCTTCCAGGCGTCGAGGTCCTTCTTCGGCTTCGCCAGCTCGGCCTCGGTCGCGGCGGCGCGGACCGCGGCCTTGATCTCGTTCAACCGCGGCTCGAACTTGGCGGTCAGCGGCGCCGGCGGATCCGTGTGCCGCAGCTGGGTGCCGCGCCAGGCCTCGATCTCGTTGAGGAGGGCGTTCTTCGCCTCGGTCACGGCGCCCTGGGACGCCTCGGCGGGCGCGGCATCGGACGGAGCGGTTCCGAGGCTGGCGAAAGCCGCGCCCGGAAGGAGGGCCAGGACCGCCGCCAGAGCCGTGAGCTTCATGAGCACACGATACCCCCGTTCGGGTCCGGGGCCCAGGGACCGGGGACCTAGGAGCATCCGGGTCTTTAGGCCTATAGAATCCACGGCAGATTCCTCACCACGCCCTGCAGGGACGAGGCCGGCGTGAAGTAGACGCGCTCCCCCGAGGACGACTTCCAGACCGAGGAGTCCTTGGACTCGTCGCGGTTGTCGCCGAGGACGAAATAGGAGGCCGCCGGCACGGTCAGCGGCCCGAGGTCGTCGCCCTCCAGGCGCTCGTTCGGCCGGTCGTGGACGGCGTAAGGCTCCGTCAGGGGCTGGTCGTTGACGATGACCCTCTTGTCGCGGATCTCGACCGTGTCGCCCGGCACCGCGATCACGCGCTTGACCAGGTCCTCGGCCTCGATCGGACTGCGAAAGGAGACGATCTCGCCGCGGCGCGGCCGGCGCCCGCTCAGGGACCACTTGTCGAGGATCATCAGCGACCCCACGCGCAGCGTCGGCTCCATCGACGCGCTGGCGATCGTGATGGGCTCGGCCACCCAAGCCCGAAGCGGCAGGACCACCGCCAGCGCCAAGCCCACGAGGTACAGCGCGCGTCCGATTCGCGACATTATATAAGGATAGCCCCGGATGCCGGATTCGTCCAGGCCCGTTGACATGTCCGGGAGCCTTTCGCTATAATTGGTCTCCCGCCATCCGTTGGAGTTTCTCCATGGTAGCGATGCCCTCCATGGGCGTCTCGTGCCCGGAGAGGCCGCCGCGGCGGGGAAAAGACGCGGGCGTAGTTCAATGGTAGAACACGAGTTTTCCAAACTCGTTACGTGGGTTCGATTCCCATCGCCCGCTCCAGATCGCACCGACGCTGGGATAGCTCAGGGGTAGAGCATCTCCATGGTAAGGAGAAGGTCGTGGGTTCAATTCCCATTCCCAGCTGCTTTATGACGACGCCGTCGACGGACCGACTCTAGAACAACAAGGACATCAAGGAGACCGCATCATGGCCAAAGCCAAGTTCGAGCGCACCAAGCCGCACGTCAACATCGGGACGATCGGTCACGTCGACCACGGCAAGACGACGCTGACGGCGGCGATCACTCACTATCTGGCGAAGACCGGCCTGGCCCAGGCGCGGCGCTACGACGAGATCGACAACGCCCCCGAGGAGAAGGCGCGCGGCGTGACGATC
>DATNGC010000014.1:0-49514 GCA_035606075.1 Elusimicrobiota bacterium
GAGCAGGCCTTTGTCGATCGCCTGCAGGGCGGCGTCGCAGGACCCGCCGCACGCCGCGGGAACGAGCAGGACGAGGTTGCGGTTGCCGGCGAGGAAGGAGCTCAGCGGCGCGAGCCTGCCGTGGAAGAGCAAAGAGGCCGAGGGCGCCGTCGATCCGGGGGCCAAGGGCGCCGGCGCGGCCGCGTTTTGAGCGATGGCCGGCACGCCCGCGAGCAGGACAACGGCGATCGGCATGATCCTTCCCATATTCCCCTCCTCCCCGACGACGATGAGACGGCGTTCCGGCCCTGAAAGTGTCCCTTATTTCCGGTGTCCGAGGACAGCGGCGGTGAGCTGCTCGGACAGCAAAAGGGCCTTGATCTTGCCCGTGGCCGTGAGCTCGTAGCGCCGCGAGCGGCGGGAGCCGGAGGACAGCAGCTCGCCCTGCGAGATCGCGTCCTGCAGGGTCCGGTCCATGCGCCCCACGGGGTAGCCCGAGGTCCGCAGCCATTTGGCCAGCATGGTGGCCGTGGGCTTGGGCTGGCTCAAGAGCCGCTCCGCGGCCATGATCAGCACCAGGCAGGCGTCCTTGCCCGCGTTGTCGCCCCCCAGGATCTTGCCGCGCAGCGTGAGCCCCCCGCCGCGCGCCTCCACGACCGCGTCCCAGTTCACGCGCGGCTCCCGCCCCGGCTCCGGCGCGCCGGCGGCCGGGGCGACCGGCGTCTGCCTCAAAATGAAGTCCGCGCGCTCCTGGCGCACGAACTCGGCGTCGCCCTCGGCCTCGAGCTCGGCTCCGTTGGGCAGCTTCAGCCGGACGCGATGGGCGGTCATGACTTGATTATTGCATATGTCCTGAAATTGGTCCAGGGCCTGTGGATATGTCTGTGAATTGGCGTATATGGCGAGAACTGGCGTCGTATAAGCCAGATAGCTTGTCTTTAAATTAAGCCTTAAGACTCATACGTCATGCATAAGACATCGACGTGTGAACGCCCTGGGGATAATTCTCGCGCCTGGGGTCAGGCCTTCACTTAATTTAGTTATTCGTCGGAACCTCGGGGGCCCGCCGATGCGGCCCTGGGGACGGCCAATGGCCAGTCACGGGGATTCGGGGCGTTCAAGCGCTCGGAACGGCCTTGAGGCGCGTTTTGGAGGGGTCGTGGGCCGGCTGGGAAGGCCGAAAAAAAGCCTGGGTTAGAAGCGCCCGGAGGCTTCGAACGAGTAGCGGCGGGCGATGCTCTTGTTCGGATCCGTGATCTGGCCGGACTTGAAGTAGGCCATGCCGACGTTCAGGGTGAACTGGTCCCGGATGGGATAGCGCAGGTGCAGGTCCAGCTCGTCGCCGAGCGTGCTGCCGAAGCCGGAGGCGTTCGCGGCGCGGGTCCCCTGGAACAGGTAGCCGTCGATGTCGATCAGGAAGCCGTGGTAGGCGGGCGTGGTGAAGCCGGCGCCGACCACGGAGATGCCGCTCGTGCCCTGCGGGAGCCCGCTCTTGGTGGTGGTCGAGTAGTTGCCGCCGTAGGCGTCGTAGGGCGTCGCGCCGTAGAAGTCGCCGAAGCCGGAGCGCTCGAAGCCGTCATAGCGGTGACCGTGGGACGGATAGAAGGCCTCGTCGGTCGTCTGGGTGTCGCCGCGGTCGCCGGAGCCGCGGGCGAGGGACACGCGCGCGATGCCCTCGCCCGACGTGTGGTAGAGGCTCTGCTTCCACTTCATGCGCAGGACCTCGGCGTCGGCGCTGTAGGTGATATGGTTGGGCGCGGGGTTGGGGCCGGTGGGCGTGGCGACGCCCTTCTCCTTGGCCGCCTCGCCGTCGAACACGAGCGGGCCGTAGCTGATCTGGTAGCGGGCGCTGGTGAAGCTCCGGAAGGCCTTGGACACGGCGCAGCCGTTGGCCTGGGTCGGATCCGTGCCGTTGGGGCCGACGCCGTTGAAGGTGCAGCCGTAGGCCAGCTGCGGGGTCTGGTCCCGTTCGAAGAGCTGGTTCAACTGCCAGACGCCCTCGGTCGGCAGGCTCAGGGAAAAGCCCGCCAGCGTCAAGTCGCTCGCGCCCGTGGCCTGGGGGTTCTTGGCCTGGAACAGGAACGCCTCGCCCTTCAGGCCCGCCCACGGGAACTCCCCCCGCACCGTGGCGCCGGTGAAGCCCGCGCCGTCGTCGTCCAGCAGGAGGCCGCTGCCCAGGCGGTAGCTCTGGCGGCCGAACGTCATGGTGATGGGCTCCCCCCAAAGGCGGTTGACGCGCACGTAGGCGTTCTCGATGAACGGGGTGAGGTTGGTGCTCGGGTAGTAGGCGGCCGCGCGGTCGAACGGGACGGAGATCGCGGCGGAGGAGCCGGCGACGCCGAGCGCGTGCAGCAGAAGGCCGACGTCGAGAGTCGTGTCCTCCTCGCCGCGTGTGTCGAGGACGATGCGCTTGACCGCGATGCCCAGGCGCGCGTTGTTCTCGACGAACGAGTGGTTGTTGGCGGCCGCGCCCAGGTCGAGGTTGCGGTACTCGAGCGCCTTCTCCTTGTACGAGGCGGCGACGTCCAGGCTCGCGGCCCGGGCTCCGGGCGCGGCGATGGCGAGCAGGAGGACCGCGAGGGGTAGCCGCATCGACCGAAATCCTAGCAAAATCCTAACGAGGACGCTGGCGGGCCCTGCGTTTGAGAGCTTCTTCGCCGGCGGCACGGAGTATAAGAGCCGCGCGGACAATCGTGGCAGTCCGACGGCGTCGTTCCTCCGGCGTCCGACTCTTCCAGAGAGCCGCGAGCGATGCCCGCTTCCACCGGCGGAGTTCAGATTCGGCCATTCGGTCAGTGTAGCGTGAGCTCGGGAGGCTGTCAACGGGGCAAAAAAGAACCCCCCGGCCTTTCGGCCGGGGGGCCTTTTACGATTCTAAGAAAGAGCTCTTAGAACTTGACCGACAGGTCCGCGTAGCCGAGACGAGCGGAAGAGATCGTCCCGTTTGACGCGATCCCCGCGCGGATCAGGTTGCCGCCGGGCTGGAACTCGCCCACGCCGGCGCTGACCAGGACGTTCTCGGAATGCGCCCAGGACAGGTCCAGGTCGTACTCGTTGCCGAGCGCCCGGTTGCCCGAGCGACCCGTCGGAACGCCGTTGGAGGTCTGCAGGCGGTAGTTCCACCAGGACAGGCCCGCCGTCAGCTTGCTGAGCGCCGCAGGCGTGATCTTCGCGCCCGCGCCGAGCACCACGAGGTCGGACAGCGTGGTGTTGTCCGCGCCGTTCCCCTGACCAGCCGCGCCGCCGGCGAACGTCGCCGCCGCCGACGTCAGGAAGCGACCCCAGATCTGACCGGGGCGGTAGTCGCCCGCGATCGCCTGGAAGTTGCGGTTGCCCGTCGCGCCGCCGGAGCCGATGCCCGCCTCGCCCCAGCCCGTGACCGCACCGAGAGAGGACAGGTCGACCTTAGCGCCGAGGTCGAGCTTGCCCGCCCAGCCGGTGTAGTTCGCGACCGTGCCGTACACCGAGCCGCCGGTGCCGGGAACGGTGCGGTTCTGGCCGAAGTCCTTGGCGACCTCAGCCTTCAGCCAGGCGATGCCCGCCGTCACCTTGCCCTTGAGGCCGGCGACGTACAGGTGGTCGTTCGCAACCACGTTCAGGGCGCCGGTGCCCGAGTTGATCGTGTTGCGGTTGTAGATGTACGCCGAGCCGGACACGTTGTCCATCGGCTTCGCGTGCACATCGAGGCCGTACAGGTTGACGTCGGCCGTGTCCGTCGCGCCGAGGCCGGCGCTCTTGACCTTGCCGCCGAGGATCGTCACGCCGGCCTTCTCGCCGTTCCAGTCGAAGCGAGCGGCGTCGAGGGCCGTGATCGGCATCCCGTACAGGTTGTACTTCGGGCCGAAGTAGATCACGAGATCGCCGGATTCGCCGTAGAACTGGCGGCCGACGGTCGTGTCGAGGGCTCCGAACAGCTTGTCGATCTTGACGTAGGACTCGTCGACCCAGACAGTGCTCTCGATACCGTTCAGGTTCTGAGAGGTACCGCCGGCGGTGTTACCCGCGGCCGTGCCGCCCCACGTGCGGTCGTTCTTGTCCAGGCTGACGTGCGCGTGCACGTCGTCCAGCAAGTCCCAATCCGCCTTGACCATCAGGCGGGTCTGGATGGTGGAGATGTCGTCGTACTTCACGGTGGCGAGGTCCTTCACATTCGTCGCGGACACGGCGTCCACTTCGAGCGAGCCGCCCATCTTGAAGTTCTTCAGCAGTTCAGCGTTCGCAGTGGCCGGCACGATCAGGGCCAGGGCGAGCGTCGATCCCAGGAGCTTTTTCATTGCGCTTTGATCCTCCAGTTGTTTCGTAAGCCCCGCTTACGCGGGGATACTTCTGCATACCCCGCTTTCAACGGGGCCTACGTACGACGGGAGCGCTCAAAACGTCCGAGCTCCCTGCCCTTTCGGGCAGGCTGAATCTAGCAAAGGCGTCATAAAGATGTCAACAACTGAATACACATCGGACACGTGCGGAAGAATCCGCGCAGTGTCATCGAGTGTTATTTAGGTGAGGTTTGAAGGCGGGAGCTGGCCCAGTCGGCCCAGGGCGTGTTCGGATACTGGAGGGAGATGCGCTGCAGAGTGGTCTTCGCCGCATCGTTCTGGCCAAGCGCCATCTGGCTGCGCGCGAGGGCGACGTGGACCTGCGCGGCCATCAGGTGCTCGGGCGTCGTTTCAAGGAAGGACTGCGCGGCGGCCGCGCATTCGGCGGACTTGCCGGCGGCCTGCAGCGCCAGCACCTTGTCGGCCAGCGCGTAGGGCCGCAGGGCGTCCGGGGCCTCCTGCGCGGCCTTGTCGTAGGCCGCCAGGGCCTGATCGAGCTCGCCGTGCGGGAAGTGCAGGTCCCCCGCCATCATGTCCGCGAAGGCGGCGGCGGACCGGGAGGCCCCCGCGTCCTGGCCCACCTGGGCCAGGAGGGTCTGAGCCTCGGGCACGCGGCCCGAGTAGGCGAACAGCTCGGCCTGCGAGAGCTTGTCCCACGCGGCGTTGATGCGGGCCTGGCGGGAATAAAGGAAAAGGCCGGCGATCAGCGCGGCGGCGGCGACGCCGCCCACGGTGTAAGCCGCCTCGACGCGGTGGACGATGACCCAGTCGACCAGTTCCTCGACGAAGTCTTTGACCTCGTCCTTGGCGGCTTCCGACTTGCTGGCCCAGTGCTTCCGGTCTTTGATGGTCATGTTGGTCTCATCGTACAAAATCGTGCCCCGAGAGGGAATCGAACCCCCATCTTCTCCTTAGGACGGAGTAGCTCTATCCATTGAGCTATCGAGGCGAAACATCGACTAAGACAATCAAGAAGATCCGCGGCAGGAACTCTCCCCGGGCTCCCAAACATTCGATCGCGTAAAATCTATTTCTTCTGAGAACCGGAAAGCTTCTCGATTACATCTGGAGTAAAGGTAATTTGGATCGAGATGGCTTCTCCGATTTGGTCTTCGGTTTGCTTCTGAATTTGCGGGTGTGTCGCAAGAAGTTCGTCGACCACCTTCCGAATTTTGTTGAGATTGTCCTTCCCAATACCGTGAATTACTAGCCGATGGATTCCATAGCTGGCATTCGTAGTGATTTTTTCGACGATAAATTTTCTAGTTGCGGTTTCGTTGTCTTCCGCCTTTACAAAGACCGCGAAAGCCGACTCCGCGACGAACAAGTCGAACCATTTCCGTAATCGTTCCTCTGCGAACCCGGGGCTTTGACGAGCCTTTTCGATTTGGTCCGGGACCCCGTCAAGATAACCCGCGCTGCACAGGTTTGCGATATTGGCTCCGCGCTTTCCGAATCGCGTTACCATCTGATGCTTCAGCTTATTCACATTCTTTCCAGCTTGGTACTCGTCGCGAAGGAAGAGGGCTGCCCGCACTGCCATGTGATCGTCAGCGCTCACAAATGGCTTTAATGCGTCGAGAATCTCCTGATTCTTGGCTTCCACCTTCCGAACTTCCAGGATCGTATCGCTGGATGTTTTCTCGACGAAGGTTTGGCCACGGTTAAAAAAACCATCTTTGAGAATTTCGGCCGTGGCTTTAATCTGCTCGGGCGTCATCCCCGAAAGGTTGATCTTTAACTCACCGGTGGCCGGATTGTGAGTGATCGTGGGGGCTGCGGGTTCGCGGCCCACATGGACGTTGTTTATTTCGATCTTGTCGGACTTGAGGAGACTTACTTCCGGCTTGAGGGTCTCGAGTAGTTTTTTAAACCACAGCGGTCCCATATGCCGAGACTACTCAAGAATATCTGACAAGGAGATGAGGGAGGGAAGGTCCGATTTGAAAAACACAAACGATCCTTTCTTTACGGCCGCTAGGTCCCGAGCTTTCACAAACTCCCCGTCCCGGCCAAGAACTCTCTTCGTCTTGTCTTTCTTTTCGACGATATAGCCATCATCATCGACAGCCTTATCGAGAGAGTCGAGGACAAAATCGCGAGTGTCGCGATCGAACGTAACTACGTTCTTAAGCATCGGGGGCTTGGGTGGGGTGGTGCACGCTTTGTTACTTCGCATAGGATATCACTCGATTGATGCTGAAGTCAACGCATTTATTCGAGTATGACCAATTTTTATAACAGATGTGTTGCCATATTGTAGACCCTACGTATAAGTGGCCATGAGATTCGGCCGTTACTGCTGACCCTTTCCGTAGTTTAACCCCCGTCCGCTTCAAGCGCAAGTGACAGAATTGCTCTGAAAAACCTATTTTTATGAGGGCCCTGGTTCAGTAGGTGACGAGCGAGTGGACCGGTCGGCCCGGCAGCTTCTTGCGCCCGTCCAGGAAGCCCAGCTCGATCAGGAAGGAGGTCCCCACGATCTGGCCCCCGATGGCCTCGACGAGCTCGACCGCCGCGGCGGCCGTGCCGCCGGTGGCCAGCACGTCGTCGACGATCAGGACCTTCGTGCCCTTCTTGAACGCGTCGGCGTGCGCCTCGATGGAGTCCGTGCCGTACTCGAGGGCGTAGCTGGCGGACTTCACCGCGCGCGGCAGCTTCCCCTTCTTGCGGATCGGCACCACCCCGGCGCCCAAGCGATAGGCGATCGGCGTGGCGAGAAGGAAGCCGCGCGACTCGATGCCGGCCACGACCTCCACCCCTTTGCCGATGAACGGCTCGGCGAGACGGTCGATCATCTCGGCGAAAGCCTTCGGATCGGCCAGCAACGGAGTGATGTCTTTGAAGACGATGCCCTTCTTCGGAAAGTCGGGGACGTCGTGGATGTGCTTCTTGAGATCCATCATTTCTTCTTCTTGCCGCCGGCCCCGCCCTTGGCCGGCGCCATGAACACGAGCTTGCGCGGCTGGCGGCGCAGGAACTGAGGTCCGGTCGGAGCGGTCTTTCGTCCGGCGGGGATCGTCTGGCCCAGGATGTCGGTCTTGAGCTTGGGCGTGTTGAAGCCGGGCTGGAGGTTCGTGTGCCCGCGGCGGCCCCCCTCCTCGAGCTCGATGAGGCCCATGCGGTTGGCCACGCGGCGCAGGCGCAGCAGCGCGCGCTCCTCGATCTGGCGGATGCGCTCGCGCGACAGGCGCAGGCGGCGGCCCACTTCCTCGAGCGTCATCGGCGTCTGGCCGGTGAGGCCGTGGCGGAACTCCAGGATCATGCGCTCGCGGTCGCCGATCTCGCGCAGGGCCTGGTGCAGCTCGTCGTGGAGCTTGAGGACCCCGATCACGTTCTCGGGCGACTGCGCGGAGGTCTCCGCGATCATGTCCTCGACCGTAATATTATCGTCTTCCGAGTCGATCGGCGATTCGAGAGAACCCATGCCTTTCGCCGCTTCCGCGGCGTCCAGCACGCCGCGCACCTGGCGCGCCGTCCAGTGCATGGCTCGGGCCATTTCGGCGAGAGAGGGATCGCGACCCAACTTTACATGCATCTTCTCCCACATCTTGAGCCACTTGCGCAGGGCCTCCCACGCGTGCGGCGGGATGCGGATCGTCTTGGACTGCTCCTCGACCGCGCGTCGGATCGACTGCTCGATCCAGTAGGACGCGTACGTGGAGAAGCGATAGCCCTTCGACGGCTCGAACTTGTCGATGGAGTGCATGAGGCCGAGGTTGCCCTCCTCGACCAAGTCCATGAAATCGATGCCCTGGCGGTGGTACTTCTTCGCGATGGGCACGACGAGGCGGAGGTTCGCCTCCATGATGCGCGTCTTGGAGGTCTGGTCGCCTTTCTTGGCCTTCTTCCAGAGCTCGTGCATCTCCTCGCGCGTGACGAGCGCGAGCTTTTGGATGCCCTTGAAGTACTGGCTTATGGTGTCGGTGGACGGTTCCATCGTTATCCCCTTCGAATCTCGAATCCGTTCCCGCCTCGCGGGGCTAGCGGCACGGTTAATATTTTATCGACGATCGCCGCGGGATTCCCGGTTCGCAGACGCCGTTCGAGCTCGTCCAGCGAATCCGTGCTCCCCTCGACTTCCAGTTCCACCGACCCATCGTCACGATTGCGGACCCAACCGGAGAGGCCGAGCGCATCAGCCGACTCCTTGACGAACCAACGGAATCCGACGCCCTGAACCCGCCCGACGAACGTTACGAGTCGACGCGTCAAGGGGTGAGGGCTGGCCATTCTAATGTTTTGTCAAGAGCGCGCGCAAGGGGTCGAAAAAAACGGGACGCCTCTTTTCGAGCGCGTCCCGTATTCCCGGCCGTCGTTCAAAGCTTCGGGGTACTCAGGCTTGAACTGAGAACCTCTTGGTCCCGAACCAAGCGCTCTGCCAATTGAGCTATACCCCGGGCACTTCAGATCGTTCCGCGACTATGGTCGGGGACACAGGAATCGAACCTGTAGCCTCTCCCACCCCAAGGGAGCGCTCTACCATTGAGCCAGTCCCCGGCCGTAGGCGCGGAAGTCGGCTCAACGGCCGAACTCGTCCACGAGCATTCTAATTTCTTTTTTGACTTCGCGCAATAGCTTTAGCGCGGGCCCCCCGTCGGCCGCGGCGGCGGAAGGGGCGCCCGCGGCGACCTCGGGCCCTCCGCGCTTGCGCTCGAGCAGGGCCCGGCGCGCTCCGGCGACCGTCATCTTGCGGCGGTGCACCAGGTCCTTGATCTCGAGGATCAGCTCGAGGTCGGCGCGCGTGTAGCGGCGGTGCCCCCCGGCCAGGCGGCTGGGCCGCAGGTCGCCGAAGCGGCTCTCCCAGTAGCGCAGCGTGTGCGCCGGAACGCCGGCCATGCGCGCGGCCTCGCGCATCGTGAAGTAGTCGCGGTCGGGGAGGAAGGGCAGTTCCATGATCGAATCCTGACCAAACGGTCGAAGTTGCTCCGGAGCGACTTCGACCGCCGGGCCGATTATTCGAGAAGGTTTTTGGAAGCCTTGAACCGCACGCCGCGCCGGGCCGGCACGCTGACCTGCTCGCCGGTCTTCGGGTTTCGGCCGACGCGCGGCTGGCGCGACTTCACGCGGAACGTGCCGAAGTTGGAGATGACGACCTTCTCGCCGCGGGCGAGCGCCGCGCGCACGGTCTCGAAGGTCGTCTCGACCGCGAGGGCGGCCTCGCCCTTGGTCGTGAGCACCTTGGAGACGGACTTGATGATGTCGAGACGGTTCATTTCCCCTCCTCGCCCTTGGACGGCGGAGCGTCGCCGGGCTTGTCCTTCTTGGGCGGAGCCTCGCCGGGCTTCGCCTTGAGATTCTTGAAGATGTCCTCGGGCTTGAGGTTCTTCAGCTCGTCCTTGAACTTGGAGACCTCGTCCTCGCTGATCGGCTTGCTCAGCGTCTGGCAGCGGTCGAAGACGGATTCGTCGACGAAGATCGGGCAGCCCGCCCGCACCGCGATCGCGATGGCGTCGGAAGGGCGGCTATCCAGCAGTTCGGTTTTCTTGCCGTCCGTCACGACGACTCTCGCATAAAACGTATTTTCTTTGATGTCCGACACGACCACCTTCGAGACCTCCCAGCCGAGCTGCTTGACGGCCGAGATCATCAGGTCATGCGTGAGCGGACGAGGC
Organism: Elusimicrobiota bacterium; assembly: GCA_035606075.1. GTDB lineage: Bacteria > Elusimicrobiota > Elusimicrobia > UBA1565 > UBA9628 > GWA2-66-18. The sequence goes on from DATNGC010000014.1 coordinate 9,911, forward strand.
AGCACGATGCCCGAGAATCGAATGGCGATCGCCTGGCCTTCCGCGATCCCGATCCAGATGGGAAGCAAGCGGCTGCCCTCGAGCTCCTCGAGGAAGATGATGCACTCGTTGACCGTGGTCGCCAGCGAGTAGATGCGGACCTCCTTCTCGCCGCGCGTCTTCGCCTTCTCCTCGCGCTTGGGCTTCTCGGGCTTCTCGTCGCCTTCGCCGCCTTTGCCTTTCTCGCTCTTAGCCATATCGGTTCCTCGTGAAAAATCAGCTGAATCCGAGCGCCCGCAGCACGCCGCGCGCGGGCTCGCCGCGCGTCGCGCCGTAAATCGCCTCGATCAGCGGGGCCCGCACCTTGTGCCGCCGGCAAAGGGAGCGCGCGCTCAGCGCCGCCTCCACGCCCTCGACGACCGTCGGGATCTCGGCCAGCGCCCGCGCGGGCGTCAGGCCCTTGCCGAGCTTCTCGCCGAACGCGCGGTTGCGCGACTCCGGCGAGGTGCCCGTCGCGATCAGGTCGCCCAAGCCCGACAGCCCGTACACCGTGTCCGCGCGCCCGCCGCTGGCGCGGATGAGGCGCGCCATCTCCTCGAGGCCTCCGACGAGCAGCGCCGCCTTCGTGTTCGCGCCCGCGCCGAGCCCGTCGAGGATCCCCGCGCCCACCGCGATCACGTTCTTGAGCGAGCCGCCAAGCTCGACGCCGACGCGGTCCGGCCACGGCGTCACGTTGAGCGCGCGGCCTTGGAAAAGCGAGGCGAGCTCGCGCGCCTTCGCGCCGGAGGGCCCCCCGAGCATCAGCCCCGTGGGCACGCCGCGAGCGACCTCGCGCGCGAAGCTGGGCCCCGTCAGCGTCCAGACCTTGCCGCGCAGGGACGGCAGCTCGCGCGCGACGATGTCGCCCATCGTGGCGAACGTCCCGGGCTCGACGCCCTTGGAGGCGTTGATGGCCACGGCGCCCCGCGAGAGCTTGCCCGACGCGCGGATCGCGCGCGCGGTCGCCGCCATCGCCTTGGACGGCAGGACGAAGAGCAGGACCTCGGCGCCGTCGACGCACGACGCGAGGTCGTGGCTGGCCGGGATCGAGGCGTGGAGATGGAAGTCCGGGATGTGCGCGTGCCGGCGCGTCTTGTGCAGTGACTCGGCGAGCGCCGGGACGAACTCCCAGAGGCGCACGCTCGAGCCGTTGCTGGCCAGCTGATGGGCCAGCACGACGCCCCACATGCCCCCGCCCAGGACGCAGACGTCGGCTTTCTTACGCGCGGCCATGGATCCCGAGCTCGCGATTCTCAAGAAGCCGCTTCACGTTCGACACGTGCTTGATCAGGATCATCGCCCCCGCCCCGGCCGCCGCGGCGGTGAACGGGTGCGGCGCGCGGCAGAGCAGCGCCGCCAGCGGCAGGGCGATCGCTCCCGTCATCGAGCCCACCGAGATGTGCCCCGAGATCTTGACCGCCAGAAGGAACACGCCCGCCGTGATCAGCATCGGCACCGGCAGCAGCGCGGAGAAGACCCCGGCGGACGTCGCGACGCCCTTGCCGCCCTTGAAGCGCAAAAAGACGGTCCAGTTGTGGCCGACGATGGCGGCCGCGCCCAGCGCGATCGCCAGGCCCCGGTGGCCGGGATACAGGCGCATCCCGAGGTACACGGGCAGGAAGCCCTTCATCGCGTCGACGAACAGCGTGATCGCGCCGGGCAAGGCGCCGGCGTTGCGGTAGACGTTGGCCGTGCCCGGGTTGCCGGAGCCGCGCGTGCGGATGTCGTAGCCGTACAGCCGCTTGACGATCAGGTAGCCCGTCGGGATTCCCCCGGCGAGGTAGCTGAACAGGATCAGCCCGGCGACGCGCAAATTATCCATGTAATTCAAGCCGATCCTAGCATTCGGACAGCAGGGCCTGCAAACGCTTCCAGTTCTCGCGCGTGACCCGGAGGCGGTAGCGCGTCTTGCTCCCGCGGGTCTCCGTGCCGAGCACCTGCGCGCTCTGGTAGAACTGCGCGGCCGCCGCCGACTTCGCCGCCGGGACGTCGATCTCGCGGCTCAGCCAGCGCGCGGACAGCTCGGCCTCGGCGCGGCGCAGGACCTCGGCCACGCCGTCGCCGGTCGACGCCGACAGGAAAATGGCCGTCGGATGGCGCCGTTCGATATCCGTCCTCGCCTGCGGGGTCAGGAGATCGGCTTTGTTGAACGCCTCGACGCGCGGCAGGCCCAGCGTGTCGAGGTCCGCCAAGGTCTTGGCGACCGAGGCGCGCTGCTGCTCGAGCTCGGGCGAGGACGCGTCCGAAACGATCACCAGGACGTCGGCGGCCTCGACCTCCTCGAGCGTCGCGCGGAAGGCCGCGATCAAGGTCGTGGGCAGGCGCTGGATGAAGCCCACCGTGTCGGTCGCGACCGCCCAGCCCCCCTCCGGCAGGCGCACGCGGCGCGCGGTCGGGTCCAGCGTGGCGAACAGCTTGTCGTCGGCGTAGACGTCGCGCGCCCCCGTGAGCTTGTTCAGGAGGGTCGACTTGCCGGCGTTCGTGTAGCCGACGAGCGCGAGCTGCGGCACCGGGACGCCGGCGCGCCGCTCGCGGCGCAGCCGCCGCGCCTCGCGCACGCGCTCGAGGTCCGTCCGCAGGTGCGACATGCGCAGCTGGATGTGGCGCCGCTCGTACTCGAGCTTGCGCTCGCCCGGGCCGCGCGTGCCGATGCCTCCCGCCTGCTGGGAGAACGAGCGCCAGGCGCCGGTCAGGCGCGGGAGCATGTAGGACAGCTGCGCGAGCTCGACCTGCAGGCGGCCCTCGCTGGTGCGCGCGCGCCGCGCGAAGATGTCCAGGATCAGGCGCGTGCGGTCGACCACCTTCGTGTTCGGCAGCGCCTTCTCGAGGTTCTTCTGCTGGGCCGGCGAGAGCTCCAGGTCGAAGACCACCGTGCCCGCGCGCAGGCCCGCGCACATACCCGAGATCTCGGAGACCTTACCCTGGCCGATCAAAGTCCCCGGATGGTAGCGCGCGAGCGCCTGGGTCGCCTCCCCGACGACGAGGCCGCCGGCGGTGTCCACCAGGCGGCGCAGCTCGCCGAGGCTGGAGCGGATCAGGTCGGTCTGCGTCTTGGGGCCGACGCCGACGAGCAGGACGCGCTCGACGGGCGCGCGCGTGTCTTGGGGCCTCAGCGGAGCATGACCTCGCTCATCCCGGACTGGAGCAGTCCGCGCCAGCGCGCGGCGGAGTCGGCCAGCAGGGAGTCGAGCGGCGCGTGATCGTCGGTCATCGCGGGGACGTCGTCGAGCTCGGCGCTTGAGGGCTTGAGCTCGTGCGCGAGCATCGCGGCCATCGGGGGGCCCCAGTCGGGCTCGGAGGCGGCGCCGGGGACGTCCTTGGCCGGCGCGTCGAGCGGACCCATCGAGGCGAAGAGCAGGACGTTGGCCAGGCCGTCCGTGGGCTTGGCGGCCTCGAAGGCGCGCACGCTCGGGAACACGCGCCGCAGCGTCTTGTAGGCCGCGCGCCAGCCGTCGCCGTCGGGCCCCTCCACGGCCGTGACCAGGTTCACCGCGAGCACGCCGTCCGGCGCCATCGCGCCGCGCATCTTCTCGAAGGACTCCTTCGTGAACAAGTGCGCGGGAGGCGACTCGGCCCCGAAGGCGTCGAGCACCATGAAGTCCCACGGGCCGCCGTCCTTCGTCTCCAGGAGCGCGCGGGCGTCGCCGACGGTCACCTCGCCCTTGGGCTCGTAGCCGAACCACTTTCGGGCGACGCGCACGATCTCTGGATCTATTTCATAAACGTCCACGACCAGGCCTTCTCTTTCAAGCGCGGTGGGCAAGAGGCCCGCGCCCAGGCCGAGCGCGAGGACGCGGCGCGCGCGCGGGCGCAGGACGCGCAGCCACTCGAGGGCGCGGTCGTAGTCGGAGTCGCTGAGTCCGGTGCGCGGGTCCATCGCCGACTGCGCGGTCCCGTTGACGAGCAGGTAGCGCTTGGCGCCGGAGTCGAGGACCTCGATGCGCCCGTACGCCGACTCGACGCGCTCCTTGACGAACGGGTGCGGCCGCGCCTGGGCGCGGATCGCGAAGACGACGCAGGCGGCGCACGTCGTCAGCTGGGCCACCGGCACGCGGCGCGAGGAGAGCCAGGTCCCCCACGCGCCGAGCGCGATCAGCGCCGCCGCGCAGCCGAGCAGGATGCGCGAGACGGGCCACAGGGGCACGAGCACGAAGCCGGTCAGCGCCGCGCCGACGACGCTGCCGGCCGTGGAGACCGCCCACGCGTCGCCGGCGCGCCGGCCCGCGTCGGCCGCGCCGGTGGCCGTCAGCCGCGTCGCGACGGGGCCGAGCGTCCCGAGCAGCAGCAGCGACGGCCCGACCAGGATCGCGGCGGCGACGAGCGCGCCGAGCTTCACGCCGAGCGGCTCGGTGGCGCCGAGCACGCGCTCGCGCAGCAGCGGAACGGCCGCGATCGTGAGGCCGGCGCCGAGCAGCAGCTTGGAGAACAGCAGGAGGTACGGCGTGCGGTCGGCGACGCGGCCGCCCCACGCGTAGCCGATCGCCAGCGCGAGCAGGGTCGTCGTGATCAGCGCCGACCACGTGTAGATCGAGGAGCCGTAGAACGGGCTGATGAGGCGCGTGCCGACGACCTCGAGCGCGAGCGAGCAGGCGCCCGAGAGGAAGAGGCTCGTCAGCAGGTAATAGGCCGGCGCGGCTCCGGGCGGCGGAGGAGCTTTCGGCGATTGGCGCTTCGTCTGGTTCATCGGATGGGGCGCGCGGGGCGGGACTTATCCGCCGACTTGGTCCGGACCAAGTCGGCGGATAAGTCGGCGAGCGCGTTCGCGAAAGTCTCGTCCGGAGTTTTTTCCGCCTTCACAGGGCGCGCCCCCGGAAGCTGGTGGCGGAACCACGTGCGCTGTCGCTTCACGTAGGCATGGGTCGCGCGGATCATTTCTTCCAGCCCGTCTTCGGATGAGGACTCGCCCTTCAGAACCGCTAGCGCCTCCCGATAGCCGAGGCTCGTGAAGCCGGGCTCGTCGCCGCGGAAGCGCGACGGCACGAGCGCGCGGACCTCGGCGAGAAGCGCGGGCCACATCGCTTTCGCGCGGGCCTCGACGCGCCGGCGCAGGATCTCGGACGGGACCTCGAGCGTGAGGACCCTCTCGGCGTCGACGCCGCCCTCGCGCTTCTCCCCCCACGTCGACGAGATCGGCCGGCCCGTCAGCTCGAGCACCTCGAGCGCGCGGACGACGCGCTGGACGTTGCCCGCCGGGATCGCGGCGGCGGCTTTCGGATCGGCCGTCGTAAGGCGCGCGTGCAGCGCGTCTTTGCCCAGCGCCGTCAGGCGTTCGCGCAGAGCCTCGTCGCGCGGCGGCAGCGGAGCGAGGCCCTCGAGCAGCGCGCGCAGATAGAGTCCGGTGCCGCCGCAGACGATCGCGAGCTTGCCGCGCTTCTGGATCGCCGCGATCGCGGCCTTCGCTTCCCTGATGAAGCGGCCCGAATCGTAGGTTTCGTCGGGGTTCACGACGTCGAGCAGGTGATGCGGGACGCGCGCGCGCTGGGCGGCGGAGGGCTTGGCGGTCGCGGCGTCGAGGAGGCGGTAGACCTGCCGCGAGTCGGCGGAGACGACCTCGCCGCCGAGCCGCAGCGCCAGCGAGACCGCGAGCTCAGTCTTGCCCGACGCCGTGGGTCCGGCGAGGACGATCAAGCTCGGTCCTAGCGGCGGGCCTGGCGCGCCGCCTTCGCCTTCGGCGAGAACAGCGAGTGGAACGGACAGTCGGGCCCGCACGCGTCGGGCAGGCGCAGCGCGGTGCGCGTCTCGCAGTCGGCGCTGTCCTCGGCCATCTTCTCGATGCGCTTCTGCGCGTCCTTGGGGATCTTCACGAACGAGAGGCCGACGCTGAACGTCTCGCCCTTCTGGTGGACGCGCGCGACGGAGGCCTGGATCGCGACGTCCTCGAGGCCGGGGACGGAGAGCGTCATCTGGAAGGTCTTCGCGTGGGGCGGCTCGATGAACATGAGCAGGGACATGCCGCCGGCGGAGAGGTCGGTCATGATCGCGGGCACTTTCTTGTTGGCGGACTCGACGCCCTCCATCTCGAGGGTGATCGGCTCGATCATGCCGTCGACGACCTGGAAGCGGCGGTGCTGCCGGCGCTCGGCTCCCGTCTTCTTATCGCTGCTCATCGCATTCCCCCAGCAAAGTGCGCTTCATGGTCCCGGTCACGCGGACCGTCCGCAGCCGCCCCGGCTCGGCCGGTTTCCCCCACTTCACGCGGAAGCCGTCCCGCGTCCGGCCGTAGCCGCCGCTCTCGTCCAAGACCTCGACGGAGCTTCCGATCCGGCGCTTCAGCGCCGCGTCGTTCAGCCCGTCGCAGAGCTCGTTGAGCCGCGACAGCCGCTCTTCCTTCACGTCCTCGGGCACGTCGTCCGTCATGCCCGCCGACTCCGTCCCTTCGCGCGGCGAGTACTTGAACGTGTACGCGGAGGCCGGTTTGAGAGCTTTGACGAGGTCGAGAGTCCGCTCGAACTCGTCGTCGGTCTCCGTCGGGAATCCTACGATAATATCCGTGGTCACTTCAATGCGCGGAGAGGCCGCGCGCAGGCGCGAGATTTTCTCCAAAAAGCTCTCCGCGGTGTAGTTGCGCCGCATCCGCGCGAGCACGCGGTCCGAGCCGGACTGGACCGGCATGTGGATGTGTTCGCCGGCGCCGGGGACGCCGGGCAAAGCCGCGATCAGCGCGTCGTCCAGGAAATAGGGATGAGGGCTTTCGAAGCGCACGCGCGCGACGCCTTCGACCGCGGCGACGGCGGTCAGCAGGTCGGCGAAGCGCCTCTCGCGTTCGCGCCAGCTGTTGACCGTCTGGCCGAGCAGCAGGATCTCCCGCGCGCCGGCCGCGGCCTTCGCGCGGACCTCGGCCAGCACGGTCTCGAACGGGCGGTAGGACTCCCGGCCGCGCACGTGCGGCACGATGCAGTACGAGCAGGAGTAGTTGCAGCCGCGCATGATCGTCACCGGCGCGACGACCGGAGAGGTCCAGCCGATCGGGACCGCCGGAAGAGCCTCGGCTGACGGCGTCTCGTCGAAGGCGTCGCGGCTCTCGCGGAGCGCGTCGAACTTGGCCGCCAGCGCCTCCTCGACGATGCGCGGATAGTCCTCGATCGACTTGGCGCCCACGACTAGGTCCACGTGCGGGAAGCGCTTCTGGATCCACGGACCCAGGCGCTCCGCGGCGCAGCCCGCGACGATGAGCACGCGGTCCGCGTCCGCGTCTTTCCAGGGGCGCAGGCGGCCGATCAGCGACAAGGCCTTGTCCTCGGCGTGCTGGCGCACAGTGCAGGTGTTGAGCACGATCGCGTCCGCGTCTTCCTCGGACGCGGCGGCCCGGAAGCCGCGCGCGAGCAGGGGCGCGGCCAGCTCGCCGCCGTCGGCCGCGGACATCTGGCAGCCGAAGGTGACGACGTGGAGCTTCATCGGGCGGATGGCGTCCGCAGGCGGAAATGCACCACGCGCATCTCCTCTTCGTCGCGGATCAGGCGGCCGTTGGCGAAATTCATCTTCTCCTTGAGCTCGGGCAAGGTCACCCCTTCCTTCTCGGCGAGCGCCTCGTCGAAGCTGCCGAACCGGCGGACCTCGACGAGCGTCACGACCAGGCGGCCGCGCTCGTTGCCGTGCTTGTCGAGGAGCTGGAGCTCGTCGTCGGCCTTGAGGTCGGCGTCCTCGGGATCGTAGGCGGGGCACGACGTGGCGGTCTTGCGGCCGGCGAGGATGGTCTGGATCATCCGCTCGCCCAGCCCGCCGTCGCCGTACCAGCCGAAACGGAAGCGCTTCACTGCGGAAATTATATCACTTCGCCGACGGAGCGGAGCGCCAGCGGATCAGGGCCGTCCGGGCCTGGAGATCCGCCACGGGCGCGTCCGTGCTCATCGCCAGGGCGGCGGCGAGCGTCGCCGCGTCGGTCCGCGCGGGAGAGGCGGAGGCGAGCACGAGCGCGCCTTTCGGCAAGTCCGCGACGCGCGCGGTCCCGAACGCGGCGGCGGCGTCGCGCGCGGCCGCGTCGACCGCGCGCTCCGGGGCGCCGGCCGGAAACAGCAGCCCCGCGGCCGCTCCCTCCGCGAGGCGCGAGCGCAGGGCCCTCAGCGCGGCCCGGCGCGACGGCTCCCGCGCCGCGACGGGGGCCGGGACGAAGACCAGGGCGGCGTTCGGGGCGGCGGCGCCGCGCGGCGCGGTCAGGGCCGCGCGCCAGCGCGCGCCGCCGCCGAGGGCGTCGAGGACCTTGCGCTCCGCGGCCGAGCCGTCGTCGATGGTCACGACCGCGCCGTCCTTCTGCGCGGTCAGGGCCAGCAGGGCCTCCGGCGGCCGCGCCAGGAGCAGGCGGCTCGGCCCTTCGCGCTGGCCCAGCACGGCCAGGAGGGCCAGCTGCGCGGTCTCCGGGTCGGGCGTCTGGAGCACGCCGTCGCGCAGCATGACGGCGCCGCCGTTGGAGAAGCGGTAGGCGGTCCAGAGGCGCGCGCCGTCGTCGCCGAGCGCCAGGTAGGAGCCGCCGGGGTAGGCCGCCTGCAGGCGCGCCATCCAAATGGAGAGCAGCAAGTTCGGCGTCAGCGCGGCGAGGGCGAGACCGGCGGCGGCCGCGGCGGCGAACGCCCGGGCCCGCAGGGTCGAGAACGCGGGCGACCTCCACGGCCGCTCGCCGAGCTCCGCCGCGGCGAGGACGGCCAGCGAGGCGGCCGCGAGGAGCAGAGCCGGGTCGGCGAGCCTCGATCCCGCCCAGGCGGCGGCGGCGCCCGCGAGCGCGGCGGCCGCGCCCGGCGCGCCGGCGCGGGGGACGGCGCGCGACCACGCGCCCGCGGCGAGCGCGGCGAGAACGCCGCACAATGCGAGCGCGAGCGGTCCGCCGCCGGCGAGCGGGGCGCGCAGCAGCGCGGGATCCGCGTCGGAGAGGCCGGCGGCGCGGAGCAGAGCCGGCGCGGCCAGCGCGGCGAGCGCTCCGGCCGCGGCCCAGGCCCGGGCGCTCTCCTCGCCGGCGTCGGCCGGCCCGGCGAGGGCGGCGGCCCGTCCGAGGCCCGCCGCGCCCAGCGCGACGGCCCAGCCCAGCGCGGGGCTCGCGCTCCAGCGGCCGAGCAGTCCCGCCAGAGCCGCGAGGGCCGCGCCCGCGGCGGCGCAGACGCACCACGCGAGCGCGCGGGACTTCAGGCGCGGGCCTTCCGCGCGCAGTCGCGGCACTGCCCGAAGACCTCGTGGCGGTGCCAGCGCGGGGAGAAGCCGGCGCGCCGGCACGCCTCCTCCTGGATCTTCTCGAGCGCCGGCCAGCGGACCTCCTGGATCCGTCCGCACTCGACGCAGATCAGGTGGTCGTGATGAGGGCGGTCGAGGTTGATCTCGAAGCGAGGCGTCCCGTCGCGGCCGACCACCGGCGCGGCCAGGCCGCAGTCCTGCAGCGTCTTGAGCGTCCGGAACACCGTCGCCCGGCCGATGCCCTTCGCGCGCAGCGTCTGGTGGATCTCCTCCTGGCTCAGGTGGCGCTCGGAGGTCAGCAGGAGCTCGAGGATCGCGCGCCGCTGGCCCGTCAGACGCAGGCCGCGCTTCGACAAGTGCTCCGCGAACACGCGCTCCACCCGCGCCACGAACGCGGGCCGCGCCCCGGCCTTGCCTTGGTAGACCACCAGCTCGCGCATCGTCAAAGCTTACCCCTTCTCGCCCCCTGCTTCAAGAACGATCGGCGGCGTCCGGGCGGCCATATTTCCGTAACGGACGTTTGCTAACATTGCGGCATGAAGCGCCGGCTCGTCTGGCTCCCGGTCCTCCTCATCGCCGCCTCCGTCCCCGTCCTGCGCACGGCCGTCCGCGCGCAGGGCATGGAGAACCAAGGCGGCGACGGCGGCGACGACAAGCCCTCGGACGACTCCAAGCCCGACGACTCCAAGCCTGACGACGCCAAACCCGACGACGAGCAAAAGCCCTCCGACGACGAGAAGCCCGGCGAGGAAGACAAGTCCGACTCCGGTCCGAGCACGGGCTCCGGCGACGAGAGCGACGGCGGCGATATGGGCAAAGGCGGCGACGACGGCGGCGGCGACAAGGGCGGCGGCGACGGCAAGAGCGGCGACGACGGCAAGAGCGGCGACGACAAGGGGATGGTCAGCATCAAGGTCGTCTCGCCCGAGGGCGAGAAGCCGGCCGCGGCCGACGTCTCCGTGACGGCGCCCGCGCCGAAGGCCCCGAGGAAGGCCGCCGCGAAGCCGAAAGCGGCCAGGGCCTCGAAGAAGAAGAAAGCGAAGGCCGCCCCGGTCAAGACCGCCGCGGTCGAGAAGAAGGCGGCCGTCCCGCCCCCGGCTCCCCCTCCGCTGCCGCCGGCCGTTCCGCTCACGCCGGTCGAGCCGCGAAACCCGTAAACCCTGCGGGTTTACGGGTTTCTTTTATAACCTCTCGATCGCGTCCGCCTGGATCCAGCCGCGCGCGCCTTCTTTCAGCACGCCGACCTCGAGCCAGGGGCCCGACGCGCCCAGCACCCGCACGCGCCGTCCCTCCGGCACCGTGAAGGCGACCCCGAAGTTCGGCCCCGGGCCGTGGCGCAGCTCGGCGGCCGGAGCCACGACCACGCCCCGGTCGGGAGGCAGGGCCGCGCGCAGTCCCGCCCACCAGAGCCCGAAGACCACCCACGCGCCCGCGGCCGCCGCCGTCCAAGGCGCGAGGCTCCGGCGCCGCTGCGCCCCCGCCAGCAGGCCCGCGCCCGCGAGCAGCAGCGTCGTCCAGGCCGCCAGCCAATGCAGGCCCGCCAGCTCGCGCTCCGACAGCGCGGTGAAGATCCAGAACAGCGCCGGCGGCGTCCCGGGCGGCACGAAGTCCTCTCCCGCGCGCCGGAGGGTGTAGGCGAGATTGAAGCGGATGTCCGAGTCGCGCGGGTTCAGCGCGAAGGCGCGCTCGAAGCTCGCCGTCGCGCGGCCCAGGCGGCCCGCCTTGAACTCCGCGGCGCCGAGGTCGTACTGGAGAGCGGCGCTGCGCGGCGCGGCCGCCGCGAGCTTCTCATAGGCCGCGGCGGCGTCGGCGTAGTTGCCCGCGTCGTACAGCGCGCGAGCGGCGGCGGCGGGAGCGGCCGTCGCCGCCGCGGCGGCCGGACGCGGGAACGCCAGCGCGAGCGCGAGCGTCAGCGAAGAGATCATCGGCGGAGCTCCTGGTCGAGACTCTTGAGCAGCGAGGACGCGTCATGGGAGAATCGCGCCGCGTCGCCGCGCGCTCCTCCGGGCGCGAACCGGCGGACCTCGGCCTCCCTCCACAGCTCGGTCAGGCGCTCGAGCGTCCCGGCCGCGGGCGGCCGACGCAGGGTCTTGAGCCCCTCGAGGGCCGACTTCAGCGTCAGGCCGGCCGCCGGCGCGTCGAGCTGATCGGCGACGTAGCCGGCCAGAGCGTCGGCGGCCAGCGCCGCGGCCTTGGCGGCTTCGCTCTCCGGCAGGGCGGCCGCGGACGCCAGGCGCGCCTCGGCCCGGCCGAGCGCCTCGCGCCGGCGGCGGCCGCGCGGGTCGGCCTCGTCGGCGCGGCGGCGCCAGGCGACGGCGGCGGCCGCGAGCAGGAACGCGAACGGGATCGCGTGCCAAGGGCCGAGGTCCGCGAACGCCGCCAGCGCCGAGGAGGAGCCCGCGGCGTCGGCGGTCTTGAGGTAGCGGATGTCGTCGGCGATGGCCGTCAGGCCGGCGGGCTGCGCCGGCGCGGCCGCGCTCGGCGCGGCGCCGGCGGCGCCGGGAGCGACGCGCAGGTCGATCGGCGCGGTCTCCGCGCGCGCGTACGCCTTGCGCTCGGGGTCGAAGTAGGGGAACGAGAAGGGCGGCACGCGGATCGCGCCCGAGACGCGCGGCACGGCGACGGTGCGGAAGGTCTTGCTCCCCCCGACGCGGTCGTTGGCCTTGTCGATCGAGGACGAGCTTTCGGTCGTGAAGAAGCGCAGGGACGGGACGTCGGGCAGCCTCGGCTCGGGGAGCGACTTCAGGTTTCCCGTGCCGGAGACGGCGACCGAGAGGGTGACCGCCTCGCCGGCCTTCACGTCGACGCGGTCGGCCGAGGCTTTGGCGGTCAGGCGGCCGACGACGCCGGTGAAGCCCTCGGGCTTGCCGGGAGGAAGCGGATCGACCTGGATCGTCACCGGCTCGGAGTTCAGCGTGACGGGCTGCGGCGCGGCCATCGCGAAGAAGCGGTCGAAGAAATCCTGTCCCGCGTCGGCGCCCATGCGCGCGATCTGGCAGTGGATGACGGCGGGACCGATGGTCAGCTTCCCGGATTGGATCGGGAACAGCGCCACCTTGATCTCCGAGAACTGGTACGCCCTCCCGTCGATCTGGGTCATGCCGTTGCGCACGGGCGGCAGCTCCTCGGCGAGGAAGCCGGTCGTCTCCGGGGCGTCGTAGCGCAGGTCGCCGAGCAGCTGCACGGCGTTCAAGAAGCGCACGGTGAGCGTCACCTGCTGGTTGACGTACGCGCGGGGGCGGTCGACCGAGGCCGTGACGAACACGTCCGCGGGCGCGCCGGAGCGCGCGCGCGCGGCTCGCGGCGCGGGCGCGCCCGGCGCGGGTCCCGTTCCCGGCGGGGCCGCTCCCTGGGCGGGTCCGGGCGCGGCGGAGGCGCGCGAGCCGGGCGTCAGGACCTCGACGTCGAGCGGCGCCGTCGGAGCGGCCGCGCCGTCGGCCGTGATCGGCGGGATCTTGAACTTGCCGGGCTGGCGCGGAGAGAGGACGTAGGTGTAGACGACGCTGGACGAGACCTTCCCGTTGACGAAGTTCAGGCTCTGGCTGCGGCCGGAGTCGTAGACGCTGAAGGCGTCGAGCGGGGGCAGCTTCGGCGACGGCAGGGACGCTTGGTCGCCCTCCACGGTGACCGCGAGCGAGAGCTGGTCGCCCATGACGACCTGCGGCCGGCTGAGCTCGGCGGAGATCTGGACGGCGGCCGCGGCCGGGGCGGCCGCCGCGGCCAACGCGGCGGCGCACAGGACGGCCGGCGGGAAAAGAGCTCTCACCAATCCTCCTCGGTCGGCGGCTTCGGCGGCGGCGGCTTGCGGCCGTAGGCCGCCTCGGGCGGCGCCTGCTTGCGCTCCGCCTTCTCGCGCTCGGCCACCGCGCGCATCACGCGCTCCGCGTCGTCCTTCGTCAGCGTGTCCTGCGGCCGGGTCTTCGTCGGGCCGGCGCCGCCTCCCCCGCCGCCCTGGTTCTTGTCCTTCTGCTGATCGGGAGGAGGAGGGTTGTTCTTGTCCTGCTGATTGGGGCCGTTCTTCTTCTTGGGCGGAGGCGGGTTCTTCTTGCGGTTGAGCGCGATGACGAGGTTGCGCCGCGCGTCCGCGTCCCCGGGAGACAGCGACAGCGCCCCGCGGTAGGCCTCCGCGGCTCCCGCGTAGTCGCCGAGCTGATACCGCGAGTTGCCGAGGTTGTACAGCGCGGCGGCGCGCAGCGCGGCGGGAGCCTCGCGTCTCACGGCGATCGAGCCGAAGGCGCCGGCGGCGTCCGTCGCCCGGTCGAGCCGGTACAGCGCGTCGCCCGCGTTGAACACGGGGCGCGGATCGTTGGGGCGCTGCCCGGACGCGTCGCCGTACTGCTCGAGGGCGGACTCGTAGTCCTTGTCCGCGTACGTCTTGTTCGCGTCGCGCAGGCGCCCCTCGAACGTCGCGGCGCCCGCGGCGCCGCAGAACAGCAAAAGCGCGCTGCCGCAGAACAGCAAGAGCGCGGCGGCCGAGACGGAAACCGCGGCCGCGGCCGGTTTCGACGATGCGGGGGAGGCGGGCTTGGGCGCGCGGCGGACCGGCGCGAACCCGAGGCCCAGCTCGATCAGCAGGAGCAGGAAGGCGGCGCCGAGCGGCCAAGCGTAGCGGTCGCGCCAGCGCGCGGCCGTGCCGGTGAGGCCCTTCGCGCCTTCCCCCTCCTTGATCCGGGCCGCGATGTCGGTGATCTCGTCCTCGCCCGGGCTCGAGCGGAAATAAGCGCCGCCGGCCGTCTTCGCGATCGTCTCCAGGGTCCCCTCGCCGAGGCGGCTGACCACGGTGGTCCCGTGGAGGTCCTTCTTGTAGCCGCCGCCCTCGAGCGGGATGGGCTCGCCCTCCGGGGAGCCGATGCCGACGGTGAACACGCGCACGCCGGAGGCGGCGGCCTCCTGCGCGGCGCCCAGCGGGTCGGACTTGTGATCCTCGCCGTCGGTCAGCAGGACGACCGACTTGGAGCCGGGGTAGCGGCCGATCATGGCGGTCGCCAGGCGCAGCGCGCCGCCGATCGACGTCCCCGGCGTCGGGACGGCGCCGACCTCCAGCGCGCCGAGGAGCTCCTTGGCCGCGTCGACGTCCGAGGTCAGAGGGCAGATCACCTGCGCGTCGCCGGCGAAGGCGACGACGCCGACGCGGTCCCCCTTGAGCTGATCGAGGAGCAGGGACAGCGAGGCTTTCGCCCGCTCGAGCCGGCTCGGCGATACGTCGGGAGTCTGCATCGACAGCGAGACGTCCACGGCCACGACGACCTGCCGGGCCGCGCCGCGAGTCTCGACGAGGTCGATCCCCCACTGCGGCCCGGCGAGCGCGAGCAGGATCGCGGCGACGGCGCCCAGGCGCAGCGCGCAGGCCCAGGAGCGGCGGGCTCCCGCGTCCTCGGTCGAGCGCGACAAGGACGTCTCGCGGCCCAGCGCCGCGCCGACGCGGCGGCGCCGCGCCGCGCCCCAGGCGAGCAGGCCCCAAGCGGCCGCGAGGATCGGGACCGCGGCGGCGAGCCACCAGGGCGAGCGGAACATCAGGGCCACCTCAGCAGCGCGGTCGCCGACAGCGCCGACTCGGCGAGCAGGAGGGCCAGCGCGAGGACGAGCAGCGGCGGATGCAGGTCCGCGACCGCGACGACGGGCGGGCGCTTGATGTCGCTCTTCTCCAGGCGGTCGATCTCGGCGAAGACCTTGGCGAGCTCGCCGCTCGTCTGCGCCCGGTAGGACTTGCCGCCCGTCATGCTCGCGATCCGCGCCAGCAGCTCGTCGTCCAGGTCGTCGTCGATCTGCACGGTCACGCGCCCCTGCCGGGGGTCGTCGACGGTCATCGTCGCGGGGCCGCGTCCCGCCGTGCCGATCGCGTACACCTTGATGCCGAAGGCCGCGACGGCTTTCGCCGCGGTGATCGGGTCGACGGCGCCGGTGTTGCTGCGGCCGTCGGTGAGCAGGACGATGACCTTGCTCTTGGCCGTCGCGTCCTTGAGGCGGCGCGCCGCGGCGATGAGGCCGTCGCCGATCGCGGTGCCGTCC
Organism: Elusimicrobiota bacterium; assembly: GCA_035606075.1. Taxonomy (GTDB): domain Bacteria; phylum Elusimicrobiota; class Elusimicrobia; order UBA1565; family UBA9628; genus GWA2-66-18. The sequence continues at coordinate 25,094 of DATNGC010000014.1, forward strand.
GACTTCGTGAGGCCCGGCGCCAGGTCGTCGAGGCGCTCGCGCAGCGCGTCGTAGTCCGTCGTCGGCGGGCACATCAAGAGCGGCGCGCCGCCGAAAGTCACGAGGCCGATGCGGTCGCTGACGCGGCCCTTGATGAAGTCCTTGGCGATCGCCTTCGCGGCGCCGAGGCGCGAGGGCGCGAGGTCGTTGGCGCTCATCGACAGCGAAGAGTCCACCGCCAGGACGATGTCCACGCCGTGCGCGTCGTCGGACGGCAGCGCCTTGACCGACTGCGGGCGCGCGAGCGCCGCGGCGGCCAAGGTCAGCGCCGCGGCCGGCAGCGCGAGCGGGACGGCGCGCGCCAGGCGCGCGCGCGGCGGCGGCGGCAGGGAGCGCGTCCGCTCCGCCGCGGGGTAGCCGAGCGCCGCGGAGCGGCCGAAGCGCCACGCGGCGGCCGCGACGGCCCACGCCAGCGGCGCGAGCAGCAGGGCCCACGGGTGCGCGAACCTCAAGAGACGGCCTCCTTCGCCGGAGCGGGGGCCCGCGGCGCGGTGGCGCGGACGAGGTCGAGGACCGAGGCCGCGTCGCGCGGCCCGTCCTCCGCGTCCGGCTTGATGCGCGCGAACTTGACCAAGTCGGCGCGGTTGAGCAGTTCGCGGACGACGGCCGACGCCTTGAGGTCCGGCAGCCGGGACTTCACTAAGCGCGCGACCTCGACGCTCGTCATGGCGGTGGCAGGCGCGCCGAAGCGCGCTTCTAGATAGATCCGGAGGATCTCAGTGAGCCGGAGGTAGTAGGCGGCGTGCTCGCCGCGTTCCCAGAGGCCTTCGGCCGCGAGGGCCTCGAGCGCTCGTTGCGCCGCTTGCTCCGGAGGCAAGGGCGGCTCGGTCGGCGCGGCGGGGCCCTCGGGCGCGGGCCTCGCGCGCCAGCGGCGCCAGGCCTCCCACGCGAGCGCGCCGAGCGCCGCGGCGAGCAGCCACGGCCACCACGCGCGGCTCGCGGCGAGCGGACCCTTGATGTCGTCGATGTCCGCGTCCTTGGGGACCGCCGGGGCTCGCGCGGCGAGCTCCACGGGCGGCGCGGCGGCGGCCTGGCCGTCGAGCTTCCAGCGGGAAACGAACGAGAGCTTCCCCTCGTCGAGCGGGAGCACGGTCCAGGCCCACGAGCCGTCCTTCTGAGCCTCGGCCTTGACCACGGCGAAGGACGTGGTTCCCGAGGCGAGGACGTCGGGCTCGAGACGCGCCCCGATGGGTTCGACGGAGGGACGATAGACGATGCGCGTCTCGGAGCCGGTGAGGGCGGACGTGTCCGCCGAGACGGACCAAGAGACGTTTGCGGCAGCGGCCGGAGCGGCCGCGTTCGCCGCGGCCCCGTTTCCGGCCAGCAGCAAGGCGAGGATGACGATCAACGCCGCCTCCGGCCCGCGCGGCGGCGGAAGAAGGCCACGAGCGGCTCGATCGTGGCGCGGTCGGTCGACACGTCGACGGCCTCGAGGCCGCAGGAGCGGAACGTCCGGGCCAGCTCCGCGCGGCGCTCGATCTCCTCGCGCGCCGCGGCGGCGCCGCCGCGCAGGTCGAGCGCGGTCCGCGCGCCCGTCTCGGGGTCGAAGACCTCGACGACGGCCGGCGCCTCGGGCAGGCGGGCCTCGCGCGGGTCCTCGACGATGACGGGCACGACGTCGTGCTTGAGGGCGCAGAGCTTCAGCGCCCGCTCGTAGCCGCGGTCGCGGAAGTCCGAGACGAGCACGAGGATGCAGCGGCGCTTGAGCATGCGCGCGAGCCGCTCGAGCACGGCCTTCAGCCCGGTCCCGCGGCGCTTGGGCTCGTAGGCGAGGATCTCGCGCACGATCGCGAGCGCGTGCCGCCTTCCCTTGCGCGGCGGGACGAAGCGCTCGATGTCCTCGGCGAACAGCGCCAGGCCGACCTTGTCGTTGTTCTGCAGCGCGGCGAAGGCGAGGATGGCGCCGACCTCCACCGCGGCGTCGCGTTTGAGACGTTCTGCCGTGCCGAATGCTTGTGAGCCGGAGAGATCCACAGCGACCAAGACGGTCAGCTCGCGCTCCTCGACGTAGCGGCGCACGAACGGCTTGCCGTGGCGCGCCGAGACGTTGCGGTCGATGTCGCGCGGGTCGTCGCCCGGCGTGTACTCGCGCACGTCGGCGAACTCCATGCCGCGGCCCTTGAACACGCTGAGATAGTCCCCCGAGAAGCTCTCCGCGACGAGCTTCCCGGTGACGATCTCCAGGCGCCGGACCTGCGCGAGTATCTCTTGAGGCAGCATCTTAGTTGGGGGTCAGGCTTTGACTTTTGACTTATTCGCGAATAAGTCAAAAGTCAAAGCCTGACCCCTTCTCCTAGGGGACCTCGACGGCCTCGAAGAGGGCGCGGACGACCTGGTCGCTGTCCACGTTCTCGGCCTCGGCCTCGTAGCTGACGAGGACGCGGTGGCGCAGGACGTCGGGGCCGATCGCCTTGACGTCCTCGGGCGTGACGTAGCCGCGGGCGTTCATGAAGGCGTAGGCCTTCGCGGCCTGGGCCAGCGCGATGGTCGCGCGCGGGCTGGCGCCGTAGGCGATCAGGTGCTTGTGCGCGCCGAGCTTGTGCTTCTCGGGCTCGCGCGTCGCGTAGACGAGCTCGACGATGTAGTCCTTGATCTTCTCGTCGAGGTAGAGCCCCGAGGCGACGTGTCGGGCGCGCAGGAGCTGGGCGGGCGTCGTCACCTTCGCGGGCTCGGGCGGCGCCTCGCCCGACATGCGCTCGAGGATGGACTTCTCCTCCGCCTTCGACGGGTAGCCGAGGCGGATCTTGAGCATGAAGCGGTCGACCTGGGCCTCGGGCAGCGGGTACGTGCCCTCCTGCTCGATCGGGTTCAGCGTGGCGAGCACGAGGAAGGGGTCGGGGAGCCGGTGCGTGGCGGGGCCGATCGTGACCTGGTGCTCCTGCATGGCCTCGAGCAGCGCGCTCTGCACCTTGGCCGGGGCGCGGTTGATCTCGTCGGCGAGCAGGAGATTGGCGAACAGCGGGCCGAGGCGCGGCTTGAAGTCCCCGCTCTTGGGGTCCAGGATCAGCGTTCCGGTCAGGTCGGCGGGCAGCAGGTCCGGGGTGAACTGGATGCGGGAGAAGCTGGCGGAGACGCACGACGCCAGCGTCTTGATGATCATCGTCTTCGCCAAGCCGGGCACGCCCTCGAGCAGGACGTGGCCGCCGGCGATGAGGGCGACGAGGATGCGGTCGAGGGTCTCGTCCTGCCCGACGATGACTTTTCCGATCTCGCGCTTCAGCTCGGCGACGAAGAGACTCTCCTCTCCGACCTTGCGGTTGAGCTCCTTGATTCCGCTCGTTTCCATGACTCGGTGAAGCCTCCTATGCGGCCTTCGGGCGAGGTTATCATTTCACCGGGCGTCCGGGCCGTCTCTTTTGTCAGCAACGGATGACGCTGATGCGTCCTCTTTTTTTACGTTGCGGCGCGAAAAAAGTTCGAACCCCCAGCGGCGCGCCGCGGCGTGCCTCAGGGCCTCCTCGTAGTCCTTCTTGAGCTTCTCCGACAGGGCCTCGAATTCCTGCCGCCGCTTGTCCTGGAAGCGGCCCAGCGTCTGCAGCGCGGCGATCTTGACGTCGGGCTCGGGGTCCTTGAGCAGGGCCGTCACCCAGGTGACGACGGACGGGTCGCCGATGTCCCCGAGCGCCTGCAGGGAGGCGATGCGCACGTTCTTGTCGACGTCGCGCAGGCCCTTGACCAGGCCGCCCAGGCGCACGAGGTCCTCGCGCCCCTTCATCAGGCCGACGAGCTTGATGCGCAGGTCGGGGTCCGGGTCGTCGGCGATCATCTTCTCGAGGAGAGGACCGAGCTGGGGGTCGTGGATGTTGTAGAGCAGCTGGACCGCGGCCCAGCGCACGGTCGGGTCCCCGTCCTGCAGCGACTGGCGCACCTTGTCGACCTCGGCCTCGGAGAAAGCGGGGCCGGGGTCGTGGGGCTGAGCCGACGCGGGCGGCTCGGCCGGCAGGGGCGGCGGAAGGGCCGGCTTCCGGTACTGGTACGCCAGGAAGCCCCCGGCGGCGAGAAAGACGAGCAAGGCGAACAGCTTGGACATAGGTTATTTTTTCGCGGCGGCGGCCGCGGCGGCGGCGGCGGCCTTGTCGGCCTCCCAGCGCTTCTGGGCCTCGTCGATCTCCCGCTGCTTCTTGTCCTGCAGGCTGTTCAGCGTCTTCATGGCCTGCAGGCGGACGGACTCCTCCTGGTCGCGGATCGGCCCGTCGGCGATGGCGGAGGCGACCGAGAAGTCCCCGATCTTCTCCAAGGCCTGCAGGGCGGCCATGCGGACGTCGGTCTCCTGGTCCTTCATCGCGCCGACGAGGGCGGCCATCACCTCGGGACCGCGGCGGTCGCTGAGGAGGTTGATGATCTTGACCTTGACGGTCGGCTCCATGTCGTGCTGGAGCATGTCCTGCATGAGCGGCATGGCGCGCGGCGACTTGACCTTGTCGAGGAAGACCACGGCCTCCCAGCGCACGGAGGGCTCGGGGTCCTGGGCCGACTTCAGCACCTTCTGCAGCTCCTCGTCGCTGATGACCGGAGCGGGCTGGGCCAGGATCGCCGGCGGCGGCGGCGGAGGCGGCGGCGGAGGCGGCGGCGGCGAGAAGAGCCCGCGCTGGTAGAGCATGACGCCGAGGGCGGCGGCGAGAGCGATGACCGCGAGGAATTTCATGAGCGCGAGACCTCCGGGACGGGTCCGAGCGGGCTCGTCAGCGTCAAGGCGCGGCGGCGCACCTCGACGCGGGAGCCCGTCGGTACGGCTGAGATCGTCTCGGGCGGGGACAGGCGGGTCCACTCGCCGCCGTCCTCCCCCTCGCTGGACAGCACGAAGCGCCCGCCGCGCGCGGCGAAGCTCATCACGCCCCACGGCTGGCCCGGGGTGAAGATGGCGCATTCGGCCATGCCGCGGCGGGAGGCGTGGCACAGCGCGTGGATGCCGCGGCCGTCGGAGGCGATGGCGTTGAGCGCCGTGTACGGGGTGGCCGCCTCGGGATAGCGTCCGCGGCAGTCCCGCCAGAGCCGCCAGTCCTCGGCGACGCAGGCCTCGAACGCGCGCGAGGGCTCGCCGCCTTCGGCGGCGAGATGCTTTAAGAACTGCTGGAAATAGATCTCGGAATCGGAGTCGGTCTTGAGCCGCGCGCGGCGCGGGCCGAGCTCGGCGGCGACCTCCTTCGAGATCGTCAGGGTCCCGTTGTGCATGAACACCCAGCCCTCGTCCTCGAAGGGATGCGCGTAGGCCTCGTTGACGTTGGGGTTCGACGCGGCGCGCAAGTGCCCGAGGACGACCGGGGACTTGGCCTCGTCCGCGGCGCGCGCGAACGCCTCGCGCTCGACCGCGGCGGAGCGGCCGCTCTTGGTCACGCGCGGGCGGCCGTCGGCGCCGAACCACGCCACCCCCCAGCCGTCCTTCTGCGGGTTCTTGGGATCGCCGTCGGCCTGGCGCAGCAGGGAGAACTCCGCGTCGACGAGCAGGTCCCGCGCGCTCTCGGGCTTCGTCGAGACCTGCGCGAAAAGGCGGCACATGCGGGTCAGCTCCCCGTCTTCTTTCCCGAGGCCAGCGCCATGGCCTCGAGCAGCTCGAGCGCCTTGTCCGTGTTCTGCACCGCGATCAGGATGCGCGAGGTCGACGCGCCGGGGCTCGACGTCCCGTACACGGTGGTGATGTTGATCTTGCCCTCGGCGAGCGCGTCGGAGACGCGCAGCAGCTGGCCCGGCTGGTCGTCGAGCTCGATCGAGAGGATGTGGGTCTCGACGCTGGAGAAGCCGGCCCGCGACAGGATCGAGGACGCGTCGGAGTCGTTGGCCAGGGCGATGCGCACCAGGCCCGACTCGGCGCTGACCTCGGAGGCGATGCCGAGGATGTTGACGCGCTTCTCCGCGAACAAGGACACGAGGCGGCTGAGCGCGCCGGGCTTGTTGGGCATGAACACGCTGAATTGCTTGATCTTTTCGACCTTCATCCGTCCTATGGTAGCGCTTCCCCGCGGTCCTGTCCACCCTCGGCGGGCGGTTTCCGTACCGGCCCGCGCGCCGATTTGGGTAAGATGTCGCCATGCGGCCGCCTTCGGACCCTTCATTCGACGCGTTCCATCAGGAATACGCGCGCAAGTACAAGCTGCTCTTCCCCTACGTCCCCGAGCTCATCGCCATCCATTGCGGCCTGCGGCCCGCGCTGCAGCTGTCCGTCGGACCGGACGCGGAAGCCGCGCGCGCGTCGATCGCCGACTTCTGCGCGCGCGCCGGGCTGCGCTGGAGCTCCTACGAGTCGGAGCACGGGGGCCGGATCGTCATCTCGCGGGAGCCTGTGGAGATTCCGGAGTCCGGCGAGGCTTTCGGGGCGCTGTTCGGATATCCGGGCTGCTGCTCGCGCGCGCCGCGGCCCGACCGTCCGTTCGACCGTCTTGCCGGGTTCTGGACGGAGTCCCCCGCGCCGTTCGAGACGAATCTGTTCCTGAGGACGACTCCCTTCCATCTGGTCAAGCACCTGCCGTGCGCCCCGGACTGCGCCGCGACCTTGGCGGCGGCGCGCGAGCTCCTTATCGCGATCGACCGCGTCGACGCCCGGCTGGGCGAGATCATCCGGGCGCTGGGCCGCGCTCCGGCGTTCTCGACGGACATCGGCGGCATCGGCGTCTCGCTGCGCGGCCGGCGCGACGGCGGCCGAGTGCGCTACCGCGAGCGCTATTTCGACGTCGGGCTTTCCGGTTTGATCGACTCGACGCGCTTCGCGCGGCCCGGGGACTCGGCGCTGTTCGCGCGCATCGCCCGGGCGCTGGCGGCGGGCGACGAGCTGGCTCTCGTCGCGGGGCGTCTCGAGATATTCAAGGACGGCTCGCCGGTCGACGCGATCGAGAAGCCCTCGCGGCTGGAGTGGCGGATCGTCGAGTTCCGCTAGACGGAAAGAAGCCGCCCCGGCGCGAGCGCCGGGGCGGCCCTTTCCGGTCGCGGCGGGACTAATTGAAGGCCGGCGCCTTCTCCGCGGCCGCGGCGACCGCCGACTTGGCCTTGTTCAGGGACTCGCTGCCGAACGGCCCGCCGACTTCCTTGTAGGCGCCGTCGCCCTGCAGGAAGTAAAGACCCTGGCCCGACGAGTCCTTGATCACGGTCGAGATGCGCCAATTCAGCGTGGCCATCATGCCCGCGACGGGGTCCGCCGAGGTGCCGACGTTGACGATGCTCGTGTCGGGCACCGCGGCGTCCATCGAGAAGTGGTAGCCCCACCCGACCTCGACGAGCAGAGGCTCGACGGTGACCGCGGTGAGATACCGCCCCTTCCCCTGGTACGAGCCTCCGTACGTGCGCAGGACCTGGTAGCGCAGGTGGATCATCTGCATGCCGTAGGCGTTCTTGGCGCTCAGCTCGTAGATGGTGCCCACCGGAGGATGCCACCCGCCGATGTCCTGCCAGCCGGTCGAGCCCTTCGGCAGGGCCGTCGCGTACTGGGTCTTCACGTCGACGACCGGCTTGTTGTCGGCGATGATCTTCCAGACCTTCTGGCCGATGTTGATCATCTGGTCGAGGACCGGGAGCGCGTCGCCGACCCCCCCGCCGCCTCCGGGCGACGGGATGTCCGACGGCGAGACGGTCGGCCCGACCTTGGAGATGCGGATCGACGACTCGTCCAGCGTGTACATCTTGGGGTCCTTCTGCGCGGCCTTCAGTTCGTCCGGGTGAAACTGCGACCAGGCCGGGACGGTGATCGTGATGATCAGGAGCGAGGCCGGAATTCGGCGGAACATCGACATCGGTGCCTCCACGGGATTTTAGGGGTTGGGTGCGGAACGAACGACCCAACTACTATAGCCGGGAGGCCTAGGGAAAAAAGTGCCCTAGGACCCAGGGCGACCTGGGCCCTAGGACCTACTTGGAGCCGTTCTTGGCCGGGGCTTTGTGGCCGCGCGCGCGGCCGATCAGGTAGCCGGCGACCGGGATCAGCAGCGTCAGGCCGAGGTTCACGCCGAAGCGCATCAGCACGCTCAGCGCGGCCAGCGCGGCTCCGACGCCCGGGATCATGGGCAGGGCCGTGATGACGACCGCCGCCGCGACGATGCCCAGGATCAGGCCGACGTAGCCGCCGGTCGCCTTGGGAGCGGCGTTCGGGTCCGCCTCGTGCGCCGCCAGCTCCGCGTCGGCGGCCGCCATCGCCTCCGGCGTCGTCGCGGAGGCCAGCTTGCGGCGCAGGAAGAACAGGCCCACGCCGATCGGCAGCAGGGCCATGGCCAGCCACGGGAACGGATTGAAGACGCTGACCGCGGTGAACAGCGGGCGCATCGCGAGGATCGTCAGGATGGACAGCGCCGTCATGACCGAGCCCGAGAAGGCGAGCGCCTTCTGCACCTTGCCCGCGTCCTGCGGCAGCTTCTCCTGGAAGTAGGAGTTCATCTTGATCGAGGCGGCCACCTGGAAGAACCCGAAGGGGACCAGCGCCGCGGCGAGCACGGAGCTCGGCATCCAGTTCGTGCCCAGGAGCACCAGCGGCGCGAAAGGCAGCGCGATGTGCAGCGCCATGGTGCCGAGCAGCGCGAGCGCGGGGATGCCGACCATGAACCAGCGCAGCATCGAGGAGCGCTCGGCGGCCGCGGCGGCCTCGGGGGTCAGCGGGCTCTTCGCGGCCTTCTTCTTGGCCATCGATTCCATCGTGATGAACACGACCGACAAGAGCAGGCCGCCGAGGCTGAACATGCCGACGATGTTGCCTTGCACCGCGGAAAGCCCCGCCTCGCCGCCCGTCATCTTGCCGTAGCCGGGCGCGATGAGGCGGTAGATCAGGATGTTGAACAGGTCGAAGGCGACGGCGCCCATGAGCGAGTACTTCAGGTACGGGATGCTCATGACGAAGTTCTTGCCCTCTTCCATGTTGCTGAAGATCTTCTTGGCGGCGGACTTGATGGCGGTCCAGACTCCGGTCTTCGCGGCCGGAGCGGACGCCGGGGCGGCCGCGGCTGCGGCAGCGGCGGCGGCCGGATCGGCCGCCGGCGCCGTCTCGGGCGCCGGTGCCGCTTCCTTCGCCTGGGCCGCGGCCTGCGCGGACGCCTTCTTCACGTCCTTGAGCGGATAGACGTGCAGGATGTAGGCCAGGATCAGGCCCAACAAGATGGTGACCGGGTACACCGCGGTGACCAGCGGGGCGCCCATGACGCCGAGCGTGGCGACCAGCCCGCCGAAGATGATCGGCGCGGGGACGGCCAGGGATTCCGCGAGCAGCTGCCACCACGTGCGGAAGCTCTGCATCGTGACGCCCTTCTCCGTCAGGATCAGCTTCTTCAGCGTGCCCTCGGCGGTGGCCGCGACGCCGGTCACGATGCCGTTCATGAAGTAGAACGCCATCATCAGCGGCATCGACATCATGCCCGTGCCGAACAGGACGACCATGGCGCCCAGCGAGAGCGCGCGCAGGGCGTGGGCGGCGTAGAAGGTCTTGGCGAGGCCGAACTTCTCCGTGAAGAACTTGGACATCGGCTGGCCGATCATGCTGCCGATGGAGGCGAAGACGGTGACGAGCGGGAGGAGCGTGAAGTCCTTGAACGCGTTCTGGGTGAGCTGCGGCATCGCGACGCCCTGGGCCTCGAGGCCGACCTGCATGGTGAGCGCGTACGCGATGATCGAGATGCCGGCGGCCCCGAGGCCGAACCACGCGGCCTTCGACTTTTTGGACGGCTCCGGCGAAGCCGGAGCCGCCGGCGCGGGCGGCGCGTTGTCCCCGCCGGACTGCGAGACCTTGTCGCCGGAGGACTTCGAGGCGGCGGCGAGGCCGCTGGAGCGCAGGGCGCCCGCGTTGACGGCGGCGGAAACGGACGCGGACTCGCTGGACGCGGCGGGCATCGCTCCCGCGTCGCGGCGGCCGGAGAGGAAATTCTTGAGCTCGGCGACGCGGCGCGACATGCGCGCGCCGATGCCGGCCGTGCGTGGGCCGGACTCGAGCTTCTCGGAGGCTCCGGAGACGGCGGGGGCCGCGGCCGGGGCCTGCGCCGAAGCGTTCGCGGACTCGTCGCCCTTCGCCGGCGTCGACGCGGCGGGCGTCGCGGCCAGGGCCGGCGCCGCGGAGCGGGCGGAGGTCGGGGCCGCCGACGCGGCGGCATGCGCGGCGGGCGAGAGAGCGGGAGCCGCGGCGGCCGCGTGGATCGAGGCGTTGGAGATCGCGGAGATCGGGAGCGACATGGCCGCCTGCGGCGCGGCCATGAACGCGGACGGGATCGCGGCGATCGGAGAGCCGGTGAGGGAGCCGGCCGGCATCTGCAGGGCCATCGCGTTGGCCGGGGCGGCCGCGTTGCTCGCGGAGCCGGCGGCGCCGGAAACGCCGCCGACCGGGGCGGGGACGGCGGTGACCTGGACGACCTGCGCGATCGCCTCGGGTCCAAAGGAGAGCTGGACGAGGGCGAAGCTGAGGATGAGCGAGGTCGCGCGCAGGGCCTTGTCCTTGATCTTCATCTGACGAGTATAGCGATCTTCGAAAAACCCCACCTGGGCCGAAGGGAGTTCGGCCGCAGGCCCGAAGGGCCTACGTAGGATTGCCCCAAAAGCTTGATCTTTCAAGGTCTTCCTCCTATACTGGGGGCCATGGACGAAACGCTGGAGCTGCGGCCCGGACGCTTCAGCGACCGCCTCGTCGCTTACCTCATAGACACGATCCCCTTCGCGGCCGGCGCCGCCGGGACGGTCTTCGTCTGGGGCGGGCCGCTGTCCCGCCCGATCACGGACAGGCTCATGATCGGGGCGGGCGCGGCTTGGTTCGGCCTGGCCGTCCTGTGGCAGCTCGCCGGCAACCTCGCGGGAGGGACGCCGGGCAAGAAGCTCCTCGGCCTCGCGGTCGTGACCGCCGACGGCTCGTTCCCGGGCTTGGGCCGCTCGCTCGCGCGCGCGCTGGGCTGGGTGCTGAGCACGCCGCTGGCCAACTTCGGCTTCGTCCTCGCGCTGTTCACGCCGCGGACGCGGACTCTCCACGACCTGCTGTCGGGCACTTTCGTCGTCGAGGCCGGGCCGCGCCGCTCCGACGGCGCGCTGGCTTTCCTGACCGCCGCGCTGTGCGCGGTCGGCCTCTTCGTCCTCCAGTATTGGACCAACGTGCTGAGGCCGACGAAGGAGGACCTCGCGGCGATCGTCCGCGCCGAGAACGGCCTCACCGTGATCGGGCAGATCGAGGAGAAGTACCACGAGCAGAACGGCACGTACGCCGCGACGGTCTCGGACCTGGCCGCGGCCAGCGGCGACGTCGAGCTGTTCCGCTCCGCGATGCTCGACGTGTTCCGCCCGACGCCCTTCCAGCTCGTCGCCGGCAACAAGCGCTGGCGCGTCGTCGCGGCGGCGAAGGACCGCCGCAATACTTTGGTCCGCCGCGAAGGGCCGTAGTCGGCGGCCTCTTCGGGAACAAATCGGCCCCCTCAAACGTATACAGAGGGTGGATATCGCCCAAAGCCTGACCGACGACGAACTTCTGGCGCGCCTCGAACGTTTCGTCGAGGCCGAGCGTGAGCGCCTCTCCGATTTCCTCGCGTGGCTGGGCGAGGCCGATCGCCGAAACGTTCCTGTCAAACGAGGCTACTCGTCGACTTTCGATTATTGCGTACGGCGGCTGAAGCTGAGCGAGGATGAATCTTACCGTCGGATCCATGCGGCAAGGGCGGCGACGAGTCGGCCGGAGTTGTTGTCCGCTATGCAGGACGGGCTTCTCTCATTGAGCGCCGTCTCGAAAATCGCTCCGCACGTCGACCGCACCGGCGCTCCTGAGATCATTGCTCGCGCAGAGGGAAAAAGCAAACGAGAACTTGAGGAGATGTTGGCCCCCCTGATTCCGGAAAGTCCGCAGCGCGATCGAATCCGCGTGATATCGGTCCAGATCCCGGAGACGGATTCTACGGCCGAATCCGCCGCAACGATGCGGGTCGAATTCAAATTCCAGGGGTCGCGGGCATTGCGTGAAGCGATCGATCGCGCGCGAGATCTTCTGTCCCACAAGTTCCCCTTCGGAGAGTTGGATCATGTTCTTTTGGAGGTCGTCCGGGAGTATCTCGAGCGACATGATCCCCAAACGTCTCTGGCCCTTGGAAAACTTGGTCCTGCCAAGGGCGCTTCCTCGCTTCCGGCGGAAGTCCGCCGAGCAGTGTGGGCGAGAGACGGCGGCCGTTGCGTGTATGTCGGCCCCAGAGGGATTCGTTGCGAAACGCGGAAGTTGTTGGAGCTCGATCACCGCATTCCGCGCGCGTTGGGAGGTCCGGACACGGTTGACAATCTCCGGCTGCTTTGTCGATCGCACAACGACGCCGAGCGCCGTCGAATCTTGGGAGAAGGGAAGTTATCCACAAGCTTGGCCCGGGCCAAGTCGGTGGATAACTCGCCGGGGTTATTCGGCTAGAGAACTTCGGAGTTCAGCGCGGCTTGACGACGGCCAGCGACCACGGTCCGAACTGGCGCCACGACTCGATGGACTTGGCGCCGCCGCCGATGACGTCGACGAAATGCGGGCGCTCGCCGGTATGGAGCACGACGAAGGTCCGTCCTCCCGCGCGCGGCAGTCTCTCGATGTCGCCGTCGTCGCCGAAGCGCGCGTCGTAGGCCGGGTCGCGCTTGGCGTAGTGGAACTCGCCGGTGAACAGCACGATCTTGTCGACGAGGCGGTTCGCGTAGAACGGCAGGCCGTGCAGGTAGGTCCCGTACGTCCAGACCTGATCCTCGGCATGAGCCTCGTCGCGCACGACGAGGCCGACGTCCTTGGCGCTCACGAGCGGCGCGGCGAAGCGAAGCCCGACGAACAGCAGGACGCCCGCGAGGGCGCCTCCCCCCGCCAGCACGGCCGCGGGACGCTTCGTCGATGGGGCGATCCAGAGAGCCGCCGCGAAAACGGCGACGAGCAGCACCGCGAGGACGCCGAGCGGCTGGACCGATGCCGCCGGCAGGCCCGGCGGCGGCCAGAGCTTCGACGGCAGGAGGCCGGCGCCGAGTGCGACGGCCGCCGCGGCCGCGGTCGCCGCCAGGATCCCCGCGAGCGCGCGCTGAAGCCGCGTCGCCCAGGCGGGCAGGCCGTCGGCGATCGCCGCGATCGCGAGCAGGCAGGCGTGCGGGAACACGGGCAGGACGTACGTCGCGAGCTTGGAGTGCGAGGTCGAGAAAAACGTCGCCACGCCGAGCACCCAGGCGGACAACGCCGGTCCGCGGAAGTCGGCGTCGCCGAACGGCTTCTTCACGGCGCGCCACATCGCGGCCAGGAACGGCGCCGTCCAGGGAAGGAGACCTGCGGGCAGGACGGCAAGATAGAACCACCACGGCGCGCCGCGGTTGTACTTCGCGGTCAGGTAGCGCTGGAAGTGCTGCTCGTAGAAGAAGACGTGATAGAAGTCCGGGCGGCGCTTCTGCATGGCGATGAACCACGGCGCGGCGACGGCGCAGGCGAGGACGATCCCCACGGGCGACAGGACGAGCTTGCGCGCCCCGCGGCGCAGCCTCGGGAAGAGGATGGACAAGCCGACGACCCAGCACGCGGGCAGGAGGAGCGCGATCAAGCCCTTGCTCAGGAACGTCAGCGCGCAGGCCAGCCACGCGGCCGGCGCGGACCAGCGCGCGTCCTCGGGGCGGGCCATCGTCCGCAGGATCAGCGCCGTCGTCCACAGGAAGAAGACGCTGACCGGCATGTCGACGGTCATGTTGTGCGTGAGGAAGATCCACAGCGACGCCGTCGCCGTCGCGGCCGCGGCCGCGAGGCCGATGTCCGGCGCGTACAGCCACGAGCCCAGCCACCCGACCCCCGCGATCCCGAGCACGGCCAGGAGCAGCATCGCGAAGCGCGCCGCCGCCTCGGAGACGCCGAAGGCCGAGTACGACGCCGCGGCCGTCCAGTACCAGAGCGGCGGCTTCTCGACGTACGGCGTCCCGTCGAGCGTGGGCAGGATCCAGTCGCCCGAGGCCTTCATCTCGGCCGGGACCTGCGCGTAGCGCGCGTCGTCCACCTCGAGCAGCGGCGAGGTGAGCCCGAGCAGGGGCACGCACAGCGCCGCCGCCAGAAGCCAGCGCGGGACCGCGGCGCGCGAGGCGCTCACGGCAGCAGCACGACCTTGCCGAACTGGCCGCGCGCCGCGAGGTATTCGTGCGCCGCGCGCGCCTCGGACAGCGGGAAGGTCCGGTCGACGACGGCCTTGAGCCGCCCCGCCGCGAGCTCGGCCCAGACGGCGTGCATCTCGGCCCGCCCGCCCATCTTCGCGCCCAGGATCCGCAGCTGGCGGTCGAAGACGTAGCGGAGGTCGATCGGAGCCACGGGTCCGGCCGTCGCGCCGCAGGTCACGAGGCGCCCGGAGCGCCGCAGGCACTTGAGCGCCTCTCCGATGAAGCTCCCTCCGATGTGCTCGAAGACGACGTCGGCCATCGCGCCCTCGGTCACCTTGCGCACGGTCCGCGCCAGGTCCTCGGGCGGATGGAGGACGGTCAGGTCCGCGCCGAGCCCCTTCGCGCGCTCGAGCTTCTCCCGCGAGGTCGAGCAGGCGATCACGCGGGCGCCGCGGAGCTTGGCGATCTGGATCGCGGCGGTCGCGACGCCCGCTCCGGCGCCGGCGACGAGGACGGTCTGGCCGGCGTGGAGCTCCGCGAGGGTCACGAGCATGTGCCAGGCGGTCAGGAAGGTGAGCGGGGCCGCCGCCGCCTCCGGAAAGCCCTGCGTCTGCGGCATCGGCAGGAGCTCGGCCGCCGGGACCGCGAGCAGCTCGGCGTAGCCGCCGGGGCGCCCGCCGTAGGCGCCGATGATGCCGTAGTCGGGGCAGTCGGAGTCGCGGCCGTCGAGACAGGCGGGACAGCGGCCGCAGGAGCGCCCCGGGTTCACGGCGAAGCGCTGGCCGACGGAGACGCCCGCGACGCCGGGGCCGAGAGCGGCCACCTCGCCGGCGGCGTCGCAGCCCAGGATGAAAGGCGTCTTGACCTTCGCCGAGGGAAGACCGTCCCGGATCCAGAGATCGAGATGATTGAGCGCGCAGGCGCGAACGCGCAGCAGGACCTCGCCGGGGCCGGGGACGGGGTCCGGGACGTCCGCGTACTCGAGTTTCTCCGGGCCGCCGAAGGCTTTCAGGACCGCGGCTTTCACGCGGTCATCCTAGCAAAGGCCGGCGCGCCGCGTCAGTCGCCGGGCTTCTTGAGCGCGCCCTGGAAGGTGGCCGAGAGCAGGGAGATCATCTCGTCCTTCTTGCGGATCACGTCGAGCAGGCGCTGGCGCTCCTTGTCCCAGTCGGCGAAGCGCGCGATCACGGCGTCGCGCTCCTTCATGGCGCGCGCGCTCTGGTCCGCGAGCGCGCCCATCTGGGAGCGGGCGTCGAAGGCTCCGCCTTCGGCGGAGGCGCGGCGCGAGGCCTCTTCTCCCAGAAGATGCCTCAGCTCGTTGAGCCGCTTCTCGGCCTCCGCGTCGGCGTCGCGGCGCTCCTCGAGGCCGCGGCGGACCTTGTCGGCCTCGGCCATCAGCGCGCGGGCCAGCTCGTCGCGCTCGCCCGAGAGCGAGACGATCCGCGCGTCGCGGTCGGCGCAGGAGCGCTCGAGGTCCGCGAGGCGGGCCTTGAGCGTCTCGATCTCGCCGAGACGCGCGGCCGCGCCCGCCTCGGCGGCGCGGGTCTTGGCGCGCTCGTCCTCGAGCTGGCCGGTGAGCTTGAGCAGTCCCTCGCCCATCGACTTCTCGACCTCGCGGCGCTCGGCGGCGAAGCGGCGCAGGGACTCCTGGCGCTCTCGCGCGAGCGCGGCCATCTGGTTCTTCTCGTCCTCGAGCTCGGTGATGATCGCGTCCTTGGCCTTCGGCGTCGCCGTCAGGATCGAGATCACCCGGTCGAGACCTTGGCGCACGGCGTCGGCGCCGCGGACGGACCCCTCCTGCGCGGCGGAGAGCTCGGAGAAGCGGGAGGCCAGCTCGGAGATCTGGCGCGAGAGCTCGGCCTCGCGCGCGACGCGGTCCTTGAACTGTTCCTCGCGCAGCGTCCGGCCTTGCGTCTCCCAGGCGCGGGACAGGTCCTCGCGCTCGCGCGCCAGCGCCTCGACGCGCGCGTCGAGGCCGGCGCCCTGGGTCTCCTGCGCGCGCTTCATCTCCTCGAGCGACCGCGCCAGCCGCGCCGAGAACTCGTCCAGGCGGCGGCCCACGCTCTCCTCGAAGAGCTTCTCGTCCTGCGGCAGTCGCTCGGCGAGCCCCTGCACCGCGGGCACGATGCTCGCCAGCTCGCGCAGCTCCCCCCTCCAGCGCGCGACGCCGTCCATGCCGTCCTTGAGCGCGCCGCGGAAGGCGGCCAGCTCGGCGGCCAGCGCGCCGGAGGACGGCCCGGCCTCGCGCGAGGTCACGGCGTCCTTCAAGAGATTGGCGAAGGTCGAGTTCATCTCGTCGAGCCGCTTCTCGAGGGCCTCGACGCGGCCGTGGGAGCGGGAGCGCGCCTCGTCGTTGTCGCGCTCGCTCTTCTCGCGCTTGAGCTGGTCGGTCAGCGCCTTCAGGTGCGCGTCGACCTCGTTCTTGAGCGACTCCTGATGCCCGAGCAGGCTCTGCGCCGCCTGCGCGCGCTCGCGCTCCACGGCCAGCTCGCGCTCCAAGGACTCGAGCCGGCGTTGAAAAAAGTCCATCACGGGCGTCACGCCCGGCGCGGGCGCCGAAGCGGCCGCGGCCCCCGGCTTGATCCATTCCGGCCGCGGCGGAGCCGGGGGCACGGGACGCGGAGGCTTGGGTTCGAGGGGGTCCATGGTCTTAGCGCTCGCGGTAACGGCGGGAGACCTTCGCCGGCAGGTTGAAGCTGATCGAGACGCGGTGCGTGGCGGTCCCGAGCACGCCCATCGGGACGAAGGCGTAGTCGACGCTGAGGTTGGTCAGCTTGAGGCCGAAGCCGAAGCTCAGCATGGAGGCCGCGCCCAGCGACTCGTAGGTCAGGGTGTTGACGCCGGCGCGCGCCGCGGCCGTCACGCCGCGCTCGACCTCGACCGCGTACTCGACGCCCACGGCGCCGCTCGGGGAGTCGTCGATCGGGGCGATGGCCTCGACGCTCAAGGTCAGCGGCTTGAATGGCTTGACCGCGCCGCCGAAGCGCACGCGCGTGGGAAGCGTGTTGCGGACCTGGTCGAATTTCTGGCCGGAGCCCAGGTTTTGGATCGCCAGGCCGATGTCGTAGGTCATCTCGGAGGCGTAGAAGCGGGACTGGACGCCGAAATCCGCCCCGTAGCCGTCGGCCTGGGTCGTGCCGAGGTAGGAGCGGATCGCGCGGGCCGTCACGCCCATCGCGACGTCCATCTCGCTGTCGGAGAGGTCGTAGATCGACTGCCCCCAGCCGATCTCGGCGACGTAGGAGTACGGGGTGAAGGTCCCGTTCTGGATCGCGTTGACGTCGGTGCGCTGGACGCTGCCGCCGTTGAGGTAGCGCACGCCGGCGCCCATGACCGCGGCGTCGTTGACGCGCTGCGCGTACGAGGCGGCCTCGTAGGTGATGTCGGCGACGTACTGCGCGTGCATGAACGAGGTCGACAGGCGCGGCACCTGGGCCAGGCCCGCCGGGTTCCAATAGATCGACGAGGAGTCGTTGGTCACCGCGGTCATCGCGCCGCCCATGGCGATGCCCCGCGCGCTGGTGTCCATCAGCAGGAACTCCGAGCCGGTCGTGCCGATCGCGCCGTTGCTGAAGTCCGACGCCGACACGGGAGCCGCGGCGAGGACGAGGGCGCAGGCGACGGCGAGGCGCAGGGTCCTCACCGGATCACCGCCGCCTTGAGGAGCTTGCTCGTCCCCCCGGACTCGACCTCGACCAGGTACAGTCCGCTGGCGACCGGCCGCCCGGCGGAGTTGTCCGCGGTCCACGTCACGATGCCGGCGCCGTTGGCGGTGGCGTCAAGGATCCGCTCGCCGCGCAGCGTGAAGACGCGAACGCGCGACGCGGGCGGGATCTGGTCGATGGTGATGTAGCCGTCCGTCGCGGCGTGGAAGGGGTTCGGGTAGATGCGCGCGGTGTCGGCGCTCGTCGCGAGCGGGACGCTGACGAGCTGGTACAGCGAGAAATGGTTGAGCTTGGCGACGAAGGTGTTGCTCTGGGTGTTGAACGAGGTCTCCAGCGGCACGCACGTGCCGCTGCCGGGGTCGAAGCGGGCGAGAGCGACCTGGCTGAGAGGGCTGGGCAGCTCGGCGGGAGTGTAGGAGATCTGCACGGCGAGCGGACGGATGGGCTGATAGGCCGGATCGTCCACGATGGAGAAGGCGACCGCCTCGCCGCCGACGCCGTTGATCACGCCGTTGGGGCACAAGGCTCCGTGGCCGGCGCCGCTGACGTCGTACGTCGAGACCGTGATCGTGGTGTCGGTCGGGAACGCGCCGCCGGGCGAGCGCATGACGAAGGCGGTGCCGTCGCCGAGGTTGCCCGAGAACTGCGAGGTTCCCAGAGCCGTCAGCGTGCCGGCCAGCGAGCCGGGCGGCGCGCCGCCGTTGAAGGTGATGGTCGAGGCCGTGGGCGAGAACAGGCTGAGCTGGCCGAAGGGGTTCGAGGCCTGCACGCGGACCCAGTACTGCGTCGACGTGAGCAGTCCCGTGATCGTGAACGTCGAGCCGTTGTAGCCCCTGGAGAAGGGAATCGCCGTCGAGGTGTTGGTGGCGAAGTTGTCGAGGGAGTAGGTGAGCTGGTACGCCGTCATCGTGGAGTTGGAGTTCGTGCTCCAGGAGCCGAAGATCGAGACAGGGGTCGTGCCCTGGATGTTGAGGGGCTGAGGCGCGGCCGGCAAGGTGTAGGTCGTGCCCAGCTGCAGGGGCGCCGAAGGGAAGTTCACCGAGTTGAGGCCGACGACCTGCGCCGAGTAGTAGGCGCCCGGCGTCAGGCGCGGGAAGTAGGCCGTGAAGGCTTGGGTGTTGAGGAGCGTCGCGGAGAGGCTGGAGCCCACGACGGAGAAGAACTTGACCTGGTAAGTGGTGCCGTTCGGGTTGCCGTTGTTGGTCCAGTTCATCGAGACGCTGGTCGTCTCGGTGCTGGTCATCAGCGGCGAGCCCTGTCCCGGCGTCGCCGCCTGCGTGTAGCAGGTCGCCGCCGCGGAGAGCGGGCCCTCGCCGGCGCCGGTGATCGCGGTGACCATGATGGAGCGCTGGGTGTTCGTGCCCAGGCCGACGTCGCTGAAGACGGGGTTGCCGTTGGCCGCGGTCCCGATCAGGGCGCCGCTGGAGGAGTTGTACACGTTGTACCGGATGACGGCGCCCGCGTCGCTCCAGGCCCACTGGATCGAGGTGCTCGTGTCGCCGGAATTGTTCGGCCCGCAGCCGACGCCGCCCACGGAGTTGCGCGTCTGGGTGGACACGATCGCGCTGAAGCCGGACGGGATGCCGGCGGAGTTGAAGGAGCGGACGCGGAACGAGTAAGTCGAATTGGTCACGAGCCCGGTGATCGTGACGAAGGTGGTGGTCAAGCCGAGGATCGTCGGCACCGGGGTCGAGGCCGACGCGGAGAACGGGATCGGGCTGTCGGTGGACTCGCTGACCTCGTAGACGGTCCCCGGCGTGTTGCCGTTGGCGCCCCACTGCAGGAACAGGGAGTTGAACGTGACCGACGCGATCATCACGTTGATCGGCGAGGTCGAGAGCGTGTACGTGGTCGCCGACTGGGTCAGCGGCCCGTCGCCGCTGATGTTGAAGGCGGCGACGACGATCTGGGAGGTCGAGTTCGGCGGCAGGCCGTTCTGGATGAAGTAGGGGCTCGTGGTGGCCGGCGCGCTTCCCAGCCACACGCCGCCCGTCGCCTCGTAGACGTTGTAGCCGTCGACGACGCCGGACCCGCCCGCGACCTGGCTCCAGGTCCACGTGAACGAGGAGATGCCCATCGGGGTCCCCGAGGCGATGGCCGGCGCCAAGGCCGGCTTGACCGGCCCCGCCTGGACGTAGACGCCGTTGGAATAGAGGTCGTTGGCGCCCACGCGCGCGTTGTACCAGCCGATCGGCAGCTGGGCGGCGACCTGCGGGAGCGCGACCGTCAGCGAGGAGTCCAGGTTCTGATAGTTGTCGGAGTTCAGGTACACCTGCGTCGTCAGGTCGACGACGAAGCCCGACGACTGCGACGAGCCGCCGCCGGAGCCGTCGATCTGCTGGAGGATCAGGTGCGGGAAGCTGAACGACGAGTTGGCCGAGGCCGAGCCGCCGCCGCTGGCCTCGGTGGCGCCGCGGAACTGCACGCCGGAGACCGTGAACGTGTTGGCCGCGCCCGCCTGGAAAATGGGCGGAGTCGCCGAGGTGATGCTCGCCTGGCGGAAGCTCGGCGGGGCGTTCTTCGTGTACTGGTCGGGGTTCGTGGTGAAGTACGCTTTCTCCGCGGTCGGGAGGATCGTCGTGCCGGCTCCGCCGATCAGCCCGTTGCTGCCGCCGAGGGCGTAGACGCGGCCGTCCGGAGCCAGCGTCATGGTCTGGAAGGTCCGTGCGCCCAGGTTGAAATTGACCCCGCCCGCGGCCCAGGAACTGGCGTCGACGTGGAACACCTCGATCTCGTTGGGCACGACGCCGAAGCGCGTGTTTCCGCCGGCGATCATGACGGTCCCGTTGGGAAGAAGGGTGGCGGTGTGGCCGTAGCGCGGCTGCAGGAGCGGGGTCCCCCCGGGCTTGGTCGAGGTCCAGGCGTCGGCCAGCGGGTCGTAGATGTAGGAGGCGTTGTACTCGCCGAAGCCGTCGTTGCCGCCCGCGACGAGGACGCGGCCGTCGAACAGCAGCGTGGCGGAATGCTGGTACAGCGCGTGCGGCAGGCTCGCCCGCGCGACCCAGCCGGCGCCGGGGTTGGACGGGTCGAAGCGGTACACCGAGGTCATGGGCCCGCCGGCGTTGGTGCCGCCGACGACGAGGACCGTGCCGTCCTTCAGCAGCGTCGCGGTATGCCCCATGCGCTCCGCGCCGCCGGGAAGCGCCGCGGTCGCCGACCAGACCTGCGTGGTGGAGCGGAAGATCTCCGCCGAGCCGACGATGACGCCGCCGGTGGTCATGCCGCCGACGACCAGGACGGTGCCGTCGGGCAGGAGCGTCGCGGTGTGGGCCCGGCGCGGGATGTTCATCGTCCCGGTCGGCTCGAACAGCATGGTGTCCGGGTAGTAGATCTCCGCGTTGGCGATCGAGTCCGTGCTCGTCGCGTTGGTCGTGAAGCCTCCGGCGATCAGGACGCGCCCGTTGGGGAGGAGCGTGGCGGAGTGCAGGTCGCGGTCGTCGTGCATCGCGCCGACGGTCGCGACCGACGTCCCGCTCGCGGGATCGTACACCTCGGCCGAGCTGAGGATGTCGGGCCCGTCCGTGCCTCCCGCGACGAGGATCTTGCCGTTGGGCAGCAAAGTCGCGGTGTGCAGCGCGCGTCCGGCGAGGAGGGATCCCGCCGCCCCCCAGTTCTTGTTCCGGTTGACGTTGGTGAAGTCGGAGCGCAGGTTCCCGAAGGAGTTCTGGGGGATGATGGGGCCGCAGCCGAGGTTCGGATAGATGGGGAACGGGCTCGTGCAGTCGAGGCCGCCGACGTTGAAGATGTCGTTGTCGGGCATCAGCGTCGCCGTATGCCCGAACTTCTCGAACACGTAGCTGACCGGCGGGAACGTTCCGTCGGGATACGACAGCGTGGCTTGGTTCGCCTGCGGGGTATAGAACTCGGGGCTGCCGAAGACCATGCTGCGGATGACGAGCGTGGAGACGTCCACGGTCATCGTCAAGCCCGTGACGTCGACCTGGTCAGGGACGAACTGGAGGTCGGCCTTCATGATTAACGCGGGCTGCGTGCCGTTGATGCCGGCGCCGATGACGCAATTCGAGCCCGCGCACGAGTTCGGGCCGCCGTTGCCGGCGCCGTCGGTTCCGGGGGGCAGGATGTAGCTGCCGTCCTGACCGCTCCACTTGATCGTGCCGCCCAGGCCGGCGAAGTTGGCGCTGTTGAAGTCCAGCTCGGCGCCGCCGGCCCCGTCGCTGTTGACCGTCATGCCCGCGAGATTCAAGTCCGTGCAGCTCGTCAGGGTGATGGTGTAGGAGCTGGTCTGGATGAAGCTGCCGCTCTCGAGATGGAAGGTGCCCGCGAGGATCGTTGAGTTGAGCAGGTCGAGCGGCATCGGGACCTTGAACGTCGCGTTGAAGTTGCTCGCGTTCGCCAGCGGGGCCGCGCCGCTGTTCTTGTTCAAGGGTCCGTTGAAGAACATGGCGTTCGTGGCCGGGCCGACCACGGTCCCGGAGAGGGACTGCCCGAGGAGCGGATTGAAGTAGATCAGACCTTGGTTGAGATTGTTCATCGTCATCTTCTCGGCGGCCGCGATGAAGCCGCAGGTCGCCGGCGATTGGGGCGAGCCCGGCTTGCAGTCCACGTTGACGCCGGCGAGGTTCGCCTGGAGCCCGGAACCGGCGTTGTTGTTGTCCCCGGGCAGGAAGTAGGCGCTTCCGGAAGGGAAGGTCAAGCTGGCCGACGAGAAAACGACGACGCCGTCGGCGATCGTTCCGACGACGGGCTGGGTGAGGCTGGCTCCGTTGGAGAACACGAAAGTGGTCGCCGAGGTCGACATGCTGCCGAACGGGAGCGTGCCGGAATAGGTCTCGTGGATCTTGAAGCCGTTGCCGAACGTGATCGGCGTGGGGCTCTGGTAGGTCGTCGTGACGTTGCCGAGGCCGCCGAAGAATTCGACGGCCCCGTCGGCGCCGAGGACGGCGGAGTGCATCAAGCGGCGGGTGTTGAGCTGCGGGGCGGGCGTCACGCTGTCCGCGACCGGGTCGTAGATCTCCATGGTGTCGAGGATGCCCTGGTTCTCCAGCCGGTTGTCGCCGTTGAAGCCGCCGGCGATGAGGACCTTGCCGTCCCCCATCAGCGTGGCGGTGTGATACGCGCGCGCCTCGGACATGTTCGCCGCCGAGCCGAAGAAGCCGGAGCCGGCGGGGTGGAACCGCTCCATCGTCGTGATCCAGCCGTTCGTCGCGGCGACCGCCGGATTGAAGCCGCCGGCGAACAGCACCTCGCCGTCCTTGAGAAGGGTGGCCGTGTGGAACGCGCGCGCCAAAGCCAGGCTCGGCGCGGCGTTGATGCAGCCCGACGCCGCCCCGCACAGCGCGCCGCCGGGGACGGTGATGCCTTGAGGCGTGTAGTAGTCGCACAGCGCCGTGGGGGTGTTCACCGGCGGCGCGCTGTCCATGCCGCCGCACAGCAGGACGCTGCCGTTGTTGAGCAAAGTGGCCGTGTGGCTGAAGCGCGCGTGAAGCCCCCCGAGGGCGGCCCCGAAGTTCTGGGTCGCGGGGTCGTACACCTCGACGGTGGTCAGGACGGCGCCGGCGGCGCTGATGCCGCCCGCGATGAGGACCTTGCCGTTGGGCAGCACCGTCGCGGTCGCCGACGCGCGTTCGACGCTCATGCTGCCGACGTTCTGGTACGTCCCCCCCTTCGTGGCCTGGTAGAGCTCGGCGGAGCTCAGCGGGACGCTGCCGGCGCCGATGCCGCCGGCGATCAGGACGTCGCCGTTCGGGAGCAAAGTCGTCGTGTGAGCGGCTCGCGCCGGCTCGGCGGCGGAGGCGGCCCGCGCGGCGGCCAGGCACAGAGCGGCCGCGGCCAGGAGCGCGGGAAGGCGTCGCAAGCGGGATCCAGTCCTCATTCAAGGCCGCGCGTTTCGCGGACTTGCTGAGTGTAACGAAGGGGTGTTACAAAATCAAGACGAACCGTATACCCCATTTAGGCGCGTCCCGGAACGTCTTATTAAGGTTAGGGGACCGTCAGCAGGGAGGCGCCCCGGTCCGAGTTGGGGTTCTCGGGGTCGAGGGTCTTCTTCTTGTCGACGGAGAAGAAGTAGCGGTACTGGCCGGGGTTCAGGTACAGCTTGAGCGACCAGGTCCCGTCGGAGGCCTTCGCCATCTCCCTGCGGCCGCCGTGGACGATGAACGCCCCGACGAGCTGGACCGAGCCGGCGCGAGGAGCGGTGAGCTTGAAGACGACGGGAAGCGCCTTGCCCGGCGCCGCCGCCGCGGCGGGAGCCGGAGCGGGCGAGGACGCGGCGCCCGACGCGAGGCCGGGCGTCGAGCGCGGCTTGGGCGGCTCGTTGAGCAGGGACGGCTTCGGCGGGCGCGGACCGGCGGGCGCGCGGGAGACCTTGGGCTCGGGCTTGGGCGGCTCGGGGGCCGGAGGCGGAGGTGGCGCCGGCGGCTTGGGCGCGGCCGCCGGCTCGGCGGGCTTCGGGAGCGCCGGCGGCTGGGCCGCGGGGTGTCGCCGGACGGCGGGCGCGGCCGCGGCGCTGGGCGCCTTCCAGTATTGATAGACCTTGAGCGCGACCGCTCCGCCGAACACGGCGACGAAGACCGAGTCGAGGACGAGCAGGAAAAGCCAGAGCCCGTGCGAGCCCGCCGGACGGGGCTTTTCGGGAGACGGCTCGCCCGGGGCCTCGTGCGAAGGCTCGTTCGATTCCGCGGGCGCCGCCGGCTTGATGCCGAAGAGATCCATCGTCAAGTATCTAATACCTTTTCAAGATGGGGGTCCACAAG
>DATNGC010000015.1:0-9001 GCA_035606075.1 Elusimicrobiota bacterium
AACGCCACGGCCGAAGGCCGCGCCGCCAACCGCCGCATCGAGATCAGCATCCTCCGCCGCGAGAACTGACGCCGGGGGTCATTTCGGCGCGCTCGCGGGAGACGGCGGCGGGGGAGGAGCGAACGCCAAGGTCAGCCGCGCGCCGCGCCCGGCTGGCCCGTTGGACGCCTCGGCTTCCCCGCCCCAGCGGCGAAGCGTGCGGCGCAGCAGGTAGAGGCCCAAGCCCGCGCGGCCGCGTCTGGGTGCCGCGAAAGGCTCGAAGCGCCGAGCGAGCCATTCCGGCGTGAAGCCCGGCCCGTCGTCGGAGAACTCCACGCGGAGGCCGCCGTCCGGGGCGCGCCAGGCCCGGACCGACACGCGGCCTCCGCGAGGCACCGCCTCGAGCGCGTTGCGCAAGGCATGGTGCAGGAGGACGCGGAGCTCCTTGGGGTCGTGCGCGGCCTCGGGCAGCGCCGGCGGGAGCTCGCGGACCAGGGAGACGCCGGCCCGGCGGAAAGAGGCTTCCCACGAGGCGAGGCTCGTCTCGACGACGGGCGCCACCGGCGACGAGGCCGCGGGGGCGGGGCCCTCCTCGAGCGCGAGCTCGATCGAGGAGAAGGAGTCCGACGCTTGCGCGATGGACGCGGCCGCCATTCGAAGCAGCGCCTTCTGTCCCGCCGTCAGGGCCGTCGCCGACAGGCGCCGCAGGTGCGCGTACGCGGACTCGACGGGGGGCCGCACGAGCCGGAGCAGCCGCGACCAACCGGGGTCCAGCACGGGCTCGACGGACGGCGAAACGAAGTCCGGCGCTTCCGGAGGAGCGTCGGGCTCCACGGCGGCAGGGGCGTCCCAGTCCTCCGTCCCGGGCGGCGGCGGAACGGGAGGCGCGGCGGCCGGCGCGGGGGGAGCGGGCGGGGGCGGCAGGAGCGAGCGCCGCAGGGCCTCCGCCTCGACTTCCTCGAGACGGGAGCGGGCATGCTTGGCCGCGGCGGCGACGCGGGCCAGCTCCGTGGTGCGGGCCTCGACCAGGTCGCGGGCCGTGTCGACGGCGGTCTGCGCGTCGGCGAGCTCGCGCCGCAGGGCTTCCTCGCGCTGGACGGACATCGCGCGCGCCGCGGCCGCCTCCTCGCGCAGCGCCGCGGCGGCCGCCCGGCTGCGCGCGAGTTCCGCCGAGACGCCCGAGCCGCGGGCCTCGTCGGCCGCGGCCTGGGCCGCGGCGAGCTCGCGCCGCAAGGCGGCCTCCCGCTCGGCGGCCGTCGCGCGCAGGGCGCTCTCGTCGGCGGCCGCGCGCTCGGCGTTGGCCTCCTCCCGGAGCTTCGCCGCCAGCGCGAGAGACTTCTGATGCTCCGCCTGCGCCTCCGCCCGCGTCGCCTCCGCGCGGGCCGCGTCGAGCCGGCTCTTCGCGTCGGCCAGCTCGGCGCGCGCCGCCGCCTCGCTCAGCTGGGCGGCCGCGCGCGCGGCGGCCAGGTCCGAGAGCCTTCGGCGCTCGGCCTGAGCCTCGACCGCCGCCGCCGCGGAGCGGGCCTCGTCGAGAGCGCTCTTCGCGGCCGCGAGCTCCGCGCGCAGGGCCGCCTCGCTCTCCTGGGAGGCCGCACGCCCGGCGGCCAGTTCGCGCCGCAGGAAGTCCTCGCGCTCGTCCGCCTCCGCTCTCGCGGACGCCGCCTCTTGTCGCAGCGCGGCGGCGTCCGCTAGGGCCTTGGCGAGCTCGGCGTGCGCCGCCTCGCCGCGGGCCGCGTCGAGCGCGCTGCGCGCCCGGGCGAGCTCGAGCCGCAGGGCCTCCTCGCGCTCGTCGGCGTCGGCTCTCGCGGCGGCGGCCTCCTGGCGCAGCGTCGCGGCCACGGCCAGGGCCCGCTGCAGCTCCGTCTGCACTGCCGAAGCGTCCCCGGAGCCGCGCGCCGCCTCGAGACGGCGCTCGCGCTCCGACGCCTGCAGGCGCGCGGTCGCGGCCTCGAGGCGCTGGCGAAGCGTCTCGGTCTCCGACTTCGACCGGGCCTCGAGCGCCCCGGCCTCCGCGGCCCAGCGGTCAAGGCGCGCGTTGGCCCGGCGCAGTTCGTTGCGCAGCGACTCCTCGACGCCTCGCGCCGAAGCCTCGGCGTCGGCCGCGTCGCGCTCGGCCTTGCGGCGCAGGGACTCCAGGCGGACGAACTCCGCCTCGAGCAAAGTGGTCCTTCCCTTGAGCGCGACGGCCCGCGACTCGGCCTCCGCCTCGCGGACGCGCGCCTCCTCCGCGCGCGCGGCGTCCGCCTCCGCGCGCTCGAGCGACTCGGCGAGCGCGCGATTCTCCGCCGCTGCGTCCTCCGCGGCGCGATCCGCCGCGGCGAGGCGCCGCTCCAGCTCCGCGACGCGCTCTCGGGCGGCGTCGAGCGTCGCGCGCGCGCCCGCCTCGGCCGGCGACCAACGCGCCGCCGGCGGAACGCCGGCGGGAACGCCGCCCGCCAGGCGGGTCATCTCCGCCAGGAGATCCGCGGCCTCCCCCAGCTTGACGCGGCCCGATCCGCCACCGGAGCCTGCGCTCACACGAAATCCCCGCCGGCCTTGGCGCGGCCCACCTGCAGCTCGCCCTTCGCGGCCAGCGCGGCGAGCGCGTCGAGGATCGTCGAGCGCGCCTCGGCGATCTTCTCGCGCGGCTGCGGCTCGTCGGCGGCCGCCTGGACCAGCTCGCGTGGGCCTTCGGGCAAGTCGGAGAGCACGGCGTCGACGAGTCCGCGCGGCGCGCCGCGGAGCGCGGCTCCCCACGTCCCATAAGGGACGGCACCGAGCAGGCGTCGGCGCGCCGCGTCGTCGAGCCCCTCGAGATCCTCGAAGGCGAACAGCCCGCGCTCGATCTCCTCGACGGCCCGGGCGTCGCGCGCCGCGAGGCGTCCGAGCAGTTCGGATCGCGCGTCGCCGGACACGCGGCTCAAGAGCTTGGTCAGGCTTTGCGGGCCGTGCACCCCGTTTTCGACCGCGTTGCGCAGGCGCTCCTCGATCGCGCCCAGCCGCTCGGGATCCGCGACGCTGAGCGTCAGCAGGGACTCGGAAGCCTTGGCCTGGACGTCCGCGGGGAGCTGGCTGAAGAGCCGGGAGGCGAGTTCCGGAATGCTCTCGGTCAAGTGACCGAAGAACAGCCCGAGGTCCTCCGGCTTCTCCTCCGCGAGGACTCGCGCGAGCAGGCCCATGTCGCGCCCAGCCAGGAAATCGAAGCGCCGGCCCAGTCGAGGCGCTCCGGCGGGCGCGGCGTCCGCCGGGCTCTCCTCCGCCTCGAGGAAGCCGGCGGCGCCGGGGGACAGCTCGGGAAGGGCTTCGGACGCCGGCTCCCCCCCGGCCAGGTCCGCGCGCCGCGACGCCAGCTCCTGACCCAGGGCGCGCCCCAGAGCGCGGCCGGAGCCCACGAGGCCCGCGCAGACGATCAGCACGCAGACGATCAGGATGAGCCCGGCGCCCGCGGCGTAGGCCGCCGAGCGCCAGTCGTTCGCGCTCGCGAACGCCGACTTCCAGACGGGACGCAGCGGCGCGCGCAGGATGCTCAGGGCGTCCCCGCGCGTTGTATCCAGATTCAGGAGCTGCGGCAGGAGCTGGGAGACGTCGCGCACGACGGCGTCGTCGAGCTTGGAGTCCAGGACGACGGTCGCGCGGATGGAGCTGATCTTGAAGCCCGAGTCGTGGCGGCTCGCCTCGTGCTGCTTGTTGTAGAGCTGCGGGGCGGGCGCGGGGGGCGGAAGGCTCTCCTTTTCCTTCTCCTTCTCCTTGGCGATCTCGGCCGCCCGGTCCTTGACGTAGCCGGGCAGCTCGAGAAGATAGGACCCCGGCGCGCTCTTCTCGGGAGGAGGCTTCGGCGGCATCACCGGAAAGAGGACCTCCGTGTCCGAATCGAGCTCGGCATGCTCGCCGACCACGTCGATCTGGACCTTCGAGCGCCCGGGCCCGAGGACGTCGTCGAGCGCGCCCTGAGCGCGCGCCGTCAGGCGCTCCGCGGCCTGCGCCTGCTCCGCGTCGACCGCGGCGGCGACGGCCGGGGAGGCCGCCAAGACGGCGATCAGCGCAAGTCCTCTCATCCCTCGTGAGGATACATCATCAAGCCGGTTCGGGGGTTAAGGAATTGTTATCCGCGAGGGGGAGGGAAAACCCGAAGCGGCTCCCCCGTCCGGGCTCCGATTCGGCCAGCACCTTGCCCCCGTGGCGCTCGACAATGGCCTTCACGATGGACAAGCCCAGGCCGGTTCCGCCGGCCCGGAGGGGGTCGGCGCCCCTCTCGAAAGGGCGGAAAAGGCGGGCCAGTGTCGCCGCGGGGATGCCGCCGCCCGTGTCGGCCACGACGCACTCGACGGCTCCACCGCGGCGGAGGACGGAGACCGCCACGCGCCCGCCCTTTGGAGTGAACTTGATCGCGTTGGAGAGCAGGTTCGTGACGACCTGCGTGATCAGGTCCGAGTCGATGCGCATGGAGGGAAGGCCCGCGTCGGCCGAGAACTCCAGCGCCAGGCCTTGCTCCTCGGCGCGGGAGCGGTGGAACTCGGCGGAATCCTCGACGACGCGCGCGAGATCGGCGGAGCGCGGCCGGAATTCCAGCTTGCCGCGCTCGATCTTCGCCAGGTCGAGGAGACTCGTCACGAAGCGGGCCAAACGCGAGGCGTTGGCCTCGACCCGGAGCAGTTGGCGCCGCTCCTCCTCTCCGAGGACCTTCGACTCCCGCAGGAGGGTCTTCACGTAGCTCTCAATGGCGAAAAGCGGCGAGCGCAGCTCGTGCGTCACCGAGGCGACGAAGGTCTTCTTCATCTCGTCGACTTCCTTGAGGCGGGCCGACATCGCGTTGAGCCCGCGCGCCAGGCGCGCGATCTCGTCGCTGCCGGAGGCGGGCACGGCGCCGTCCAGGCGCCCCTCGCCGATGCGCTTCATCGCGCTCTCGATCGCGACGAGGCGAGAGGTCATCGACCAGCCCAGCCAAAAGCTCAGGATCGTCCCCGCCAGCGTCACCACGCCGGCGGCCTGCAGGAGGTCGCGGGCCATCGTCGCCTGGGCGGCCGTCAGGCGCTCGTCGAGGATCTTACGGGAGAAAGAGACCTCGGCCAGGATCTCCGGACGCCCCGCGCCGCCAGGAGAGAGCACCGTCTCCTCGCGGATGAGCACTCCCGGGGGGAAAGGCGCGGGTTCCGGCCCGACCCAGCGACCGTCAAAGCGCGCCCGCGCGCGCGCGACCTCGGCCCGGTGCCTCCCCAGATAGGAGAGATAGTCGATGAGCATCAGCGGATCGCGGGAGAGCTGCGCCTCCTCCTCCATGGTGCGCACGTTGTCCAGCAGCAGCCGCACCTTGTCCTCCTCGGAGGCACGGATCGTGCGGCGCTGCAGGGTGAAGAAGGCGCCGGCGCACGCGGCGACGGCTCCCGCGCCGAACAGCGCGAGCGCGGCGGCCAGCTTGAGCCGGATGCTCACTGCTTGCCCCGGCGGCTTTGGATGCGGTCGAGCGCCTTGCGCGCCTGCTCGTTCTGGGGGTCGATCTGCAGGATCCGCATGAACATCGCCGTGGCCTGCAGGTACTCGCCGCGCGCGTAGTGCTCGACGCCCCTCTGGTAGAGGGCCCCGACGTCGCGCGGGTCGCCGGCCGGCGCGAGCGCCGCCGCCGGCTGGGACGGGGCCGCGGCCTGAGGCGGGATCGGCGGCGCCGCCTCGGCCGCCGCCGCCGCGGCCGCGGCCGGCGACAGCGCCGGGGAGGGAGCCGTCCCGCTGGAGGACGCCGGCGTCTCGGAGGGAACGGGAACCGAGATCAGGGGCGACGCGCCGCCGGGCAGCGGCTTGCCGTTGGCGGCGCGTTCGCGCGCCACGCGCAGGTACTCGTGCAGCGACTCGACTTCCTTGTCGCGCGTCTCGATCTTCGCCGCGGCCTCCCAAGCCGCGATCGCCTCCGGCAGGCGGCCGGCCAGGTACTTCATCGAGCCCAGGCGCTCGAGCGCCGTCGCGTTCTCGGGATCGAGGACGAGGGTGTCGTCGATCAACGCCTCGGCGCGGGGCATGTCGCCGCGCGTGTTGGCGAACTCGGCCTGATAGAGCATCTCGTCGATGAAGGTGCGCGGGTTGTCCGCCGCCAGGCGCGTGGCCTTCAAGCCGACCGCCTTCTCCATCTCGTCGAGCAGGTGCTCCAGGCGCGCGTCCTCGGGCTTCAGGCTGTGCGCGTAGGAGGCCTGCAGCATGGCCAGGCGGTCGTGGGCGTAGAAGAAGCGGTGCAGGGAGTCCACCAGCGCGTGATCGAACTTGTCCTTCGGCTCGGGCAAATCCTCGTAGTAGCCGGCGACCAGCTCCAGGCGGTTGCCGAGGCGGATCAGCGGCTGGCTCACCGGCTGGCGGGCGGCGAAGTCGGCCAAGGCCTGCTGCGCGAGGCGGTACTTGCGCAGCTCGATCAGGCGGCGGACCTCCGCCAGGCGCGGGTCCTCGAGGCTCTGCGGCTTGAACTCCTCGCTGTACTCGTAGCCGTAGTCGGGGCCGTTGTCCTTGTTCTTCTTGGCCTGCTCCAGCAGCTGGCGGCTGATTTCCTCGTCGCCGGTCGGGGCGCCGAAGTGGAACGTGAGGCTGAAGCGCTGCGAGCCCGACTGCGACTGGACGCCGCCGACCGGGAGGATGAAGGCGTAGTCGAACTGGATCTTGTTGATCCGGTAGGACGCGCCCATGGTGATCTGCTTCCAGGACGTGTCGGTGAGGCCGAAGCCGAGAGAGCCACGCAGGCCGAACTGGCCGTAGTCCAGCGTTGGGAAGTAGCGCTCCGCCGCGAAGATCGCCTCGCGGTCCGTGCCGCCGGTCGCCGAGGGGATGGACTTCAGCTCGCCGATGAGGCTCAGCCAGAGGGACTTGTAGGCGAGGCCCAGGTTGATCTCGCGCTGCAGCTTGTCGGAGCCGGAGAAAGCGACGTTGGGCTCGCTCAGGTGGATGATGTCCAGGCCCAGCTGGAAGCGCCGCGGGAAGCGGTAGAGGAAGCCCATGTCGAGGTCGGGCACGCTCTTGCTGTTCGGACCGGACAGCACGGGGTCCGACCCCTGCTCGGCCGCGCCCTGATCGAAGGCGTTGCCCGCCTCTGAAGGGGCGGTGAAGGAATGCGTCAGGTACTTGAAGCTCGCGCCGGCCATGAACTGGGCGCCGGCGTCGTTGGACCAGAAGCGCCGGCCGTACGAGAGGGCGAGCGTCTGCTCGGTATACAAGCCGCTGAGCGCGAAGCGGTCCCAGCCGACGCCGATCGTTCCCTTGCGTCCGCCGTCCAGAGGCTTGGCGAACATGAGCTGGGAGGAGCCCAGGTCCGAGCCGTCGCTCAAGCCGAGATAGAGCTTCGAGTAGGCCGCGCTGAACTGCGGCCGGTCGAGCTGCGCCAGGCCGGCCGGGTTGTAGTGGATCGCGTAGGCGTCGTCGGCGAGGGCCGTGAAGGCGTCGCCCATGCCCGGCGCGCGCGCGCCGGCCCCGAGGTCCAGGAACGCGCCCCGCGCCGGCCCGGCGAGAAGAAGGGCGAGGGAGGCGGCGAGGGGAAGTCTCACCGGATCACCACCAGAGCGCCGGAGACGGTGACGTTCTCGACCTGGATGACGTAGATGTAGACGCCGGACGCGACCGCCGCGCCGTTGACCCGCCCGTCCCAGGAGGGGCAACCGGGATTGCCGATGGTCCCGGTCGGGCAGCTGACGGCGCCGCCCGAGTTGATCGAGATCGTCGTCACGAGATGTCCGCGGAGGTCGTAGATCTTGATGCTGCCGGCGGAATCGGAAGGATTCGAGAAGCGGAACGCGATGTTGTCGTTGCGGCCGTCGCCGTTGGGGGTGATGAAGCGGTTGGTGACGCCGCCGAAGGAAAATCCGGTCGCGCGGACGGGGCCCGCGTTCGACGCGCCCGACAGCAGAACGCATAAAAGGAGAAAACCTCGGATCGAAGCGGGCATCCCCGGAAGTATAGGGGGCGCGTGCGAAATAGTCGTTACAAACAGGCGAATTCTCGCGCTTTCTTTTGGAGCCGCCGCCGCGGCGTGCTTTGCGCGCTCCTCGAATTCTGCTATCTTAATCAGCATAAAGTCCCCAAACGCGACGGCGTCGTGGCGAGCGGCGGCCACCGGCTTCTTGGTGCTGCTGTTCGCGCTCTTGGCGGCCCGCGAGATCGATCGGCCGTTTGACGGCCTGCACAGTTGGGACGCCGCCCTCGCCGCCTGGAGCGCGCGAACCCACGTCCACTACGGCCTCGGCTACACCAAGGGATTGACCACGCTGGCCGTCGGCGACCCGCCGCCCGCGAAGCCGCCCCGCTACCTCGATCACCCGCAGCTGCACGTGCTGCTGGACGCCGCCTCGATGGAGCTCCTTGGAACCAACGAGGTCTCCCTGCGCCTGACCGCGCTCGTCGTCACCGCGCTTTGCCTGCCGTTTCTCATCGCGCTCCTGAGACGCGTTTACGACGACGAGACGGCGCTACTGGCGGTTTTCTTCTACATCGTCTTCCCGATCACGGTGTTCTTCAACGCCTCCTGCTGGGTGCACTGGGTCCTTCCATTCGCGCTCATCGCGTATTGGTGCTATTTGGTATTGATCGGGGGCATGCGCGAGTGCCCCGCTCCAGGCCGGCGGCATCTCGCCGGCCTCGGACTCGCGCTCTTCGTGCTGCCGCAGCTCACGTGGTTCGCCGTCTTCTACTGCGCGGCCATCGTCTCCGACTACCTGCTGAGAATCCTGGCGAAGCGCCGCCGCGCGAACGCCCAGCTGCTGGCCGTTGTCGTGATGGGCCCGTTGGCGGGCGCGCTGACGGACCTCGGCGTCCTCCTCTACGGCCGGGGGGGCGATTACCGCGGCCTCTTCGGCGTGTACGCCCGCCGCTTCCACGCGTTCAGCGGCCCGGAGCGCACGCCCCTCAAGTGGCTCGCCCTGCAGTGGAAGATGGTGCGGTGGAACTTCACCTTACCGGTCGTGCTGCTCGCGGCGGGGTACCTGGCCTGGCGCCTGATCGTCCGTCTGCGCTCGCGGCATGCCGGCGCCCCTTCCGAGGGCGCCTCCGGAGAGAGGCCGCGGGCCTTCGTCCACGTCTGGCT
>DATNGC010000016.1:0-28188 GCA_035606075.1 Elusimicrobiota bacterium
CGCCGCATCGAGGCCGCCGGTCCCGCGGCCCCGGCCGAGATCCTCGGCCTCACGGGCAACCCCCAGGCCGGCGACGCGTTCACCGTCGTCGAGAACGAGAAGGCCGCGCGCGACATCGCCGAGAAGCGCCGCCTGATCCACCGCGAGCAGATGCTCGCCCACCAGAAGCACATGACGCTCGTCGGCCTGCGCTCGGCGCTGGACGCCGGCGTCTCGAAGGCCAAGGACCTCAACATCGTCCTCAAGGCCGACACGCAGGGCTCCCTGCAGGCGCTGCGCGACTCGCTGGAGAACCTGGCGACGACCGAGTGCCGCGTGCGCGTCATCCACGGCGGCATCGGCAACGCGACCGAGTCCGACGTCCTGCTGGCCTCCGCGTCCGACGCCGTCGTCCTCATGTTCCACTCCGACGCCGACGCCCGCGCCAAGGAGATCGCCGAGCACGACGGGGTCGAGATCCGCAGCTACGAGATCATCTACGACCTCATCGAGGACGTCAAGGCCGCGCTCGAGGGCCTGCTCGCCCCCGAGATCGTCGACGTCATCGTCGGAAAGGGCGAGGTCAAGGCCACGTTCGCGGTCAAGGGCGGCAACATCGCCGGCACCGCGATCCGCGACGGCAAGGTCACGCGCGGCGGCTTCATGCGCGTCATGCGCGACGGCGAGAAGATCCACGAGGGCAAGGTCGCCACGCTCAAGCACTTCAAGGACGACGTCAAGGAGATGGAGAAGGGCCAGGAGTGCGGCATCGGCATCGACGGCTTCGGCAACTTCAAGGTCGGCGACCTCCTCGAGTTCTTCGTGAAGGAGACGCGGACGCGCCGCCTGAGCTCGTCGCCGCGCTGATCGCGGAGGCGACATGTACGACAGGGCCGAACGCCTCAAGGAGCTTTTCAAGGAGCAGGTCACCGAGCTCCTGCGCCAGGTCAAGGACCCGGGCCTCACGGGCTTCCTGACCGTCACCGGCCTCGACCTCTCCGCCGACCGCAAGACCGCCACGGTCTACTACTCCGTGCTGGGCTCCGACGCCGAGCGGGCGAGCGCGGGCAAGGCCCTCGAGCGCGCCGCGCCGTACCTGCGCGAGCTGCTCAAGAAGAAGGTCAGCATCCGGACCATCCCGAACCTCAAGTTCGAGTTCGACGAGACCCCCCGCAAGGCGGCCCGCATCGACGAGCTGATCAACAAGCTCGAGAAGGAGCGCGGCCAGCAGTGATGGGCGCCTTCGGCGCCCCGGGCTGGGGCGGCGGGCTGCTCCTCGTCGACAAGCCGCGGGACTGGACCTCGCACGACGTCGTCGCCGTGCTTCGCAAGCTCTTTCCGCGGGGCACGAAGGTCGGGCACACCGGCACTCTGGACCCCCTCGCGACGGGCCTTCTCGCCGTCCTCGCGGGCCCCTGCACGCGCCTGCAGAACCGCCTGCAGGGCTTCGACAAGGTCTACTCGGGCACGATCCGCCTCGGCGTCAAGACCGACACCGCGGACGTCATGGGCAAGGTCTTGGCCGAGAAGCCCGTCCCCCCGCTGACGCTCGAGCGCCTGCGCGCCGAGCTCTCTTCCCTCGTGGGAACGATCGACACCCCCGCGCCGGCCTACTCGGCGGTCAAGCACAAGGGCAAGGCGCTCTACGAGTACGCGCGCGCGGGCCTCGAGGTGCCGGTCAAGCCGCGCGTCTCGACCGTCTACTCGTGGGAGGCGCTGGCCTGGGACGCTCCGGAGCTGACGCACCGCGTCGCGTGCGCGAGCGGCACGTACGTGCGCTCGATCGCCGAGGTCCTAGGCGACCGCCTCGGCTGCGGCGGCACGGTGTCGAGCCTGCGCCGCGAGAAGATCGGCCCCTTCGACATCGCCGACGCCCTGCCGCTCGACGCGGCGCGCGCGCTGGCGCCCGAGGCGCTCGCGGCGCGCCTGCTCAACTCGCTGCCCGCGCTCGAGCGCGCGCTCAAGGCGGCGCCCGGCGCATGAGGACCTTGCGCGGACGCGTCGTCCGCGGCGACGGGATGGGCCGGAAGCTGGGGTTTCCCACGGCGAACATCAAACTCTCGGCCGCGGCTCGTCCCCCGCGCGGCGTCTGGCGCGTGATGGTCAAGGGCTCGACCGTCGGCGAGCGTCTCGGAGCCTGCAACGTCGGCGTTCGTCCCACGTTGGGCGGCGTACGGCTCGTGGTCGAGGTCCACATCCCCGGCTTCAAGGGCGATCTCTACGGCAGGACGCTGACTCTGACCTTCCTGAACGCGATCCGCGCCGAGAAGAAGTTCCCCACCCTGGACGCGCTCAAGGCTCAAATCCGCAGGGATGTCGCGTCCTTGACGCCCGAGCGGGTCCGCGGTACAATGAACGCATGAACGACGACAAGAACCTGCTCGGAAAACTGATCGCGCTGGCGCTCGTCATCGGCGCGGCCTACGGCGCGCACGCGATCGCGCACGGCGGGTTCTCCTGCTCCGCCGGCGACGGCAGCCGCTGCCTCATGGCGATCCCGGCGGCGACGCCGGCGCCGGCCGTCGACTCGAAGGAAGCGCCCGTCGAGAAGGCTCCGGTCGAGAAGGACTCCGAGGACGACGACGCGACGCTCGAGAAGAAGGCGCCGGTCGAGCCGCCTGCGCCCGCGGGGAAGTCCGAGAAGGCGAAATAGACCTCTATCCGAAAACGAAAAGGCCCCGGAGGGATCCCCCTCCGGGGCCTTTCGCTTTACGGCGGACTATTCGTTCTCGAGCGGGTCGAGGGAGCGGCGGTCGAGATGGGTATAGTGGAAGTAGCGAGCCAGCTCCTCGGTGAGGCCCGGCGTCTGCGCCAGCACGGCCGCCGTGCGGATCTGCTCCGGGGAGGCGTTCTTGGCGAGGTCCTGCAGCCAGTCGCCGACGCCATGGTCCTGGTTGACCCGGTGGAAGACGACGACGGCGGCGAAGCGGGCCGGCATGGCGGTCAGCCCCTCGTCGGCGAGCGCGCGCAGCGAGTCCTCGATCGCGCGGCGCTGATCGAGCACGAAGTACAGGCTCTTGATCGCCTCGGCGCGGGCGTTGGCGTCGAGCCACTGATCCTCGGCGGCGCGGAGCAGCGCGTCCGCCGTGCGGCCGGTGGCCGCGTCGGGGAACAACCCCCAGGCGGCGCCGGCGCGGACTGCGGGGCGCTCGTTGTTCTCCTCGAGGATCGCGAGAAGGGCGTCGCGGCTGTCGTTGGCGGCGCTGCCCGGGAACAGCGTGGAGTACAGGGCCTTGCAGGCGATCGCGCGCACGGTGTCCGGGTTGTTGGGCTCCTGGGCGACGGCGATCATGCGCCGGCGGATGTCGTTGGACTGCGACGCCAGCGGCGAGAGGCTCTTGATCGCCTCCTTGCGCACGAAGAGGTTGTCGTTGCCGTTCTCCATGATCCCGGCGAGGC
This sequence comes from Elusimicrobiota bacterium, assembly GCA_035606075.1. Taxonomy (GTDB): domain Bacteria; phylum Elusimicrobiota; class Elusimicrobia; order UBA1565; family UBA9628; genus GWA2-66-18. The sequence goes on from DATNGC010000016.1 coordinate 3,379, forward strand.
GGTCCGAGACGCGGCGGTCGGTGGGCGCGTAATCGCGCAGGGCCTTCGCGGCCGCGGCGCGCACGTTCTGGTCCCAGTCGTCGAGGAGCTCGAGCAGGTGGTCGACGGTGTCCTCCCCGTCGGCGAAGGCCGTGGGGCGCGCGGCCTGCAGGGCGCGCTTGGCGGCGGAGAAGTCGTTCTCGAGGGCGGGAGCGGGCGCGGCGGCGCGGGCTTGTCCGGCGAGGAGCGCGACGGCGGCCAGGACGAGGATTCGGTTCATGCGAGGATTATAACAATGATCGCGTCCGTTCAGAACTATCCCCGGGGATAGTTCATCGCGACGGCGGCCAGATGCATGACGGTCCGGAGCTTGAAGCCGAGTCGGTCGTAGACCCGCTTGGCGCCCTCGTTGTCCGGGCGCACGCCGAGAAACGGGACCTCGCCGCGGGCGAATATCTTCCGAGAGACGACGGCGATCAGCGCCTCGGCGTAGCCGCGGCCGCGCGCGTCGGGATGAGTGCAGACGGCGCTGACCTCGGTGAAGCCCGCGGGACGCGTGCGCTGGCCGGTCATGGCCACGAGCCGGCCTCCCTCGCGGACGCCCACGTAGCCGCCGAACTCGATCGTGCGCGCGGCGAACGGGCCGGGGATGGTGAGCTTGGTCAAGGCCAGCATCTCGGGCACGTCGGCGGGACCGAGCGGCTGGACATCCGGAGCCGGACGCGTGGGCTCGATCAGGCGCTCGCACACGCGCTGCTCGAGCCCGCCGCCGCGCACCAGCGTCCAGCCCGCAGGGAGACGCGGAGGCTCCGTGAGGAAAAGGACCGCCGCCTCCCCCGGCGCCAGGAGCCGGCCCAGGGACGCGTAGGCCTCGGGGCTTTGCTCGCGCAGAGCCGCCAGCGGCGACACCTCCCGGGGGTAGCGCAAGGCGAGCTCGTCGCCCTCCGCCATGTAGGCGTGCGCCGTGCGCAGCGCTCCCCAGATGGGGCGGTCGAGGGGATGCGGCGCGCTCATGCGCGCGCGGAGTCGCCCGAGCGGGCGGCGAACCAGGCGTTGAGCCCGAGAAGGACGAAGGTGGCCATGAGGAGCACGACGGACAGAGCGTTGATCTCGGGCGTGACGCCGAACTTCATCATCGAGTAGATCTTGATGGGCAAAGTCACGATGCCGATGCCCGCGAGGAAGAAGGACGTCACGAAGTCCTCGAAGCTGACCGTGAAGGCGAGCAGCGAGCCGGAAACGAGAGCGGGCATGGCGAGCGGCAAAGTGACCTTGAGGAAGGCCACCCACTCGTTGGCGCCCAGGTCCATCGCGGCTTCCTCCAGGCGCTCGTTGCCCACGGACTTCAGGCGCGCCCGGACCGCCCCGACGGTGTAGGGCAGGCAGATCAGCGCGTGCGCGCAGGCGAGCGCCCCGAAGTCGAGCTCGAAGCCGGCGCGCACGAGGAAGCTCAGGAGGCCGACGCCGAGCGCGACCTCGGGCATCATCAGCGGCGCGTCGAGCAGGGCGGCGTAGCCCTCGCGGCCCTTGAACGGCTTGTGGCGCACGAGCGCGTACGCGGCGAGCATGCCGAGCGCGCCCGCGATCGCCGCCGCGGCCGCCGCGAGCTCCAGCGACGTCGCCATCGCGTTCATGAGCTCGGCGTCCTTGAAGAGAGCCGTGTACCACTTGAACGTGAAGCCGAGCCAGACCACGTTGCGGTGGGCGTTGTTGAACGAGAACGCCGTCATGACCAGCAGGGGCAGGTACAGGAACGCGTAGAGGCACGCGCAGTAGAAGCCCATGCCGCGGCCCTTCTTCATGCCTCGGGCTCCCAGCGCCGGTAGGCCATCAGGCCGAGCACGAGGCCGATGAGCAGGAGGGTCGTCAGCGCCGCGCCGAACGGCCAATCCTGCGCCATCAGGAATTGGTTGGAGATCAGGTTGCCGAGCAGGTAGTAGCGCGGCCCGCCGAGCAGCTCGGCGGTCAGGAAGTCGCCGAGGCAGGGGATGAAGGTGAGCAGGGCGCCCGCGATCACGCCGGGCAGGGACAGGGGCAAGGTGACCTTCAGGAACGCGGTCCAGCGGTCGGCGCCCAGGTCGTAGGCGGCCTCGACGTAGGAGCGGGGCACCTTTTCGAGGGAGCCGTACAGCGGCAGGACGGTGAACGGAAGATAGAAGTAGACGAGACCCAGCAGAACGGAGAACGGAGTGTAGAGGATCCCGATGGGAGAAGAAATGAAGCCGAAGCGGAGCAGCGCCGAGTTCAGCAGCCCTTCCTTTCCCAGGATGATCATCCAGGAGTAGAACGCGACGAGGGCGGAGGTCCAGAACGGAACCATCAACCCGATGATGAGAGCGTTGCGCCATTTCCCCGCCCGGAAGCTCAGGTAGTAGGCCAGCGGGTAGCCCAGGAGCAGGCAGATCGTCGTCGTCGCGCCCGCGAAGGCGATGGTGCGCAGGAGCACGGGGATGTACTTGGGGTCGAAGGCGCGCGCGTAGTTCTGGAGGTTCAGCGACCAGACGACCTCGCCGTAGGCGCCGTTGCGCGCGAAGGACAGCGCGACCAGGCCGATCGCGGGCACCACCAGGAAGAGGATCAGCCACAGGGCCGCCGGAGCGAGCAGGAGATGGCTCGCCAGCGACTTGCGCCCCGAGAGCAGCCACGACATGACCTTGTTCATCAGGCGACTTTCACGTCGGCCCACGTCTCGTTCCAGAGCTCGGACTGCTCGGGATCGAGGACGTGGTGGAGCTTGAGCGCGGCCATCTGCTTGGGCGGCGGGTAGACGCGCGGGTCCTTGCGCAGGACGGGGTCGACCAGCGGCCAGGCCTTCTCGTTGGGCGAGGCGTAGCGCACGAAATCGGCGTTTTCGGCGGCCACCTTGGGCTCGAGGAGATAGTCGATCAGCTGGAGCGTGTCGGCGCGGTGGTGCGAGCCGCGCATGAGCGCCAGGCAGTCGACCCACATGTACGTGCCTTCCTTCGGGATGACGTAGTCGAGGTCCGGGTTGTCGCGCGCGGCCTGGAACAGGTCGCCCGACCAGGTCATCGCGAGGTCGATCTCCCCCGCCACGAGGCTGTTCAGGTACGAGGAGCTCGAGTACTGCTTGACCAGGGGCTTCTGCTTCAAGAGCAGCTCGCGGATCTTGCGGAAATCCTCGGGGTCGCGCGTGGACTGCTCGATGCCGAGCAGCTGCATCGCGACGGCGATGCAGTCGCGCACGTTGTCGAGCATGGAGATGCGGTCCTTGTACTTCTCGTCCCAGAGGTCCCACCACGACGTCGGCGGCTTCTTGAGCTTCTTGCGGTTGTAGGCGATGCCCGTCGTGCCCCAGAGGTACGGGACCGTCGACTCGTCGGGGTCGTAGCTCGTGCGGCGGAAGCGCGGGGCGAGGTTGCCCTGGTTCTTGAGGACGCCCGGCGGCATGGGGTCGATCAGGTTCAGGGCGCGAAAGCGCGGGATCAAGTAGTCGCCGACGACGATCAGGTCGTAGCCCCGCGCGCCGGCGCGGAGCTTGGCGAACATCTCCTCCTCGTCGGCGAACATGTCGTAGCGGACGTCGACGCCCGTCTCCTTCGTGAAGTTCGGCAGCGTGTCCTTGCCGATGTAGTTGGACCAGTTGAAGAAGTTGACCACGCGGCGCTTGTCGGCGCGGCGGCAGGCGTCGAGGAAGGCGGGCAGCAGGGGCGCGAGGACGGCCGCCTTGAGGAAGTCGCGGCGGGAGACGGCGCTCATTCCGCGCGTTCGAGGATGTACACGTCCTCGGGCTGGACCGCGGCGATGACCGGCACGCCGATGTCGTCGTGGACCGCGTAGCGGTCGCCGCCGGCGAGCGCGACCACGAGGTTGTCCGGCTTCTTCTTGAACATGTGGAGATAGATCTGGCAGGCGTCGCCGAGGAAGACCGAGTCCATGAGCGTCCCGTCGAAGCGCAGGGCGCCGAAGGGCAGCTCGTCCTTGTAGAAGACCTTCACGCGCTCGGGGCGGATGCCGACCTTCACGCGCGCGCCGACCTCGGGGAGCACCTCGCCGGGATCCAGGGGCACGTCGATGTCGTGCTCGTCCTCGAGCAGCAGGTGCGCGCGGCCCTCGGCGCCGGGCAGGACCTTCGCGGTCAGGATGTTGGCGCCGCCGATGAAGTCGGCGACGAAGGAGGTCTTGGGCATCTCGTAGATCTCGCCGGGCGTGCCGATCTGCTCGATGCGGCCGTGGTTGAATATGGCGATGCGGTCGGACATGGTCATCGCCTCTTCTTGATCGTGGGTCACGTAGACGAACGCGATGCCGAGCTTCTTCTGGAGGCGCTTGAGCTCGAGCTGCATCTCCTTGCGCAGCTTGAGGTCGAGCGCGCCGAGGGGCTCGTCGAGCAGCAGGATCGAGGGGCGCCCGGCGATGGCGCGCGCGAGCGCGACGCGCTGCATCTGGCCGCCGGAGAGCGACGTCGTGCGGCGCTTCTCGAAGCCCGCGAGCTGGACCATGGCCAGGGCCTCGGGGATGCGCTTCTTGATTTCCTCTTCGGGCACTTTATCCATGCGCATGCCGAAGGCGATGTTGCCGGCGACGTCGAGGTGCGGGAACAGCGCGTAGTGCTGGAAGACGGTGTGGACGTCGCGCTCGTAGGGCGGCTGGTCGGTCACGTCGATGCCGTCGAGCCGCACGCGTCCGGAGTCGGGGCTCTCGAAGCCGGCCACGATGCGCAGGGTGGTCGTCTTGCCGCAGCCCGACGGGCCGAGCAAGGTCATGAACTCGCCCTTGCGCACCGTCAGGTGCACGTCGCGAAGGATCTGGGCGGCCCCGAAGGACTTGGAGACGGGGCCGATCTCGAGAAGTATGTCGCCGGACAAGGTGATTTATTATAGCAGGCGCGCCCGTCGGTGTGTGACGAACTCTTGACGAAAATGCGTCCGGCTTACGCCAGCGCCTCGCCCTCTCCGGGCTCGTAGCCGGAGCACGAGAGGACGGGCAGGCGCGGCCACTTGGGGAAACGCGGATCGGTCTCCGCGAGCAGGCACTGGTAGAACGTCGCGCCCGACGAGGACGTCAGCGTCCGCGCGTGGCGGCAGTCGCCGCAGAGGCCGGGAGCGGGAGCAGCGCTCACTCGGGGAACGCCGCGACGGCCTCGCGGATGATCCGGAAGGCGGCGGCGAGCTGGGCGCGAGTGACGACGAGCGGCGGCGCGAGGCGCAGGGTGTTCTCGTGGGTGTCCTTGGCCAGCAGGCCGCGCTTCATGAGCTCCTCGACCAGCGGACGCACGGGCGCGTCGAACTCGAGCGCCAGCATGAGGCCGCGGCCGCGGACTTCCTTGAGGCGCGGGTGGCGCAGCGTTTTCAGCTGGCCGAGCATGAACTCGCCGAGCTCGGCGGACTTGCGCGGCAGGTTCTCCTTGATCAGGACGTCGAGCGCGGCTTCGCCGATGGCCGCGGCCATGGGGCTGCCGCCGAAGGTCGAGCCGTGGCTGCCGGGCGTGAACAGGCCGAGCACGGCGTCGGAGCCGACGACCGCCGAGACGGGGTAAAGCCCCCCCGACAGGGCCTTGCCCAGGATGAACAAGTCCGGAGTCACGCCCTCGTGCTCGCAGGCGAACATCTTGCCGGTGCGGCCGAGGCCGGTCTGGATCTCGTCGGCGCACATCAAGACGCGGTAGGTGGAGCAGAGCTTGCGGACCTTCTTCAGGTAGCCCGGCGGCGGGATCACGACGCCGGCCTCGCCCTGGATGGGCTCGACCAGGAAGCCGACCGTGTTCATGTTGATGGCGGCTTTCAGCGCGTCGGCGTCGCCGTAGGGCACCTTGACGAAGCCCGGCGTGGCGGGGCCGAAGCCGTTCCAGGAGTCCTCGTCCGAGGAGAAGCCGACGATGGTGGTGGTGCGGCCGTGGAAGTTGTGCTCGCAGACGATGATCTCGGCCTTGTCGGCGTCGACGCCCTTGGACTTGTAGCCCCACAGGCGCATGGCCTTGATCGCGGTCTCGACGGCCTCGGCGCCGGAGTTCATGGGCAGCGCGCGGTCCATTCCGGTGAGCTTGCAGAGCTTCTCCAGGAACGGCCCGAGGCGGTCGTTGTGGAACGCGCGCGACGTGAGCGCGACTTTGCCGAGCTGGGCCTTGGCGGCCGCGACGATCCTGGGATGGTTGTGTCCTTGATTGAGCGCCGAGTAGGCGGACAGGAAGTCGAAGTAGCGCTTCCCCTCCACGTCCCACGCGAACACGCCCTTGGCGCGGGCGATCACGACGGGAAGAGGGTGGTAATTGTGCGCGCCGAACTTGTCCGCCAGCGCGATCGCCTTCTGAGTTTTGGAGCCCATGAGGCGCTTATCCTATCAAATCACGCTGGATCGGGCTCCGTCAGGGATGCCGCCCCGGCGTTTTCAATTCTCCCCTCGGAGGTTTTGACACGATTCTGTGTCAAAACCGTCCTCGGAAGAATTCGACTTCGCTACGAGCCCAGCAAGGGCCGGCCGGTGCCGAGGCGGACGCCGAAGATAATCAGCGCGAGGCCCGGAAGCAGGGCCGGCCACGACGGCCCGGCGCCGCTGCGCAGCGCGAGCCCGGAGATCGTCTCGAGGATCATGAACCCGGTCACGCCGATCAGGAAGTCGATCAGCGGCCCGCCGTAGAACAGCTTGGCGCGCGACGCGCTCCAGGCTTGGAGCCCGAGTCCCCCCGCCACCAGGACGATGAAGTGGATGTAGAAGAAGAGGCTCCACGTCCGCGCGGCCGCCAGCACGGGCGCGGGTCCCCCGGACGAGAGCCAGACGAAGGCGACCGGCAGCAGCTGCGCCAGGCCTAGGGCGAAGCACCACCGGCCCAGCGCGCGCCGCAGGGCGGCTTCAGGCATCGGCGAGCGCTTGCTCGAAGGCCGAGGCGATGCGGTCGGCGTCCTGCTCCGTGATGCACAGCGGCGGCTTGATGCGGACGGTGCTGCCCTCGAGGCCGCCCTTGCCGACGAGCACGCCCAGGTCCTTCATCTTCTCGACGACCGAGACGGCGAGCTCAGGCGCGTGCTCCTTGGTCTTCTTGTCCTTGACCAGCTCGACGCCGAGCATGAGGCCCATGCCGCGGACGTCGCCGACCTTCGTCGACTTGGCCGCGACCTTGTCGAGGTTGGACTTCAGGCGCGCGCCGACCTTCTTGGCGTTGCCCGCGAGCTTCTCGTTCTCGATCACGTCGATTACCGCGTGCGCGGCCGCGCAGGCCATGGGGCCGCCGCCGAAGGTGTTGTAGTGGAGCAGGCCCTTCACGGAGGCCGCGATCTCGGGCGTCGTGATCACCGCGCCGATCGGGTAGCCGTTGCCGAGGCCCTTGGCCATCACGATGATGTCGGGCTTGGCGTCCCAGTGGTTGATGCCGAAAAAGTGCTCGCCCGTGCGGCCCACGCCGGTCTGGACCTCGTCGCAGACGTAGAGGCCGCCGTGCTTGTGGATTAATTCAATCGCTTCCGGAAAGTAGGTCTTCCCGGGAACGATCGCGCCGCCCACGCCCATGATGGTCTCGGCGAAAAAGGCGGCGATCTTGCCGGAGGTCGACGTCTTCAGGACGTCGGCCAGGCCCTTGAGAGCGGCCTTGGTGCTCTGCTCCGGCGTGCCTTCGAAGCGGTACGCGTAGTCGGTCGGCGTGAACGAGACCCCGGCGGGATAGGGCTCGAGGTTGCGCCAGGTGTGCTGTCCCGTCAGCGCGACGGTCTGCAGCGTGCGGCCGTGATAGGAGCGCTGCACGGCGACGAACTCGTGGCGCTTCGTGTGGATCTTGGCGAGCAAAGCGGCCGTCTCGTTGGCCTCGGAGCCCGAGTTCGTGAAGAAGCAGACCTCCATGGCCGGATTGACCGCCTTGGCCTTCTCCGCCAGGCGCTTGGCCAGCGTGCCCACGCCGGGGTGCAGGTACAGCGGCGGGTTGTGCTGGAGCTTGTCGATCTGCGCCTTCAGCGCGCGCGTGAAGTGCGGATGCGAGTGGCCGATGGAGACCGTGGCGACGCCGGCGAAGCCGTCCAGGTACTCCTTGCCGTTCTCGTCGTACAGGAACTGCATGCGGCCCTCGACGATCTGGATGGGGCGCGCGAACATGGGTCCGGGCAGGGGCAGCACGTGCTTGGCGCGCAGCGCGGCGCTCTCGGCGGCGGACATCTCCGCGGATTTGGACGCGGGCTTGGGCGCGGCGGTCTTGGCGGGGGTCATGACGTTCTCCTTGAAAGGCGGCCATCAAGCGACAGGGCGAGGCACAGGCCCGCTCCGGAGAGCAGGCCGTCCAGCAGATTGACGAGGGGCGCGGCGAACCCGACCGGGGCGCCGGTCGCGCGCAAGGTCTTGAATACGGCGATCAAGCCGGCCAGCACGGCGTAACCGGCGAGGGACCCCGCCACGGCGGCGACGGCTCCGCGCCAGGCCTTCGGGCGGGCCAGGGCTCCGATGGCCGCGATGGTCCCCCAGATGGCGACGATGTAGCAGGCGAGCATGACGTAGCGCCACTGGTCGGGCGTCCAGCCGCCGTAGCGCGTCAGCACGTACAGCGGCGCGAGCAGTCCGAGACAGCCGCCGATCATGCCGGCCGCGGCCGGTCTCTTGCCGGCGGCGGCGCCGATCGCCCCGTAGAACACGCCGGTGTACAGCGCCGCGGAGAAGAAGGGCGGACCGAAGGGGCCGTGCAGCCACTCCGCGGCGCCGTGGCGGGCGGCGAGGACGGCCAGGACGTGCGCCAACGCGGCGCCGGCCAACCCGGCCAATCCCCCCACTGCCGCCGCGGCCAAAGGCGTCACGTCAGTAGATGTTCGAGGAGCGGCTCGCGCCCGTGTAGTCGAGGAAGACGGTCTTGAGCTCGGTGTAGAAGTGCAGGCCTTCCTTGGACATCTCGCGCTCGCCGACGCCGGAGCCCTTAACGCCGCCGAACGGCACCTGCGCCTCGCCGCCGATCGTGGGGCTGTTGACGTGGACCATGCCGGCCTCGATGCTCTCGGAGAAGCGCATGGCCAGCGTGAGGTCCTGCGTGTAGATCGCGCAGGTCAGGCCGAACGGGCAGTCGTTGGCGAGCTCGAGGGCCTGTTCGAAGGTCTTGGCGCGCGCCACGGCGAGGACGGGTCCGAAGACCTCCTCCTGCCACAGGCGCGACTTGGGCTTCACGTTGTCGAACACGGTCGGCTCGACGAAGTAGCCGTGCTGGAGCGCGCCGTCCGTCAGGCGCTTGCCGCCGCACAGGAGCTTGTGGCCTTCCTTCTTGGCGATCTCGATGTACTCGAGGTCGGTGTTCATCTGCGACTCGTCGACGGCCGGACCCATGCCGATGCCCTCCGCGAGGCCGTCGCCGATCTTGATCTTCTTGATCTCGGCCAGGAGCAGGCCGAGGAACTGGTCCGCGACGCGCTCGTCGAGCACGAGGCGCGAGGTCGCGGTGCAGCGCTGGCCGGTCGAGCCGAAGGCGCCCTTCATGACGCCGGCGAGCGCGAGCTTCAGGTCCGCGTCGCCCCAGATCACGGCGGGGTTCTTGCCGCCCATCTCGCAGGTGACCGGGATGCCGCGGGCGCCGGCGATGGTGTGCACGCGGCGGCCGATCTCGTTGGAGCCGGTGAAGGAGACGACCTTCACGCGCGGGTCCTCGACCAGGCAGTCGCCCATCGAGGAGCCGGAGCCGAGCAGGAGGTTGATCACGCCCTTGGGCAGGCCGGCCTCGTCGAGGATCTTCACGAACTCGACGGCCATGGCGGGCACGAGCGAGGCGGGCTTGAAGACGACGGTGCAGCCGGAGACCAGCGCCGGAGCGATCTTCCAGGCCGGGATCGCGAACGGGAAGTTCCACGGGGTGATGATCGAGGCGACGCCGCGCGGGTGGCGGGTCGTGTAGAGCATGTTCTTGGGCAGCTCGGAGGGCATGGACACGCCGCCCAGGCGCAGGCCCTCGCCGGCGAACCACTCGACCAGAGTGATCCCCTTCTCCATCTCGCCCAAGGCCTCGGGATAGATCTTGCCCTCCTCTCGCGTCATGAGGCGAGCCAGGTCCTCCTTGCGCTCGCGCAGGATCTGGGCGGCGCGCATGAGCACGCGGCCGCGCTGGGGCGCCGGCGTGTCGCGCCAGGCCGGGAAGGCCGCCTGCGCGGCGGCGATCGCCTTGGCGGCGTCGTTCTTGTCGGCCGAGACGAACTTGGCGAGCACCTGGCGGGTGTCGGCGGGGTTGGTCGAGACGATCTCGCGCGTGCCGGAGCCGCGCACCCACTTGCCTCCGATGAACTGCAGGAGCTCGGTCGGGGCGGCGGAAGAGGCGGACTTCGCGGCGGGAGCGGTCTTCGTCTTGGCGGCGGCGGGCATAGGGGTTTTCCTCCGGTGCGAACTGATCAGATTATATCAATTCCTCGTCGGAGCGCACGACGAGAGATTTCTACTGCCACCACGGCTTTGCGGGCGCCGCGACCGCCCCTGGAGCTGAGACGTCCGCGGCCGGCGCGGCGGAGACCGCCGGCGCTTGTCGCTCGTCGGTGTCTTCGTTCAAGACCGTCGCGGGGACTCCGGGCGGTCCGAGTTGGCGCGCCAACGCCGCTGCCACCTCGCGCGCGGCGTCGGCGACGGAGAGCCGCATCAAGCTGTCGGCCCCCGACGTCGGCGCGCCTCCCCAGGAGTTCGTCCAGACAAACGACGTCAAGATCTGACCGTCGGCGCTCGTCAGGCTCAGCTCGACCTTGTCGAGCAATTTCGAGCTTTCAGACGTGGGCTGGACGACGACCTTCATCACGGAGTCGATCCGGCGAATCTTGAGCGCGGCTAAGACCTGCGGGTTCGTCGCGGCGTCCTCTGCCGCGCCGAGCTTCGTCAGCAGGGCGGAGGTATTCACGTGGTCCAGAATGCCGTAGCCGCGGCTCCTGAGCTCCGCCTCGAGCCTGGACGGAAAGTCGGCCGGGGCGCCGCTGGCGACGACCGCGGTGAGGCGCGGGGGCTCCTTGGGCGGCACGGTCGGGTTCGTCATGACCAACGTCGCGCCGCCGCAGCCTGCGGCGAGGGCGAGAAAGGCCAGCGGCGCGAGGCGGGCTATTGCTGCCACCATTCCCCCTTCGTGGCGGCCGGGGGGAGGGTGCCCGATGCAGGCGAGCCGACGCCCACGCTGTCGCGGACGACGGTGAATGACAGGCGGCCCTGACCGGCGCGCTCCACGGTCAGATCGACGGGAGCGCCGGGGTCGCCGCGCAGCCGAGCGACCGCCTGAGCGATGGCGAGGCCGGCCGTGGATTGTCCGTCGATCTCGCGGACAATATCTCCGGACCTGAGGCCCGCGAGCGCCGCGGGAGAGCCCGGCACGGTCTGCCAGACGCCTATCTCCCCCATTTGATTCGCGCTGAGGGACAGACCGACGCGGCCCTGCACGCCGATGGGCTTGGCCCCCGCGTCGACGAGAGCCGCGACGATGTCGGGGTGATTGGTGTAGGTCGCGAGGGTGACGGGAGTGTCGCCAGTCGCCGTCGCCTCGTGGACGTCGGCGCCAAGCTTGATGACCCCGCGGACGACGTCTACGCGGCCGGTCTGGACCGCGCGCATGAGCGCGGAAGTCCCCCGGTTGCCGGCTGCGGTGAGAGAGGCGCCGTGTTTGAGGAGGACCGCGGCGACGTCGAGATGTCCGTTCCAAACGGCGATCAGCAGCGGCGTGTTGCCGCTCTTGATCGGCTGATCGACGCGGGCTCCGTGAGCGAGGAGCTCCTCGGCGATGTCGGCGCGGCCCCGGTACGCCGCGTAGCCCAGAGGCGTCGCGCCGTGCTCGTCTGGAGCGTTCGGATCGGCGCCCTGCGCCAACTGATGGGAGACCTCGGCGGAGTTCCCCGTGTCGACGGCCGTCGTCATCGGCATCGACGCGCAGGCGGCGGCGAGGACAAGGACGGCAAGAAGAGCGATTTTCAAGATTCTATTTCCCCCACCACGGCTTTGCGCCTGGCGCGGCCGGGTTCTCGTCGGTCGCGGCACTCGAGGACGACGGCGGCTGCGGGTCCGGTTCGGCCGGGGCCGCCGCGGATAAGCCGAGCTGTCGATCCTGCGCCAGCTTGATCATTCGGGCGATCGCCGGATTCTCGCTGACGTAGGACGGGTTTGAGATCAATGAGATCGAGAGATCGTCGACCTTCGCGCCCGCATCGAGCAGCATCTTGACCACCCCGGGGTGTCGAGGAGGACAAGTGGCCGCGCGGTACAAGGGCGTCGCGGTGACGCCGTTGAGGTCGGTCTTGTGGCGAATAAACTCCTTGACGATCTCCTCGTTGCCGTCGCACGCGGCGAGTTCCAGCGCGGAGTATCCCCACACCGGGTCGAGCGGCTTCACGTCGGCTCCCGCGTCGAGAAGCGAGGAGACCTGGCCGGAATTCCCGGATTTGACCGCCTGAATCAACGGCGTCGAGGCGCATCCTGCGGAGAGGAGCGCGCCGGCGATCACCGCCGCGACGGCGCGCATGTCAGTATGAGCGCGGCGTGCGCTTGAGGAACTTGCCGTGCGTGGTCTTGCCCACCCACTTGCCGCCCTCGACGAGCGCGTCGCCGCGCGAGAACACGTCGCGGATCGAGCCCTTGACGGTCACGCCCTCGTACGGGTTGTAGTCCGCGGCCGAGTGGTGGTTCTTGACCGAGAAGGTGTGCGGCTTGTTCGGGTCGATGACCACGATGTCGGCGTCGGCGCCCGGGTTCAGGTGCCCCTTGCGCGGGTGCAGGCCGAACAGCTTCGCGGGGTTCGCGGACGTGATCTCGACGAAGCGGTTCTCGGAGATGCGCCCCTTCTGCACCGCGTCCCAGAGCAGGAGCATGCGGTACTCGACGCCGGGGGCGCCGTTGGGGATCTTGGCGAAGGAGTCCTTGCCGAGCTCCTTGCCCGGCTGGTTCGTCGCGGCCTTCATGCAGAAGGAGCAGTGGTCGGTGGAGACGACCTGGAGGTCGTTGCGGACGAGCCCGTTCCACAGGCGCTCGGAGTTGCCCATCGGACGAAGGGGCGGCGACATGACGAACTTGGCTCCTTCGAAGCCCGGCCTGCGATAGTCGTCCTCGGAGAGGTAGAGATATTGAGGACAAGTCTCCGCGAACACCGGCAGGCCGCGGGCGCGCGCCGCGCGGACCTCCTCCATGGCGTCGCCGGCGGACAGGTGCACGAAGTAGATCGGCACGCCCGCGATCTCGGCCAGGGCGATCGCGCGGTGCGTGGCTTCCGCCTCGGCCGTCATCGGCCGCGTGAGCGCATGCCACTCGGGCGCGATCTTCCCCTCGGCGAGCGCCTTCTGGACCAGGACGTCGATCACCGACCCGTTCTCGGCGTGCATGCAGATCATGCCGCCGTTCTCCTTGGTGCGCAGGAGCGCCTTGAAGATCGTCGTGTCGTCCGACATGAAGATGCCGGGATAGGCCATGAACAGCTTGAAGGAGACGATGCCCTCGCCGACGAGCTTGTCCATCTCCTTGGCTTCCTTCTCCGGGAAGTCCGTCACGATCATGTGGAAGCCGTAGTCGACCGCGGTCTTGCCGTCGGCGCGCTTGTGCCAGTCGTCGAGGGCGCCGCGCAGGGTCTCGCCCTTCTTCTGGATCGCGAAGTCCACGATCGAGGTGGTGCCGCCGCAGGCCGCGGCCGTCGAGCCCGTCGAGAACGTGTCGATCGTGGTGGCGCCCATGAACGGCATGTCGAAGTGGGTGTGCACGTCGATGCCGCCGGGGACGACGACCTTCCCCTTGGCCTCCACGACCTTTTTCGCGTCGCCGGCGATCTTGCCCACCGCGGCGACCTTGCCGCCGGAGACGGCGACGTCGGCGATGAAGGTGTCCGAGGCGGAGACGACGGTGCCGTTTTTGACGATCAGGTCGTAGCTCATGAGTTCTCTCCCCACTTCATGAAGACGAGGTACGCCGCGAAGGATATCCCGAAGCTGATGAACCAGGCGTAGTTGTACAGCGAGATCCAGAACGGCGCGACCGTCATCAGCTTGACCGTCCCGAGGAATCCCGGGATCACGGGCGCCACGCCGAGGACCAGCGCGATCAGGGCCACGCCGTTGACGCCGCCCGCGTACCAGTACTCGCCGTTCTTCTCGTACAGCTCGCGCACCGAGAGCTTGCCGCGCCGGATGAGGAAGTAGTCCGCGATCAGGATGCCGCCGACCGAGCCCAGCAGCGACGAGTAGGCGACCAGCCACGTGAAGATGTAGCCCGTCGGGTCGGCGATGAGCTTCAAGGGCTGGATCAGGATGCCGATGACTCCCGTGATGTAGCCGCCGATGCGGAAGGTGATCTTCTCGGGCCACAGGTGCGCGAAGTCGTTGGCCGGTCCGACGACGTTGGCCGCGATGTTCGTCGCCAGCGTCGCGAGCACGAGCGAGAGGAGCGCGATCGTGAGCACGACGGGGTTCTTGAACATCGCGATGAGCTCGACCGGGTCCCAGATCTCCTTGCCGTAGATGACGACGGTGGCCGAAGTGACGGCCACGCCGATGAAGCTGTACAGGCCCATGGTCAGGGGCAGGCCGAGGGCTTGGCCCCAGACCTGGTCCTTCTGCGACTTCGCGTAGCGCGAGAAGTCGGGGATGTTCAGGGAGAGAGTCGCCCAGAAGCCGATCATGCCGGTCAGCGCCGGCACGAAGAAGGCCCAGAAATGGCCCGCCTTGGGCTGGCCGGCGGCGAAGGCCGAGGGCGTCGAGAGCATGCGGCCGAAGCCCCCCGCCTGCACGTACGCCCAGGCGAGCAGGGCGAGGCCGAGCGCGATCAGCAGCGGCGCCTTGACGTTGAGCAGCATGCGGATCGACTCGACGCCCTTGTAGATCACGAACATGTTGATGGCCCAGAAGAACAGGAAGCAGCCCCACTGTCCTCCGTTGAGCCCTTCGAAAACGGGCGGTGCTCCGACCATGGCCGGGAAGGCCAGGCCGAGCAGCTTGTAGATCGCGGCTCCCCCGATCCAGGTCTGGATGCCGAACCAGCCGCAGGCAACGAGCGCGCGAAGCACCGCCGGCACGTTCGCCCCCAAGATCCCGAACGACGGGCGGCAATAGACCGGATACGGGATCCCGTACTTGGTGCCCGCGTGGGCGTTGAGGATCATCGGCGCCAGCACGATCACGTTGCCGAGGAAGATGGTCAGGACGGCCTGCCACCAGTTCATGCCCTCGGCGATCAGCGAGGACGCCAGCATGTAGGTCGGGATGCAGGCGCTCATGCTGATCCACAGCACGGCGAAGTCCTTCGTGGCCCACGTCCGGTGGGCCTTCCCCACCGCGGCGATGTCCTTGTTCCAATAGGGCGACTTCGTGATCGGCTCGGAGTGGTCGTGCAGCTCCGCGTCGAGGAAGACCTCGGTCAGCCGGCTCATCGGTTAGGGCAGCTGCTGGACGAGCTCGCCGTACGTCTCGGGCCGGCGGTCGCGGAAGAACTGCCAGACCTTGCGCACCTCGAGGATCTGGTCGAAGTCCACGGTCGCGGTCACGAGCTCGTCCTTGTCGTGGGAGCCGACGGCCAGCATCTGGCCGCGCGGGTCGCAGATGTAGGACTGGCCGTAGAATTCGCCCATGTTCCAGGGCTTCTCGACGCCGACGCGGTTGGAGGCGGCGACGAAGTACTGGTTGGCCACCGCGTGCGCGGGCTGCTCGAGCTTCCAGAGATACTGCGAGAGGCCCTTCACCGTGGCGCTCGGGTTGAACACGATCTCCGCGCCGTTGAGGCCCAGCACGCGAGCGCCGTCGGGGAAGTGGCGGTCGTAGCAGATGTAGACGCCCACCTTCGCGTAGCGCGTCTGGAAGACGGGGTAGCCCAGGTTTCCGGGCTTGAAGTAGAACTTCTCCCAGAAGCCCGGCGCGCAGTGCGGGATGTGGTTCTTGCGGTAGATGCCGGAGAGCGAGCCGTCCGCGTCGATGACAGCCGCGGTGTTGTAGTAAGTCCCCGTCGACGGCGTCTCATAGATCGGCGAGACGATGACCATCTGATGCTTCTTCGCGAGCTTCTGCATCAGCTTCGTGGTGGGCCCGTCGATGCGCTCGGCCGTGTCGTACCACTTGGCGTCTTGTTCCGCGCAAAAGTAGGGGCCGTAAAAAATCTCTTGTAAGCCGATCATCTGCACGCCCTTCTTGGCGGCGGTCTCGATCATGGCCACGTGCTTGTCGGTCATCAGCTTCTTGATCTGGGCCAGCGAGTGCTTGGGCGTCGACCACGGGCACGACGCCTGGATGAGTCCGACCTTCACGTTTCGGGCCATGTTGTTTTCTCCTGACGGAACTTCGAAAGTTACTTGCTCCGGAGCAAGTCGATTTATCCTGCGATTCTGCGGTTGAGTTGAGCGAGTCTTTCCATCACGGATGGGACGCCGAAAAATCGTTTTTCAAAGTGCAGGACCGCCGAGTCGTCGATCGGCAGGCGCAGCTGGTAGCGGTTGTCCTCCAGGTTGTGCTCGAACTGCGTGCCGTAGGTCTGCGGCAGCCCGATCGACATCAGGAAGCGGTCCAGGCTCGCCGCGGCGAGCCAGCGCGCGGCGCGGTGGCCTTGGATGGACGAGATCACGGCCAAGCGGTGCGAGGTCAGGAAATCCTTCGGCTCGACCCCGTGCAGGAAGATCACCGCGGTCCGGTAAAGATCGTTCTGAGTGTTGACCTCGCCGCGTCCGATGAGCTCGAGGACCTCCTTGCGGCGCGCCGCGTCGCGCTCCTTGAGCGCGGCGACGTCCTTGTCGGAGGAATAGACCTTCTCGCGGTCCTTCTGGTCGGCGAGATGCAGCTCCTCGACGCGGAGGTTGTCGGTTTCCGGAGGCATCAGTGGGACTCGTACACCTTCGTGTAGCCCTTCATCCCGTTCTTCGTGTACTCTTCCCACGTCAGAGGCTTGAGGCCCGTCTTGACCTCGGTCATCGTGATGCAGCCGTCGACCGGGCAGACCAATGAACAAAGATTGCACCCGACGCAGTCGGACTGCACGACGTGGGGCTTGCGGTTGCCCCCCCTCTTATCGATCGCGATGCACTGATGCGTGGTGTCATTGCAAGAGACATAACACACATCGCAGCCGATGCACTTGTCTTTATCGATCGCCGCGACGGTCTTATGGTGAAGATTGAGATGCTTCCACTCCACGATGTCGGGAGCCGTTCTGCCGATGAAGTCCGTGGTCTTGGTGAAGTTCTGCCGTCGCATCCACCCCTCGAGGCCGGCTTGTAAATCTTCCACGATCCGGAAGCCGTGATGCATGACCGCGGTGCACAGCTGGACGGAAGAGGAGCCCAAGAGCATGAACTCGACCGCGTCAGACCAAGTCGAGATCCCGCCGATTCCCGAGATGGGCAGTCCCAACGTGGCCGGGTCCGTCGCGATCGAGCTCACCATGTTCAGGGCGATGGGCTTGACCGCGGGGCCGCAGTAGCCGCCGTGCGCCGCCTTGCCGCCGACGGCGAACTTGGGCACCAGCGTCTCGACGTTGACGCCCATCAGCGAGTTGATCGTGTTGATGAGGGACACGCCGTCGGCGCCGCCCTCTTTGGCCGCGCGCGCCGCGAAGCGCACGTCGGCCACGTTCGGCGTCAGCTTGACGAGCACGGGGACCGTGGACTTCTCCTTCACGAACTCGGTCACCATCTTCACGTACTCGGGCACCTGGCCCACGGCCGCGCCCATGCCGCGCTCGGACATCCCGTGCGGGCAGCCGAAGTTGAGCTCGATGCCGTCGGAGCCGACGTCGCAGACTTTCTTCACGATCTCGTGCCACGCCTCGCGCTCGCACGGGACCATCAGCGAGGCGACGACCGCGCGGTCCGGGAACTTCTTCTTGACCTCGTAGATCTCCTTGAGGTTGACCGCCAGCGGCCGGTCCGTGATGAGCTCGATGTTGTTGAAGCCCGCGATCTTCTGCCCGCCGAAATCGAAGGAGCCGTAGCGCGACGTCACGTTGATGACGGGCGGGTCCTGGCCCAAAGTCTTCCAGACCGCTCCGCCCCAGCCGTACTCGAAGGCGCGCATCACCTGCGCGCCCGAGTTCGCCGGCGGCGCGGAGGCCAGCCAGAACGGGTTCGGGGACTTGATCCCCGCGCAATCGACCGACGTGTCGATCTTCGCGCGCTTGGCCGGCTTGGCTGACTGCTTCATGCGTGCTCCTCGCGCGGCATGATCGGCGCGACTATTCTTCCCTCTATGGTCGAGACCCAATACGCATCGTCCGGGCCGGGCTTCGCTCCGGGATGGAGCGAAGCGTGGATGCCCCACGCCGCGCGCTTCCCGTCGGCCGCGGCGTTGACCACTTCCTTTCCGCCGTTGATCAGGTCCCCGCCGGCGAATATCTTCCGATTCGACGTGGCCAAAGTCTTTCCGTCCGCCTTGACCGTCCCATTGCCGTTCGTCGCTACCCTGAACAGCTCGGCGATCTTCGAGTCTTTCTCTTGTCCGATCGCCTTGATCACCCGATCGCACTTCACCGTGAAAGTCTCTTTCGTTTCGACTAATTTGCCGTTCACCGTCTTGGTTCGCGCGAACTCCACGCCCTCGACTTTCTTCTTGCCGAGGATCCGTTTAGGAGCGGCGTTCATGAGCAGGGAAGCGCCGTCGACCTTGGCCAGCTCGATCTCGAAATCATAGGCGGACATATCCGCGCGGCCTCTCCGGTAAGCGAGAACGACTTGGGCAGTTCCGGTGCGAGAAGATTGAGTGCAAGCATCGATCGCCGTATTCCCCCCGCCGATCACGACGGTGGCCTTGCTCGCTTCCAAAATCTTGCCGTCGTGGTTCTTGACCCGCTCGATGAAGGCGAGCGCGTCCGTGACACCGGGCAGGTCCTCGCCCGGGATGCCCAACCCTTTCGCCTTGGCCAGACCCACGCCGAGGAACACCGCGTCGAAATCCTTGAGGAGCTTTTCGGCCTTGAGGTCCTTGCCGATCTCCTTGCCCGTGACCACGTCGCAGCCCAGCCGGAACAGCAGGCGGAGCTCCTCGAGCGACGTCTTCTCGTCCATCTTGTACTCGGCCACGCCGAACGTGTTCAGGCCGCCGGGTAGAGGACGTTTCTCAAAGATGGTGACCGCGTAGCCGAGCCGGCGCAGGTACACCGCGCACGCGACCCCCGACGGCCCCGCGCCGACGACCGCGACGCGCTTGCCGTTGTCCTCGCCCGGCTCGAACGGGAGCGCGTCGTCCGCGTGCACCGCGTCGGTCGCGTAGCGCTGCAGCCGCGCGATCTGGATCGGCTTCTCGTGCCAGTCGTGGTAGACGCAGTCGCCCTCGCAGAGCACCTCGACGGGGCAGACGCGCGCGCAGGAGTGGCCCAGCGCGTTGGCCTCGAGGATCGTCTGGCCCGACCCGAGCGGGTCGGCCGCGGCGATCTGGCGGATGAAGCGCGGGATGTCGATGTGCGTGGGGCAGGCCTTCACGCAGGGCGCGTCGTAGCAGTAGAGGCACCGGGAGGCCTCCACGCGGGCCTCCTCGCGCACGAGCGGCTTCTTGAGCTCCGCGAAGTTGTCGCGCCAGACGGGGGAACCGGTCGTTTTGGCCATGGGCGTAGAGGAATTGTAACCTATTTGCCGATTTCGATGCGCCCGATGGACGGCTGCGGCGTCAGGGCCTTCGAGAGAGCGCTCACCCCTTCGCGCACGTACATCGAGGAGATGATGACGACCGCGGAGAGCAGGACGCCCACGGCGACGTTGCCCGCCTGCAGCTCCTTGCCCGCGCGCAGCTCGCGCTCCAGGCGCCCGAACATGCGCAGGGTCACCGAGATCGAGACCACGGCGAGCATCATCGAGATCGACAGGTGCGCGAAGATCAGCGCCCCGATGCGGAACATGCTCTCGTCGTCGGCGGACGGGGCCAGCATGTGCATGCGGAACATGTTGATCGAGGACTCGGTCCCCGCCATCAGGATGTAGGACGCGCTGATCAGGATCGCGGCCATCAGGATGCCGACCGAGAGGTTGCCCTTCTTGATCTCCTGTCCCATGTGGAAGTCCGGATTCGCCTTGACGAAGATCCGGTAGGTCAGCGCGATGACGAAGGCCGACATCACCACCATCAGGATGAAGTCGAACAGACTGACGACGACGCGGGTCGTGAACATGGACGCCTCCTAGAAGAACGGGTACATCTTGTAGCCGTCGCTCGCGTTGAGCTGGGCCACGGTCTCGTCGGCGACGCGGCCCGGCGGGAACCAGCCCGGGCCGGCCGGCTCCAGCAGGATGTACTGCAGGCCCTTGTACTCCACGTAGAGATCCCCCTTGTCGGGGATCTGCAGCACGCCCATCAGGTAGTGGCCGGGGACGGAGACGCCGACCATGCGCATCTGCCCCCAATTGGAGAGGATCGACGAGACCAGCGCGGTCTTCGTGTCGCAGTCCCCCCAGCCCATGACGACCGTCGTGATCGGCGGCAGGATGCCGCCCGTGTGCTTGCCCTTGTAGACGTCCTCGGGCTCCTTGTACTTGACCGCCGTCTGCGCGAAGGAGAGCACGGCGCCGATGATGTCGATGGACTGATAGCGGCGCTGGGTCGCGTAGCGGTCGAAAACCTGGGCGATCGGCTTGACCATCGGCCCGTTGCGCCGGACCACGGTGGGCATGTCGATGCGGGTCACGTTGCCGGCCTCCAGCATGAAGCCCCGCTCCGAGAGATAGTCCTTCACCTTCTGCTCGTACTCCCTCTGGATCGCGGCGGCCGCGGCGTTGACCTGGGCCTGGCTCTTGTGCGTGGCGACCGCGATGCGGTAGGAGCTCGCCGTGGCGTTGTCCCGCCACTGCCGCAGCTCGGCGAGGTCCTCGGGGCGATAGCCGTAGGACTCGTTGTACTTGTGGAACACGGGTTCCGGGATCTTGTACGAGAACGTGATGTGATCCTGCTTGAAGTCCACGAAGCCGTAGGACGCCCGGCGCTCGGTCGGCGTCTTCTGGATTTTCTGCCAGATGCGGGGGGCCCCCGCCTCGCCGGAGACCGCGTCGACTTCCTCTCCGCCCGCCTGACCGAAGACGATCTGTCCGTGCCGCAGCGGGATGACGAGGCGCGCGTTCCACTCGGCGCCGAGGCGGAGGGCGGTCAAGAGCGCGGCGCAGAGAGCGCCGTAAGTCCACGCCGGGGCCCCTCGCCAGGACATGACATGATTGTAGCATGGGCATTTCGGACTTGCGCCGGTCATCCCGCCCTGCTATCCTTCGCCCGATGGCCGAGACCGCCGCTCCCGACCCCTTGATCGGAACCATGCTGGGTCCTTGCCGCCTGGAGGCGCTCGTCGGCCGCGGCGGCATGGGCCGCGTCTACCGCGCCAAGCACGTCGCCCTGGACCGGATCGTCGCGGTCAAGCTCGTCGACCAGTCGGGGAGCGCGGCGCTGAGGGCCGCCGTTCTCGCGGAAGCCCGGGCGGCCGCCAAGCTCGACGACCCCCGCATCGTCGCCGTCTACGAGGTGGGCGAGGACAAGGGCACCCCCTACATCGTCCTCCAGTGGGTGGAAGGCGAGGGCCTGGACGCCCGCGTCAAGCGCCAGGGCGCGCTCAAGCCGGAAGAGGCGCTCGCCATCATGAAGGAGACGATCCTGGCGCTGAAGGCGGCGCACGCGGCCGGGCTCGTCCACTGCGACGTGAAGCCGGCCAACATCCTGGTCGACCGCCGCGGCGCGGTGAAGCTCGCGGACTTCGGCATCGCGCGGCCGGCCGGCTCCGCGATCGGCGCGGGCGAGACCGTCTCGGGCTCGTTCCATTTCATGGCGCCCGAGCAGGCGCTCGGCTCCCCGCCCGACCCGCGCGCCGACCTGTACGCGGCCGGCTCGACGTGGTACTTCGCCCTGACGGGGCAGATGCTGTTCCCGGGCCGCGCGATGGACGCCCTGATGCGCCACCGCGAGGAGACGCCCCCCGACGTGCGGCGCCTGCGCCCGGAAGTGACGGAGAAGACCTCGTCGCTGATCCGGCGTCTGTTGTCCAAGGACCCGGCCGGCCGCCCGCAGACCGCTGACGTCGTGCTCGCCGAGATGTCCGCGGTCGGCATGCTGCTCAACGTCGACGTCTCGGGGTCTCCCTTCCGCATCCTGCCGCCGCCGCCGCCCGAGGAGCGGCCGGCCCCGGTCCCGAGCGCCGCGGCTCCCGCCGCCGCCGGGGCGGTCGCCGCGAAGCCCGCCGCCGTCCGGCCTTCCTTCGCGCCGCCTCCCCCTCCTCCGCCGGCCCCAGCGCCGCCGGCGCTCGGCTCCAGCGCCACCTTCTACTTCCTGTTTGCGCTGCTGGGCGCCGCGGCCGTGGGCTACCCGTGGAGGAACGCCGTGGCCGAGGACTGGCTCGCCGGCGCGGCCTTCTTGTCGGCCTTTCCCGTCCTGCTGACCGTCGGCGACCGCCAGGCCGGCTGGCGCAAGGCCGCCGGGCCCCTGCTGTGGCTGGCGGCGATCGGCTGCTTTTGGCGCTACGTGAACGCCGCCGGGGCCGTCCCCCCTCTCGAGACCCTGATCGTGGCGGGCCTGGGCGCCGTCGCCACGGGCGGGGCCGTGTATCTCGGCCTGTGGGGCATGGACGCCGAGGAGATCCTGTGGTCGCGCGTGCTCGGGCCCGCCGGCGCCCTTCTGCTCGCCGCCGGCGCCCTGACCTGGGCCGTCCCCGAGGGGCGCGGTTGGACCGGCGTCCTGACGTTCGAGGCCGCGCGCGTCGCGCGCGCCTGGTGGGCGGCCGGCGGAGCCTGGCGCTGGGGCGGCCTGACGGCCTTCGCGATCGCCGGGGCGGCGGCGCGGCGGCTCAAGACGGTCGCCTCCGCTCCGACGGACCGGAAGCTGAACTGGAACCGCTGAGCGGTCTTTAGGGCAGCAGCGGCGCCGACGCCCGCACGCCCGCGATCAGCGGCTCGGGGTGCACGCCGAAGAGCAGGACGCCCACCACCGCCACCGCGATGCCGCCGTAGACGTACGGCCCCACCTCGAGCGGCACGGGCTCGCCGTTGGGCGCCTTGAAGAACATCCGGTGCGCGATGCGGAAGTAGAAGTAGGCTGAGGCGACCGAGTTCACCACGCCGGCGACGGCCAGCCACCAGTGGCCCGACTCGACGGCCGCGGAGAAGATGTACAGCTTTCCCATGAAGCCCGCCAGCGGCGGGATCCCGGCCAGCGAGAGCAGGCAGAACAGCATCGCCAGAGCCAGGCCCAGCGAGCGCCGGGAGAGGCCGTTGAAGGCGTCGAGGCCGTAGCTCCCCTCCGACTGGCCGACCGCCTGCGCCACCGCGAAGGCGCCCAGGTTCATCGCCACGTAGACGAAGGAGTACATCATGACGCCTTCCGTGCCGCGCGGCGTGCCGACCGTGACGCCGATGAGCAGATAGCCGGCCTGCGCGATCGAGGAGTAGGCGAGCATGCGCTTGACGTCGTCCTGGAAGAAGGCCGTGAAGTTTCCGATCGTCATCGTCAGGACCGCGAGCAGTCCGATCAGGGCCTGCAGGTCGTAGGAGGCCGACGGGAACACCGTGCCGAACACGCGCATGATCGCCGCGAACGTCGCCAGCTTCGGCGCGATCGAGAAAAAGGTCGTGACGGGCGTCGGCGCGCCCTCGTAGGCGTCGGGCACCCAGAAGTGCATCGGCGCGATCGAGGCCTTGAACGCGAAGCCCAGCAGGATCAGCACGAGCGCCAGGATCAGCATCGGCGTCTGCTCGGCGCCGGGGACGAGCCGGGTCGTGCCCGTCGCGCCGTAGTAGAGCGCGATGCCGTACACCAGGATCGCCGAGGAGAAGGCGCCGAACAGGAAGTACTTCATCGCGCCCTCGTTGGACTTCGGGTTGCCGCGCTCGAAGCCGGCCAGCACGAAGGACGAGATCGAGACGAGCTCGAGAGCGACGAACACCAGCAGAAGGTCCGAGGCCGAGACGAGGAACATGAGTCCGGCCGTGGACAGGAGCATCAGCGCCGCGAACGTCCCCGCGTGCCGCTCGGGCAAGGCCTTGTAGTCGATGCCCAGCAGCAGGCACAGGGTCGCGGTCAGCAGCGTCGTCAGCTTGAAGAACTGGCCGAAGGAGTCCGCCACCCACAGCGTCCCGCTGCCGCGCGCGGCCGGGTCCCCGAGGTTCGCCACGACGAGCGCCAGCACGGCCGCCGAGGAGAGCCACGCGAGATGATACAGCCAGCGCGAGCGCGACCTCGGCAGGACCATGTCCGCGAGCATCAGGACGAGCGCCAGGCCCGAGAGGACGAGCTCCGGCGTCAGCAGGCCGAGGTTCTGCATCTTATTTCCCCAGAAGGTGCGCGACCGTGGCGTTCATCAGGTTCAGCGGCCAGCTCGGGTTCACGCCGAACCAGATCATGATGGCCACGAGGGGCAGGATCGACGCGTGCTCGCGCCACGTCATGTCCTCGAGGCCCTCCCACTTGGCGTTGAACGGCCCGAGGAAGACCTTCTGCATCGCGCGCAGGTAGAACGCGGCCGTGGCGATGATGCCGAGCACCGAGATCGTCGTCGCGATCTTCCAGGCCGAGAACGCGCCGAGGAAGCACATGAACTCGCTGATGAAGCCCGACAGGCCGGGCAGGCCGAGCGAGGCGAAGCAGGCCAGCGACATGATGCCCGCGTAGACCGGGACCTTGACCGCCAGGCCGCCGAAGGCCGACAGGTCGCGGGTGTGGGCGCGGTCGTAGATCACGCCGACGAGGAGGAACAGCGCGCCCGAGATGATGCCGTGGTTGACCATCTGGAGCACGGCGCCCGAGAAGCCGGCCGCCGTCATGCCCGCGATGCCGAGCAGGCAGTAGCCCATGTGGTTGACCGACGAGTACGCGACCATCTTCTTGAGGTCGGTCTGCGCCAGCGCGCACAGCGCGCCGTAGACGATGTTGATGACGGCGATGACGATCAGATACGGCAGGAACCACTGGAAGCCCAGCGGCAAGAGGCCGTAGCAGATGCGCAAGAGGCCGTAGACGCCCATCTTCAGCAGCACGGCGGCCAGGATGACGGAGA
>DATNGC010000017.1:0-124336 GCA_035606075.1 Elusimicrobiota bacterium
AACGCCGTGAGGTCGACGGGTTCGCCGGTGTACGCCGAGGCCTGCAGCGTGAACAGCCGCGCGTAGCGCCCGCCGAGGCGCATCAGCGCATCGTGGGTGCCCTCCTCGACGAGCCGGCCGTGCTCGAGGAACAGGATCCGGTCGGCCTGGCGGACGGTCGAGAAGCGGTGCGAGATGTACACCGCCGTCCGACCCTCGGCGAGACGGCGGAGCCGCGCGAACAGCTCGAACTCGGCCTGGGCGTCCAGGGCGGAGGTGGGTTCGTCCAGGACCAGGATCACGGCATCGCGCATGAACGCGCGGCCGAGCGCGACCTTCTGCCACTGCCCGCCCGACAGGTCGCGCCCGTCGTCGAACCAGCGGCCCAGGCGCGTCTCGTAGCCGTGCTCGAGGGCGCGCGCGATCTCGTCGGCGCCGCCGCGCGTCGCGGCGAACTTCACGGCCTCGAGGTCGGCGGCCTTCTCGATGGCGCCGAAGCCCACGTTCTCGCGCAAGGTGCGCTGGTAGCGCACGAAATCCTGGAAGATGGCGCCGATGCGTCGGTGGAGCTCCTCGGACGAGTAGTGGCGCAGGTCCACGCCGTGCAGGAGCACGCGGCCGCGCTCGGGCTCGTACAGCCTGGTGAGCAGCTTGATCAAGGTGGTCTTCCCGGCGCCGTTCTCGCCGACGAGCGCGAGCTTCTCGCCCGGGCGGATCTTGAGCGAGAAATCCTCCAGGATCCATGTCTCGCCGTTGGGGTACTTGAACCAGACGTTCTCGAACTCGATGCCGCGCTTGGGATCGGCCGCCGGTCGCGGCCCGGTGACCCCGGCGATGACTTTCGGCTCCAACCCCAGGAAATCGAACAGGTTTTTCAGGAAAAGGCCGTTCTCGAACAAGCGCGCGACGTTGTCGAGCAGGCCTTGGAACGAGCCCTGGCTCTGGCCGAACAGGCTGAGATAGAAGGTCATGCCGCCCAGAGTCAGCGCGCCGGCCACGGTGAGCCGGATCACCCAGATCCAAGCTCCGTAGTAGGCGAGGATCGACGCCGTCCCCCACAGCACGCCGTAGAACGTGCGCTTGCGCGCGAGCGCCGCGTCCTCGTCGTAAGCCTTCTGGAACGTCTCCGCGTGCGCCTTGAGCAGGGGCTCGCCGAGCTCGAAGAGCTTCACTTCCTTCACGGCGTCGTCCATCGTGAGCAGCTGCTCGATGTAGTTGAGCTCGCGCGTCTCGGGCGCGCGCCAGGTCTGCAGGCGGAAGGTCATCCCGCTGTAGCGCGTCTGCACGATGAACGCGGGCACGCCCGCGGCGCACAGCGCCAGCGCGACCCACGGGTTGAACAAGAGCAGGATGGCCAGGAAGGAGATCAGCGACAGCGCGTTCTGCAGGGCGTAGAAGCCGTTGTCGACGACGGCCATCGCGCGGTACTCCGACTGGCGGCGCGCGTTCTGCAGCTTGTCGTAGAACTTCGGGTCCTCGAACCAGCGCATGTCGAGCGTCAGCGCCTTGCGCACGATGCGTCCCGTCACGAGATAGCCCAGGCGTAGGTCGATCAGCTCGCGCATGAGCTGGCGCACGCGCCCGCCGACGTCCTTGGAGACCACGAGCGCGAACTCGAGCAGCAGGTACGGCGCCACGGCCCGCACTCCGGCCATGGGCTCGCGATGGAGCTTGATCGAGTCGACGACGCCGTCGAGGATCATCTTGCCGGCCCACGCCTGCGCGGCCGGGTACGCGGCGTCGAGGACCGTCACCGTCGTGATGCCGATCGTGCCGCCGGGCGCGGCCTCCCAGAGCAGGCCGAAGGCGCGCGGCACGTTGCCCAGCGCCGAGCGCGCCTCGGCGAGGCGCTCGCGCCAGCCCTTCTCCTTGGAAGCCTCGTACGACCGGATGCTCACGCGGCTATACTACCAAGTCGGGCGTTCAGCTCCGCTTGGGAGCGGTGCCGAGGTGGCGGTGAATGGCGCTCGAGAACTGAGCCGCGCGGATCGGCTTGCGGAAGATCTCGACGACGTTGGCTTCCTGCCGCAGCATCGAGATCGTCGAGTCGTTGAGCGCGCTGCCGGTGACGATCATGACCGGGACGCTGGAATTGCCGGAGGCCTGCAGTCCGCGCAGGAACTCGTAGCCGCCCTGGCGGGGCATCATCAGATCCGCGACGATGAGGTCCGGCGTGCGGGCCTCGATCGCCTCAGCGCCCGCCACGCCGTCGACGGCGGTCGCCACCTGGAAGCCTTCTCCCTTCGCGATGAGCTCGACGAGAGCGCGGATGCCCTCGTCGTCGTCGACGACGAGGATCAGCTTATCGGCGGGCGAGGCGAACGACTCCGCGTCGGACGGCGTTTCGGCGTTCTCTTCCACTGAATGGCAGTATAGCCCCGCGCACGCCGAGCATCAAGGTTGAATTTATAATTTCCGCGGGACTAGACGTTCGAGATGAAGACGTTCTTGACCTCGGAGTAGAGGTCGAGCGCCTTGAGGCCGAGCTCGCGGCCGACGCCGGAGGACTTGTAGCCGCCGAACGGAGCCTCGAGATGGACGCTCGAGCTCGAGTTGACCGAGATGACGCCCGACTGCACCGCGCGGGTCACGCGCAGGACGCGGCCCACGTCGCGCGTCCACAGCGAGGCCGACAGCCCGTAGGCCGAATCGTTCGCGAGCCGGATCGCCTCGTCCTCGTCCTTGAAGGGGATGATCGCCACGACGGGACCGAAAATCTCTTCCTGGGCGATCCTCATCTTCGCGTCGACGCCCGCGAACACCGTCGGCGTCACGTAGAACCCCTTCGCCAGCGCCCCGCCCGGCAGGGAGCCGCCGCACAGCCGCTCGGCGCCCTCGGTCTCGCCGATGTCGATGTAGCGGCACACCCGCTCGCGCTGCTTGTTGGAAATGAGCGGCCCGATCTGCGAGCCCTTTTTCTCGGGGTGCCCCATGACGATCTTCTTCGTGCGGGCGACGAAGCGGTCGATGAACTTGTCGTAGATCTTGCGGTGGACGATGGAGCGCGAGCGCGCGCAGCAGTCCTGGCCCGCGTTGCCGAAGACGGACCAGACGGATTTCTCGACGCAGACGTCGAGATCCGCGTCCTCAAAGACGATGTTCGGGGACTTCCCCCCGAGCTCGAGGGAGACGCGCTTGAGCCCGTCGGCCGCGGACTTCATGATGGAAGTCCCCGTCGCCGTCGAGCCCGTGAAGGAGACCTTGCGCACGAGCGGATGAGCGACCAAGGCGTCGCCGCAGCCCGGGCCGGGGCCCGGAACGACGTTCAGAACGCCGTCGGGAAGCCCGGCTTCCCGGCAGAGCTCGGCCAGCCGCAAAGCCGTGAGAGGAGTCTCGGGCGCGGGCTTGAGCACCATCGTGTTGCCGCAGGCCAGCGCCGGCGCGAGCTTCCACGTCGCGATCACGAGCGGGAAGTTCCACGGCACGATGAGCGCGCAGACTCCGACGGGCTCGCGCACGGTGAAGTCGAGCCCGGAGGCCCCGACCGGGATCGTCTCGCCGAAGTGCTTGTTGGCGGCGCCCGCGTAGTACTCGAAAACGTCGGCCGCCAGGCCGATCTCGTCGCGCGAGTCGGCCAGAGGCTTGCCCGCGTTGCGCGTCTCGAGGAGCACGAGCTCGTCCGCGTTCTCGCGGATCAGGCGCGCGATCTCGAGCATGACCTTGCCGCGCGCTCGGGCGGGCGTCTTGCCCCACGGCCCGGAAGCGGCGCGCGCGGCGGCGCGCACGGCGGCGTCGACGTCCTCGAGCCCCCCCTCGGAGACGTCCGCGAGCGTCTTCCCGTCGGCGGGATTCAGGACGGGGAACGTCCGGCCGGAGCGGGCGCCGACGGCTTTCCCGTCGATCCAAAGCTTGGTGAGCATCGGGCCCTCCGCTACCGTTTAGAAGTAATTAGAAGTGATTCCGCCGTCGACGACCATGGCGGCGCCGTTGGTCCACGAGGCCTCGTCGGAGGCGAGGTACAGCGCCATGTTGACGATGTCCTCGGACTTGCCGAAGCGCTGCATCGGGATGCGGTTGAGGCGCTTGGCCTTCTCGGCGGGCTCCTTGAAGAGCCACGCGGAGAGCAGCGGCGTCTCGATCGGACCGGGGCAGATCGCGTTGGAGCGGACGCCCTTGGGCCCGAACTGGACCGCCAGCGACTTGGTCAGCGCGATCACGGCGCCCTTCGACGCGGTGTAGGCGTCCTGCGGCACCGAGCAGCCCACGAGCGCCACGAACGACGCCACGTTGATCACCGAGCCGCCGCCGGCGGCCAATAACTCGGGAATGCCGTGCTTGCAGACGAGGTAGACGCCCTTGACGTTGACGGCCAAGACCTGGTCCCAGACTTTCTCTTCCGTGTTCACGACCGAATTGTCGGCGGACGGAAAAATCCCGGCGTTGTTGTACAGCACGTCGAGCTTGCCGAAGGCCTTCACGCCGGCCTTGATCGCTTCCTTAACATCCGTTTCTTTAGAAACGTCCGTTTTCACGGCCAGAGCTCGTCCGCCGGAGGCCTCGGCCATCTGGGCCGTCTCCTTGACCGCGTCGAGGTTCACGTCGCAGGCGATCACTTTCGCCCCTTCCTGGCCGAAGCGGATGGCCGCCAGGCGGCCCATCCCGGAGCCGGCGCCCGTGATCAGGCAGACCTTCCCGTCGAGACGCGCGCTCATTTAGGCGATGACTTCGTAGCCGGCCTTGTTGACCGCCTCGGAGAGGCGCGTGCGGACGAGGTCGGTGTCGCGGCCGAGGTCGGTCGTCACGACGAGGCCTCGGACCAGGAGCTTGCGTCCCTGGATCTTGCCGACGAGGGACTGGATGTCCTTGGCGGCGGCGCGGACGTTGATGACGCCTCCGTCCTTGGCGAACCAGCGGATCGCCACGGTGCCGGTCTTGCGGCTGGGCATCAGCTTGAGCGTCAGGGCCGTCTCCGTGACGAACAGGTCGCCGACTTCGTAGACGGGCGCGGACTTTTCGGGCATAGGACTAGGCATTTGCACTCTCCCTCGGCGGGACTCCAATGTAGCAATGCGTCACGTGCCTGTCAACGCGCGAACGCATGCTGGACAAGCCAGCCGCGCTGGCCGGCCCTCTTGACCAATTCGGGGTCGACGTCCAAGGCGACGCGCAGGCCCTCGCCGTAGTCGAGCAGCTCGAAGTCGGCGGAGTCGCGCCCGATGACGAGGTCGGCGGGGCGGCCGATCTGCGCCTGCAGGGCCTCGGCCTTGCCGCCCCGCGTGGGCACGGGGACCTTGACGTCGGCTCCCATGCGCGCGCCGTCGGTCGAGTTCTGCACGCCGTAGGCGCGCGAAGGGTCGATCCCGTAGTCGAGCGTCGAGGCCGCGAGCACGGGCTGCGGGACGTCGTCGATGACCCAGACGTCGAAGCCGGCCGCGCGCAGCTTGGCCACCAGGTCGCGGAACTCGGGGATCACGCGCAATCCCCGGCGGGCGCGCAGCGGCTTGCGGTCGCCGGGCTCGCCGGGGACCATCTCGACGGCGGTGACCCGCTTCTTCTCGTCGTCGAGCACGCGCTTGGAATAATCCTGCGCCTCGTCGAGGCGCCAGCCGGCCCATAGGCGCGAGAGGTAGGAGCGGCACTCCTTGCGGCCGACGCCGCGGCACAGCGCGAGATAGCTCGAGAGCATGCCCTTGCGCCAGCCGTCGTAGCTGGGCTGGGACTTCCACACGTCCGACGACAGCGAGACGAACTGCTCGTATGCGGCGCGCGTCGGCTGGCGCCCGTAGCCCACGGGGATGAGCTCCCACCAGGAGTCGTCGAACTTGAACTTCACCTCGGTCACGAGCTTCAGGAAGACGAGCTCGGCCGGATCGCCGCCGACGGCGGCGTCGCTCCACGGCAGGACCGCGACGGGCGGGACCTTGGGATCGTAGCCCGGCGCGTCCTTGCCTTTCTCGGCGATGAGCTTCTCGATCGCGGCGCGGACGTCGGGCGACCAGCGCCCGGCCATCAAGCGCACGGGCTCCTTCGCGGGAGAGCTCGACTCCTCAACCTCGTTCTCGCTCGCGGTCGCGGTCGAGACCTGGGTCTTGTGATGCGGCTGCAGGTGCCAATTGAGCGAGCGGTACGGCTTCTTGGCCGCGGCCGCGGGCGCGGCGGCGAGAAAGAGAAGCGCGACGGTCGTCATATATCCGCGATACATCGTCGGTCCAATGTTATAATAATCGTCTCAACTCTTACGTCGGGGGACTCGCGAAAATGGCCAACATCAAGAAATCCGATCTGCTCAAGGAGACGATCGAGCACATCGACATCACGAAATTCGACGCGCGCCCGCTCGTGGACGCCTACGCCAAGATGGCGTTCTCCGCGCGCGACCTCGCCCGCGCCTCCGACATCTACGACCGCATGCTCGCCGACAAGGACTGCGACGTCATCCTGTGCCTGGCTGGCTCGCTGTTCTCCGCGGGACTCAAGAAGATCGTCTGGCAGATGATCGAGAGCAACATGGTGGACGCGATCGTCAGCACGGGCGCGAACATCGTCGACCAGGACTTCTTCGAGGCCCTGGGCTTCAAGCACTACAAGGGCTCCAAGTGGGTCGACGACAAGGCGCTGCGCGGCGCGCGCGTCGACCGCATCTACGACACGTTCATCGACGAGGACGAGCTCGGCGAGTGCGACAACACGATCTCCGAGATCATGAGCACGCTCGAGCCGCGGCCGTACTCTTCGCGCGAGGTCCTCGAGGAGATGGGCAAGTACCTGGTCAAGAAGTCCAAGGTCAAGGACTCGATCGTCCTCTCCGCGTACAAGAAGGGCGTGCCGATCTTCGTGCCCGCCTTCTCCGACTGCTCGGCCGGCTTCGGCCTCTTGCACCACCAGTGGCACAATCCCGAGTCGCACGCGTCGATCGACTCGGCCAAGGACTTCCGCGAGCTCGTGCGCCTGAAGCTCGAGTCCAAGGACACCGGCCTGCTGATGATCGGCGGCGGCGTGCCCAAGAACTTCGCGCAGGACGTCACCGTCGGCGCGGAGATGCTGGGCTTCGAGCCGAAGATGCACAAGTACGCGATCCAGATCACGGTCGCCGACGAGCGCGACGGCGCGCTCTCCGGCTCGACGCTGCGCGAGGCCTGCTCGTGGGGCAAGGTCGACACGACCGACGAGCAGATGGTCTTCGCCGAGGCGACGATCGCCCTGCCGACGCTCGCGTCCTACGGCTACCACCGCGGCGCCTGGAAGAAGCGCCGCGACCGCCGCTACAACGCGCTGCTCAACAGCTCGAAGGAAGTCGCGGCCGCCCTGCGCTAGGACTTCCGACGTGGGAAAGGTCTTCTCCGATCTGAAGACCGCCGAATACGGCGCCTCGGGACATCCCGAGGCGCCGTTTCGCGTCTCCAGGACCTTCGAGCTGTTGAAAGCGGCGGGTCACGCGCCGGCGCTGCCGCCCGTCACCGCGACGGCGTCCGACGTGGAGTTCATGCACGGCTCGAAGCATCTATCCACTGTCGCGAACGGGACCTTCCTCGACGCGGATACCCCGCCGTATCCCGGCATCGACAAGATCGCGATGATCAGCCTGTCGGGGGCGTTGTCGGCGGCCGAGTCCGCGCTGGCAGGCGAACCGGCGTTCTCGCTCATGCGGCCGCCGGGACATCACGCGGGAAAAGAGCGGGTCGCGGGGTTCTGCTACATCAACAATCTGGCGGTCGCGGTCGCGCGGCTTCAAAAGAAGAAGGCGGGCCTTAAAATAGGGATTATTGATTTCGACGTGCATCACGGCGACGGCACCGAGTCTCTCGTCCTGGGGCGCGAGAACACGACGTTCGTCTCGCTGCATCAGTTCCCCCTCTATCCCGGGACCGGGGCGGAAAGCCGGGGCAACTGCATAAATATCCCTCTTCCCCAGGGCACGGACGGGGATCGCTACATGAAGGCCTTCGAGCCGGCGCTGGAAGCCGCGCTCTCGCTGAAGCCGGATCTTCTCGCGGTCTCGGCGGGCTTCGACGCGTACAAAGACGACCCAATCGCCGGCCTCAAGCTCGATCGCTCGACCTTCAAGAAGATCGGAGCCCTTCTCGCGGCCACGAGACTCCCCCGCTTCGCGACGCTCGAGGGCGGCTACTCGGAAGACCTGCCCAAGCTCGTCGAGAGCTTTCTCGACGGATTCTTTTAGCCGGGAACTCGCTCCGGAGCGAGTTCGCCGACTTTGCTAAAATTCGACATGCTCGACTTCGACCCCAACGCCGCGCCCGACGCCGACTCCGGAGTGTTCGGACTCCCTCACGAGGAAAAGGACGCGGCCCTGGTCCTGCTGCCCGTGCCGTGGGAAGCCACCACGTCCTACGGCGGCGGCACGTCGAAGGGGCCCGCCGCCATCCTCGCGGCCAGCGGCCAGGTGGACCTTTTCGACGGCGACGTGATCAAGCCGTACGTCCCCGGCCTTTTTATGCGCCCCGAGTCGAAGGAAGTGCGCGCGTGGAACAAGACGGCGAAAGCCGCGGCGCAGAAGGTGATCGCCGTCGGCGGAAATCTCGACGGGAACAAGAGCTTGATCAAGGCGCTCAAGACCGCCAACGACCTCGGCGGCAAGCTCAACGAGTGGGTGCGCCGCGAGACCAAGGCGCTCATGGACGCCGGCAAGATCGTCGGCGTCGTCGGCGGCGACCACTCGGTGCCCTACGGCGCGTTCCAAGCCGCGGCCGAGACGCACGGCAAGTTCGGCCTGCTGCACTTCGACGCTCACTCCGACACGCGCGTCGCCTACGAGGGCTTCACCTGGTCGCACGCCTCCATCATGTACAACGCGATGGAGAACATCCCCCAGATCTCCAAGATCGTCCAGGTCGGCATCCGCGACTATTGCGAGCAGGAGCACGAGTTCCTGCGCGCGCTCGGCGGCCGCGCGAAGGTGTTCTTCGACCGCGAGCTGACCGCGCGGCGATTCGCCGGAGAGCCGTGGGCCAAAACGTGCGCGGAGATCGTGGCGGCGCTTCCCGAGAAAGTGTGGGTGACCTTCGACATCGACGGACTGGACCCTCGATTCTGCCCTCACACCGGCACACCCGTTCCCGGCGGACAGGAGTTCTCCGAGGTGAATTACTTGCTGGGCGCTTTGGCCAAATCAGGCCGAACTATTATCGGGTTTGATTTGGTCGAGGTCTCCCCCGCCCCCGGCGGCAAGGACGAGTGGGACGCCAACGTCGGCATGCGCCTGCTCTACAAGCTCGCGGCCTGGACCTTCGTCAGCCGCGGCCTCTGCAAGCCGCGCTAAGCTAGATCCGCTCGAAGTTCCGGCCCTTCTCCCAGTCGGTCACGGCCCGGTCGTGCGCGGCCGCCTCGGCCTTGGCCGTGTGCAGGTAGTGCTTGAACACCTCGTCGCCGAACGCCTCGCGCGCGGCCTTCGAATGCTCGAGGAGGGAGATCGCCTCAGCGAGCGTCTTGGGCACGGGCTGGACGGAGGATTCGTAGGCGTTGCCCTCGAGCGCCTCGGGAGGCTCGATCTTGTGCTTGATGCCGTGCAGCCCGGCCGCGATCGTGGCGGCCAGCGCCAAGTAAGGGTTCACGTCCGCGCCCGGGATGCGGTTCTCAATGCGCAAGGAGCTTCCCTCCCCGACGACGCGGAAGCCGCAGGTCCGGTTGTCGCGCGCCCAGGCGATGCGCGTCGGAGCGAACGTCGCGGCCTGGTACCTTTTATAGGAGTTCGTCGTCGGCGCCGCGAAGTAGGCGAGCTCCCGCGCCAATGCCATCTGCCCGCCGAGGAACCAGCGGAAGACTTTGGTCGGCTTTCCCCCCTCCGAGAAGGCGTTGGTCTTGCCGGCGCGGTCCCAGAGGCTCGCGTGTATATGGCAAGAAGATCCCGCCAGCCGTGCGTCGAACTTGGCCATGAAGGTCAGCGCGCAGCCCTTCTGCATCGCGATCTCCTTGGCGCCGTGCTTGTAGATCGTGTGCTTGTCCGCCATGTCGACGGGCGTCGAGTACTCGAGGTTGATCTCGTGCTGTCCCGGGCCCCACTCGCCCTTGGAGGTCTCGACGGGGACGCCGGCCGCCTCCATCTGGTTGCGGATCTCGCCGACCACGCCCTCGACGCGGGTGCCCTGCAGGATGTGATAGTCCTCGATGTAGGTTCCGAAGTGCTCGAGGTTGGTCCAGTTCTTCTTGGAAGCCGATTCGTACGTCTCACGGAACAGATAAAACTCCAGCTCCGTGGCCATCTTGAGAGAATAGCCGAGCCTCTCGGCGCGAGCGACTTGGTCTTTGAGGACCTGGCGCGGGGCCACCGCGATAGGGATGTTTTTATCATCGACGACGTCGCAGATCACGAGCGCCGTGCCGGGCTGCCAAGGCAAGGCCCTCCACGTCGAGAAATCGGGCGTCATCGCGAAATCCTGATAGCCTCGCGTCCAGCTCGTGAGCTCGTAGCCGGGCACGGGGTCCATCTCCATGTCGACGGTGAGCAAGTAGGCGCAGGCGTGCGTGCCGTGCGCCGCCATGGTCTCGACGAAGTGCCGGCCAGTGACGCGCTTGCCCATCCAGCGCCCCTGCATGTCGGGGAAGGCGAGGATGACGGTATGGAACTCCCCCGCCTTGATCCGTGCGAGCAGCGCCGCGGCTTTTTTCGTCTCGTTCATGGCCTGAGTTTAAGAAAATCGCTTATCACTGTCCAGCATCATTTGTGTCTCATGATGGATGATAATAGATAACACTTAAGCATATCTATTTAACTCTATCCGTTCTTACATGGAATTAAGTTGCCGCTTGACAGTCCTCCGTTCACTTGCTACCATGAATCCGCAGTTTTCACGTGTAAACTTTCCGTCTCCAAAAAGTATAGTTTTCACGTGTAAACACCATATGGCCGAAATCATCGCGATCGCAAACCAAAAAGGGGGGGTCGGAAAGACCACCACGGCCATAAACCTCTCCGCCGCGCTGGCGATTTTGGGCCAAGAGACGCTTATGGTCGACATGGACCCCCAGGGAAACGCCACCTCCGGGGTCGGCTTCAACAAGGCCGAGTTCGACCCAAACGTCTACGATGTCCTGGTCGACCTCCTGCCCCTGGAAAAAACCATCAAGGCCACGGCCCTGCCCAAATTATCCGTGGCGGGGGCAAACAACGACCTGGCTGGCGCCGAAATCGAGCTGGTTTCGGCTTTGGCCCGGGAAAGTCGCTTAAAAGGTTCGTTTTCCGCCGTCAAGTCCCGCTTTGACTTCATCATCATCGATTGCCCGCCTTCCCTGGGCCTCCTGACCGTCAATGCCCTCAATGCGGCCGACAAGATCATCATCCCGATCCAGGGAGAATACTATTCCATGGAGGGGTTGGCCCAATTCACAGGGGCTGTGGATAAGGTGAAATCCGCCTTGAACCCCAAGCTCGAGGTGGAGGGGGGAGTTCTGACCATGTTCGACTCCCGGATGACCCTGTCCAACCAAGTGAAAGAGGAAGTCGCCAAGTTCTTCGGCCCCAAGATGTTCTCGTCCATCATCCCCCGGAACATCCGCCTGGCGGAGGCGCCCGGCTTCGGCCAGAGCATTTTCCAATACGACGCCAAGTCCCGCGGCGGCGAGGCCTACATGAGCTTCGCTCGCGAGCTCTTGGCTCGCCGCGGCATCGGTGCGCAGCCGGAGCCCGCGGCGGCCGACCCCGATAACGCAGAAGTCACGGAGAATACCGCATGACCCGCAAAGCCCTCGGCCGCGGCCTGTCCGCCCTGATCCCCGCCGCTCCCGTGACGCCGGCCGCGACCGCCGTCGCGGCGGCGTCTGACGGCACGCCGATCAAGATCGCGGTCGACAAGATCCGCGCCAACCATCTCCAGCCCCGCCGGCACTTCGACCCCGAGGCGTTGGGAGAGCTCGCGGCGTCCATCAAGCAGCACGGCCTCGCTCAGCCCATCGTGGTCTCGTACGACCCGCTGTCCCGCTCCTACGAGCTGATCGCGGGCGAGCGCCGCTGGCGCGCCACCCAGCTCGCCGGCCTGCAAGAGATCGAGGTCGTGGTGCGCCAGCCGAAGGACGACAAGCAGCGCCTCGCGCTCACCTTGATCGAGAACCTCCAGCGCGCGGACCTCAACCCCATCGAGGTCGCGCTCGGCTATTTGCGCCTCATGAAGGAGTTCGGAATCAACCAGACCGCGCTGGGCGAGGAGGTCGGCAAATCGAAGTCCGGCATCTCCAACACTTTGCGCCTGCTCGAGCTTCCCGAGGAGATCCAAAAGGCCCTGCAGTTCGGCCAACTCAGCGAGGGCCACGGCCGCGCGCTGCTCATGGTCACCGATCCCAACCTCCGCCACGCGGTGTTCAAGAAGGTGCTCGAAGGCAAGCTCTCGGTGCGCGAGACGGAGTCGTTGGCCAAGCAGGTCGAGGCGGGGGAACCCCCGGCGGAGGAAGCTCCGGTCAAGAAGGCGGCGCCGCCCAAGCCCGCCGACCTGCGAGCGCTTGAGGAAACTCTCCAGACGTCGCTGGGAACGAAGGTCGTCATCCGCGCGAACAAGAATCCCGCCAAGGGCTCCATCCAGATCCATTATTTCAGCTTCGACGATTTCGACAAAATCATAAAAGTGCTTAAAAAATAATGATTTTTTCATATTTTCTCGCGGCCGTTTTGACGGCGCCCGCGCTCGCGGCCGCGCCGTCCGAAGGCCTGGAGCCGGCGCTGTCGACGAGCGTGGTCGTCCCCACGATCCTGACGCTCGCGCCGACCCTGCACGACTACACGCGCTTCGCCGACGGCGGCCCGGACGCGAACTGGTACATCGGCTTCAACAATGCCTGGATCGTCAAGCTGCCGCCGGCTCCCGCCGGCGAGTTCCAGCGCGCGTTCATCGGCGCGAAAGTGGGCCGCGCCAAGACGCGCCCGAACCCCGACAAGCCGTGGATCCGCGAAGTCATCCCCGGCAAGGTCTATATGGGGATCTCCCAGACGCCGTCGTGGACCTCGGAGCAGAGCTTCTTTCTCGCCGAGACCTCCGACATCCCGGCCGACGCCGATCCGCAGGCGCGCGTCGACGGCGTCGGCGCCAGCGAGTGGTTCTGGTCGGAAGTCCCCATGTCGATGGTGAGCTTCACCGGGCCCAATTATCTGATCGTGTGGTCTCCGTCCAACTACTTCACGCGCGCCTCGAGCGCACCGATCCTCGCCGCCGCCGAGCTCGAGGACTCCGGGCCGCATGAGGCGCAGGCCTGGAACAACCGCTCCCTGATGGGCGTGCCGCCGCGCTCGGCGGCGAGCTCCCTCGAGACGCCGATCACCAACATCGTCCCGGCGCTGGCCCTCAAGCTCGTGCCGCCCGCCCCCGACGAGCCCGCCGTCTCGGTCAACGACCTCACGCTCGCGCGCGCCGGCAAGCGCCTCATCGTGCGCTTCTCCGCGGCAGGCGAGGACGTGACCGACGCGTGGGTCGAGGTCTCCCGCGACCGCCTCGACTGGGAGCGCCTCTCCAAGCTCCAGCGCCGGCCGCCGTACGTCTTCGGCATCGCGCCGGAGAAGACGCCGGCGCCCGGAATGTACGTGCGCGGCGTGGCCCGCGACGTGTCGGGCGCGGTCGGCTACTCCGATCCCGCCATGATCCCCTATGCGCCCCGCTAAAGGTCCCCGCGTCGGCGTCGTCGGCGCCACCGGCATGGTCGGCCGGGAGCTCGTCGAGCTCCTCGAGAAGCGCCGCTTCCCCGCCGGGGAGCTGCTGCCGTTCTCGTCGGGACGAACCCGCGCCTCGGTGCGCTTCCGCGGGCGCGCGATCAACGCTCCCGCCGTCGACGCCGCGGCGCTCGATTCCTGCGACATCGTCTTCCTGGTCAGCTCCGACGAGGTCTCCCTCGAGCACGGCCGGCGCCTCGCCGCGCGCGGCGTGTGGGTCATCGACGACAGCGCGGCGTTCCGGCTCGACCCGAAGGTCCCGCTCGTCATTCCCGAGGTCAACGGCGACGCGATCACGTCCCGCACGCGGCTGATCGCGGGACCCAACTGCACGATGACCGGCCTCGGCGTCGCGGGCGCCCTCCTGCACAAGTCCGCGGGCGTGCGCGAGGTGCGCGTCGCCTCCTATCAAGCCGTCTCGGGCGCGGGCAAGGCGGCGCTCGCCGAGATGTTCGGCCAGGCCGCGGCGCTGGCGCGCACGGGCCTGTCGGCCGACGGGCGCGCCCCGGTCCTCGCGGCGGGCAAGGCTTCGGCGCTTCCGCGGGCGATCGCCTTCAACGCGGTGCCCCAGGTGGGGCGCTTCGGTCCCGACGGCTCCTCGAGCGAGGAGACCAAGGTCTCGGCCGAACTGCGCAAGATCTGGCGCGCGCCGAAGCTCAAGATCTCGGCCACGGCCGTGCGCGTGCCCACGATCCGCGGCCACGCGCTTTCCGCTTGGCTCACGCTCGGCAAGAAGCTCTCGCCCGCCCAGGCGCGCTCGGTTCTCGCGAAGACCCCGGGCCTGGAGCTGTCCGAGGAAGGCGATTACCCGACGCCCCGTTCGGCGGGGGGGAAGGCCCCAGTGTACGCGGGGCGCGTCCGCCAGGGCGCGACCGAGCGCGAGATCGCGCTGTGGATCGTCTCCGACAACCTGCTCAAGGGCGCCGCGCTCAACTCCGCGCAGATCGCCGAGCTCCTGCTCCGCCGCGGCTGGCTCTAGGGCCCGTCACGGGAAGTTGACCCGTCGGACCTATACAACGCGCAGGTCTTTCGGTTAGAATCCGGACATGACCAAGCTCCTCGCGTCGTGCCTCGTCGCCCTCGCCTCGGCCGCGTCCGCCGCGACGCCGCTCGAGAACGCCTCTTCGATCGCCGCGCAGCTCGGCGTGAAGCTCCCGGCCGCGGAAGCGATCGCGACCCCCGCCGCCGCTCCCGCCGCGCGCCTCGCCGCCGCGTCGGCCGCCGCGACCGGCGCCGTCGCCAAGACCGCCGCCCTCGCGGGCAAGTCCGGCTCGGTCTCCGGCTACGCCAACGCGACCGGCAACGGCTCGATGACCTGCAACGGCAGCATGATGAGCGGCTGGATCAACCTCACCGCCAACGTGAGCGTCACCGCCGACGACGGCGCGAACGCGCAGTTCCCGGTCAACGCCAACGTCTACCTGAGCGGCTCCTGCCAGGGAAACGGCGGCTTCGTCAGCGGCAGCGCCTATCTCAACGGCTCCGGCATGCTCTACAAGGCCGGCCGCTACGTCGGCACGGTCAACCTCTCGGGCAACGCGTTCATCAACCAGTACGTGAACGCGCCTTTCGCCTGGATCAACCAGAGCGTCTACCTGAGCGGGACCTACTCCGAGAACGACGCCGCCGTTAAGTAGTCTCGCGCTCAAAAAATTCCTCCCTCGGAGGTTTTGACACGAAATCGCGTCAAAACTCTCGTCGGAGGAATTTCTATCGGCGGCCGATGGCTTTGCCGAGGAACGTCGGAAGAGCGAACGCCCCGGCGTGGACTTCCGCGTTGTACCACTGGAGCGGGAGCTTCGCGGCCTTCACGCGGGCGGGGGAGAAGTCCTTCACCGGGCGGAGGCCCTTCGAGGCGTAGGTGAAGGCCCAGAGGCCGCCGGGGTAGGTCAAGTTGTTGAAGAGATAGGCGTCCACGACGGGGAACACCTTCTTCAGGATGCGGTCCAGGTTTTGGATCGTGGAGATCTCATAGAACGGCGAGCCCGCCTGGCTCACGACGATGCCGTCCTTCGTCAGGATCTTCTTCACGTTCTTGTAGAAGCTCGGCCCGAACAGCTCCTTGGCCGGCCCGAAGGGCTCGGTCGAGTCCACGATCACGACGTCGAACCGCTCCGACGTCTCCTTGACGTATTTCACGCCGTCCTCGATGAGCACGACGGAGCGCTTGTCCGACAGCTTGCCGGCGGTGAGCGGGATATATTTCTGGGAGGCCTCGACGACGAGCCGATCGATCTCCACCAGCACGCACTT
Source organism: Elusimicrobiota bacterium (assembly GCA_035606075.1). Lineage (GTDB taxonomy): Bacteria > Elusimicrobiota > Elusimicrobia > UBA1565 > UBA9628 > GWA2-66-18. The sequence continues at coordinate 15,818 of DATNGC010000017.1, forward strand.
CTCGACGGACTTGTGCTTCAAGACCTCCCGCACCGAGCCGCCGTCGCCGCCGCCGATCACGAGCACGCGCTTGGGCTTGGGGTGCAGGAAGAGGGGGACGTGCGCGATCATCTCGTGGTAGACGAACTCGTCCCGCTCGGAGACCATGGTCATGCCGTCGATCAGGAGCAGCCTGCCGTGGCCCTTGGTCTCGACGACCTCGACCTTCTGGAACGGGCTCTTGCCCTTGAACAGCTTCTTCTTCAGGCGGAAACCCGTGCGGACGATCCCCTGGTACTCCTCGTCGGCCCATTTTTTCATAAGACGATCTCGAAAGCCCCGGCCGCGCCCTCGACCGGCTTGAAGTGGTGGTCGAAGGTCACGCGGTAGCCGCAGCTCAGGTTCTGACGCACGGCGCGCTTGATCGGATAGTAGCAGCGCACCTTCTTTCGCCCGGTCTGCGGCTGGAACAGGATCACGTCGCAGGACTGCGGCTTGAACAGGTCGAGCACGCGCGTGACCGTCTCGTTGCCGTCGCCCTCGACGAGGTTGGTCTCGAAGCTGACGTAGGAGCCGATCTTCTGCGGCGTGACGTGGATCGTGTAGTACTCCACTCCGCGGATGGCGTTGAGCGAGTAGCCCATCGGCTCGAACAAGTGGTCGTCCACCTGGAAGCCCGGCCCCATGATGGTCCAGATGCCCGATTTCTCGCGGATGAACTCCTTCTTGCGCTGGGGACCGGACATGAACACGCGCGCGGCCTGCGTGTCGACGCCGTGCATCAGAATCTCGAGCGTCAGGTCGTCGGACTCGGGCGTATAGGGCTTGTCGAGATGGAACAGGAACACGTGGTGGTCGTCGCCGTCGCCGAAGCGGAACGACTTGCCGGGCATCACGTCGGAGAGACGGCGCACGTCGTCGAAGAAGTTCGACGGCTGGTATTCCTGGTGGTGGGCGTTCTTGCGCTCGTAGATCATGTAGGCGAACTTATCGTGACCGATGTCGGCGCAGAGCTGGACCACCGCCGCGACGAGGTCGGTGCGGCCGCAGGTGATCATCGTGAGCCAGTTGTCGGAGACGAACAGGCTCGACTCGGAGAGCAGGTGGGCGTCGAGCGACTCGTTGGAGACGGTCGAGAGGATCTGGGCGCGGGACTTGGCCGCGATCTCCTTCCAGTAATCGAGCCCGCGGGCGCGCAGGGACGGCTGGCCGGGCAGCAGGCAGATCTCGACCTTTTTCTCGGGCCCCTCGAAGAACATTAGGCCTTCCTCCGCTTCGGCGAGCGGCGGCGAGCGCGGGCGGCCACGTCGCGATCGCGCAGGGCCCGTTCCTCGGCCTTGATCGTCTTCCAGTGCTTGAGGACCTCGCCGGCGGTCTTGAACTGGCGGTCCCGGGCGAAGACGTGCGGGTGGCGGCGCTGCAGCTTGAGCGCCTGGCTGCGCGCGACGTCCTCGAGAGTGAACAGGCCCATCTCCTCGGCGATGCGCGCGTGCAGCATCACGTGGAAGAGGATGTCGCCGAGCTCGTCCTCCATCTCGTGCCAGCGTCCGCCCTCGAGCGCCTCGGCCAGCTCGGCGGACTCCTCGCGCAGGTACGGGATCAGCGAGGCGTGCGTCTGCTCGCGGTCCCAGGGACAGCCCTTCGGCGAACGGAGGCGCGCCACGACCGACTTCAGCTGATCGAGCGCCTTGGCCATCTCAGGGGACCGAGATGCGCTCCGCGCCGAAGTACGGCGCCAGCGCGCGGGGGATGAGGACCGAGCCGTCGGCCTGTTGGAAATTCTCCAAGATCGCCGCGGCAAGCCGGCCCACGGCGACGCCCGAGCCGTTCAAGGTGTGCACGAGCTCCGGCGCGGCCTTCGCGTCGCGGCGGAAGCGCGCGGCCATGCGACGAGCCTGGAAGTCCGAGCAGTCCGAGCACGACGAGATCTCGCGGTACTTGTTCTCCGACGGCATCCAGACTTCTATGTCGTAGGTCTTCTGCGCCGCGAAGCCCATGTCGCCGGTGCAGAGACTAATAACGCGGTATGGCAGTCCCAGTTCCGCCAGGACGCTCTCCGCGTCGCTCGTCAATTCCTCGAGGGCGCCGAGCGAGTCCTCCGGCTTCGTGATCCAGACCAGCTCCACCTTGTCGAACTGGTGATTGCGGATCACGCCCCGGACGTCTTTTCCGTACGAGCCGGCCTCTTGGCGGAAGCAGGGCGTAAAAGCGGTAAGCTTCATCGGAAGCCGGTCGGCGGGGAGTATCTCTTCTCTCACCATGTTCGTGAGAGAGATCTCGGAAGTCGAGATGAGGTAAAGGGTGCTCTGCCTCTCGCCCTCCGAGTTCACCGTCTTATACATGTCGGCTTCGAACTTGGGGAGCTGGCTCGTGCCCTCCATGACCTCGGGCCGCACGAGATAGGGGGGGTGAACCTCGAGATAGCCGCGGTGGGCGTGCCGGTCGAGCAGGAAGTTGCCGAGCGCGCGCAAGAGACGCGCGCCTGGTCCCTTCCACAGCGCGAAGCGCGAGCCGGAGAGCTTCGCCGCCGCGGCGAGGTCGAGGATGCCGAGCTTCTCGCCGACGGACTGATGGTCGAGCGGCTTGAACTCGAACTCGCGCGGCTCGAGAGCCTTGCGCACCTCGGGATTCTGCGTCTCGTCGCTGCCGACGGGAACGCTCGCGTGCGGCAGATTGGGCAGCTCGAGCGCGGCGGCGCGGATCGCCTTCTCCGACTCGGCGAGCGCGGCCTCCTTGGCGGGCATGTCGGCCTTGAGCTTGCCGACCTCGGCCATCAAGGCGGCGGCCTTCGCCTCGTCCTTGGCGGCCTTGGCCTTGCCGATCTCCTGCGACGCCGCGTTGCGCCGCGCGCGCAAGTCCTCGACCTCCTTTAAGAGGGTCCGGTGGCTCTCGTCGAGCCTAAGCAGCGCGTCGAGTTCCTTCTCCCAGCGCGGATGCCGGGACGACAGCGCCCGGCGCGCGGCGGCGGGGTCTTTGCGGAGCAGGCCGAGATCGTTCACGGTTTTTTCGTCTCCGTCCCCAGCTCGAGCTGGTCCTCGACGAGCTGGAGGTCCTTGCAGCCGCGGTGCGGCTCGAGCATGACCGAGATCTTGAAGCGGTCCGCGCTCCACCCCGAGCGCGCGGCGCGGCGCAGGTAGAGCTCGATCGCCGGGGAGGCGTCGAGGGGGACCTCGAGCACCTTGCCGGCTCCGACCTTCGGCACGCGCTTCTCGTCGACGTCGAAAGGCACGGCCCAGACGCCCGCCGCGGCGGCGTCGGGCTTCACGCGCGCGACGAGCGAGTAGCGCAGGAGGAGTCCTTCCTCGGCCCCCGCCCCGTCGTTCTCGAGGACGAGACGCGCGCGCAGGCGCTCGTCGGCATTAAGCCCGCGCGGCAGCGCGCGCGCGTCCTGCCAGGACGCGACGCGGCCGGCCTCCACGCGCCCGACCTGCCAATGGACTCCCTGAAGCCGGACTTCCGCCGACGCGGAGACCGTCGCGGCGGCCGTCGCGACGACGCAAAGCGTCGCCGCGACGATTGATACGCGCGGCATCAGTTCCGCGCCCTCACTTCTTCTCTCCGTCGATCGGGAGCTCGGGGTTGACCGGCGGCTCGGCGGCGATCGGCGCCACGCGCGCCACCTTGTCGCCCTCCGAGAGCTTGACCAGCCGCACGCCCTGCGTGTTGCGCGAGATGGTCTTGATGTCGTTGCAGCGCAGGCGGATGGCCTTGCCCTGCTCGGTCATCACCATGAGGTCGTCCTCGTTGGTCACGAGCTTGACCCCGATGACCGCCCCGTTGCGGTCGGTGGCCTTGATCGTGATGATGCCGCCGCCGCCGCGGTGCTGGCCGCGGTACTCGTTGAGCTCGGTGCGCTTGCCGTGGCCGTGCTCGCAGACGGTCAGCAGGGTCTTCTTGCTCGCCGGCGGGAACGCCTCCATGCCGACGACCTGGTCGCCCTTGTCGAGGCGGATGCCCCGGACGCCGGCGGCGCCGCGGCCCATCGAGCGGATGTCGCTCTCGGGGAAGCGGATGGCGATGCCGTCCTTCGTGGCGATCAGAAGCTCGTCCGTCCCGGACGTGTGCTGGACTTCCACAAGCACGTCGCCTTCGTCCAACGTGATCGCGATGATGCCGCTGCGGCGGATGTTCTCGAAGTCCGCGAGCGGCGTCTTCTTGACCGTGCCGTTGCGCGTGCACATGGCCAGGAAGCTCTCCTGTCCCTTCTTCTCCTCGAAGGAGCGGATGGCGATGGCGGAGGTGACCTTTTCCTCGCCCGTCAGCGCCAGCAGGTTCACGACGGCCTTGCCGCGGGACGTGCGGTTGCCCTCGGGGATCTCGTAGGCCCGCAGCGCGAACACGCGGCCGCGGTTCGTGAAGAACAGCAGCGCGGCGTGGGTATCGGTCACGAAGAAATGCTCGATGAAGTCCTCTTCCTTGACCTCGGCGCCGGTGATGCCCTTGCCGCCGCGGCCCTGCGCCTGGTACGTGGCGACGGGGATGCGCTTGACGTAGCCGGTGTTCGAGAAGGAGATGACGACCTCCTCCTTCTGGATGAGGTCCTCGAGAGACATCTCGGCGGCCTCGGAGGTGATCTGCGTCTGGCGGGACTTGCCGAAAGCTTCCTTGACCTCCTCGAGCTCCTTGGTGATGATCGCGTAGACTTTCTTGACGTCGGCCAGGATCGCCTTGAGCTCGGCGATCTTCTTGACCAGCCCGTCGTACTCGTCCTGCAGGTCGCCGACCGACAGCTTGGTCAGGTTGGCCAGGCGCATCTCGAGGATGGCGTTCGTCTGCGCCTTCGAGAGCTCGAAGGCCTCCATCAGCTCGGTGCGCGCCGTGTCGGTGTCCTTGGCGCCGCGGATGATCTTGATCACGCGGTCGATGTTCTTGATCGCGATGATCAGGCCTTCCAGGATGTGGGCGCGGTCGAGCGCCTTGCGCAGCTGGAACTTGGTACGGCGGGTGACGACGACCTTGCGGTGCTGAATGAAGTGGCCGAGCATGTCGCGCACGCCGAGAACGCGCGGGCGCCCGTCGACGAGGGAGAGCAGGATCACGCCGAAGGACGTCTCCATCTGCGTGTGCTTGAGCAATTGATTGAGAACGACGTTCGCGTTGCCGTCGCGCTTGACCTCGATCACCACGCGCATGCCCTTGCGGTCGGACTCGTCGCGGATGTCGGAGATGTCGGGGATCTTCTTGTCGCGGACCAGCTCCGCGATCGTCTCGAGCAAGGTGGCCTTGTTGACCTGGTACGGGAGCTCGTGGATGACGATCGCCTGACGGTTGCCCTTGATGTCCTCGATGTCGGTCTTCGACTGGATCCGGACGGAGCCCCGGCCGGTCTCGAAATAGTCCTTGATGCCCGCGCGGCCGCGCACGATGCCGCCGGTCGGGAAGTCGGGGCCCTTGACGATCTTCATCAGCTCCTTCGACTCGATCTTGGGGTCCTTGATCAGCGCCATCGTCGCCTCGCAGATCTCGGAAAGGTTGTGCGGGGGGATGTTGGTCGCCATGCCGACCGCGATGCCGGTCGAGCCGTTGATCAGCAGGTTGGGGACCTTCGCCGGCATGACCGAGGGCTCGGTCGTCGTGCCGTCGAAGTTGGGCGTGAAGTCGACCGTGTCCTGATCGATGTCGGCCATGACTTCTTCCGCGATCTTGGCCAGGCGGGCCTCGGTGTAGCGGTAGGCGGCCGCGGGGTCGCCGTCGACGGAGCCGAAGTTGCCCTGGCCGTCGATGAGGGGGTGCAGCAGGGAGAAGTCCTGGACCATGCGGACCATGGCGTCGTACACGGCGGAGTCGCCGTGCGGGTGGTACTTCTTGAGCACCTCGCCGACGACGCCGGCGCACTTGGAGTATTTCTTGTTGGACGCCAAGCCCTCGTCGTGCATCGCGTAGAGGATGCGGCGGTGGACGGGCTTGAGGCCGTCGCGCACGTCCGGCAGGGCGCGGCCGACGATGACCGACATGGAGTAGTCGATGTAGGAGCCGCGCATCTCGGCGCCGAGGTCGCGCTGGATGATGTTCGCGTTCGCGGGCTCCGGCGTCAGATCGGGCTGATCGGATTTGCTCATGGTTTATTCTCTCTCGGGAAGATTAAATGTCGAGGTTCTTCACTTCCTTCGCGTGCTTCTCGATGAAGAGGCGGCGCGGCTCAACCTTGTCGCCCATCAACGTCGTGAAGGCGTTCTCGGTGTCGGCTGCGTCGACGACCTTGACCTGCAGCAGGCGGCGCCGCTTGGGGTCCATGGTCGTCTCCCACAGCTGGTCGGGGTTCATCTCGCCCAGACCCTTGTAGCGCTGGATCTGCGCGCCGGCGCGGCCCGCGTCGCGGACCATGAGAAGGAGATCCTTCAAGCTGTAGCCGTCGGTCTCCGTGTGCGAGGTCTTCGCGCGGAACAGGGGCTTGGTCTTCTCGTCGCGCACGACCTCGTACCACTTGAGATCGAGGCCCATCTCCTTGAACTTCTTGGACAGCGCGTCGAGCTTCGGCATCTCCCAGAGCTCCTGGGCGTCCGGCTCGAGCGCCTCCTCGTCGGCCTCGCTGAGGGCGTCCTCGGCGGGAGCCTCGACGCTCTCGCTCGCGGCGGCCGGCTTCGCCGGGGCCTTCTTCGCCTTCTCGGCGCGCTCCTCGATGAGCTTCTTCTTTTGCTCCGCGACGTAGGCGTCCCGGTACGCGTTCCACTCCTTCTCGTTGTAGAAGAACTCGTACTCGCCGGCGCCCTTCTCAATGCGGTAGAGAGGGAGCTTGCCCGCGGCCTGGTAGTCCAGGAAGTCCTCGAGGTGCAGGCTCTTGCGCTCGATGTGGCGGATCAGGGTCTCGAGCTCGTTGAGGAGCTTGAGCAGGTACTTGAGGTCGTCGGCGTCGAGTTTCTTGGACTTGCCGTTGGCCGGATTGACCGCGGTGACTTCCAAGGAATTCCGCCCTTCGTTGAGAAGCCACGACTCCATCTTTTCCTCGGTGTCGATGTACATCTCGGTCTTGCCCTTCTTGACCTTGAACAGCGGCGGCTGGGCGATGTAGATGTGGCCGTTCTCGACGAGCTGCTTCATCTGGCGGTAGAAGAACGTGAGGATCAGCGTGCGGATGTGCTGCCCGTCGACGTCGGCGTCGGCCATGATGATCAACTTGTGGTAGCGGAGCTTGTCCATCTTGAGGCCGTCTTCGCCTTCTCCGATTCCCGTGCCGATCGCCGAGATGAGAGTTCGCACCTCTTCGTTCGAAAGGATCTTCACGAGGCGCGCCCGTTCCACGTTGAGGATCTTTCCTTTGATGGGAAGGATCGCCTGGAACACGCGGTCGCGGCCCTGCTTGGCCGAGCCGCCGGCCGAGTCTCCCTCGACGATGAAGAGCTCGGAGTGCTCGGGGTCTCGCTCCTGGCAGTCGGCCAATTTCCCGGGGAGAGAAGACCCGTCGAGCACGCCTTTCCGGCGGGTCAGATCCTTGGCCTTGCGCGCGGCCTCGCGGGCTTCCGCTCCGGCGATCGCCTTGGCGCAGATGGATTTCGCCGTCGAAGGATTTTCCTCGAAGAAAGTGACGAGGACGTCGCCGACGATCGACTTGACGATGCCCTCGACCTCGGCGTTGCCGAGCTTGGACTTGGTCTGCCCCTCGAACTGCGGGTTCTGGATCTTCGCCGACAGGACCGCGCACAGGCCCTCGCGCACGTCGTCGCCGGTGACGTTGAAGTTCTTGCCCTTGAGCAGGTCGTACTTCTTGATGTAGTCGTTGATCACGCGCGTCAGCGCCGAGCGGAAGCCGGCCAGGTGCGTGCCGCCTTCCGGCGTCTTGATGTTGTTGACGAAGGAGAACACCGTCTCCGAGTAGTCGTCGTTGTACTGGATCGCGAAGTCGACGATGACCTCTTCTTTCTCCTTGGTCATGGAGATCGGCTCGCGGTGGACGACCTTCTTGTTGGAGTTCAGGTGCTGGACGAACTGCGAAATTCCTCCTTCATAATGGAAGTTATGGCGCTTGTCCTCGCGCTCGTCGGTGATCGAGATCTTCGCCCCGGCGTTCAGGAACGCGAGCTCGCGCAGGCGGTTGGACAGCGTCTCGAAGGAGTACATGTGCCCGTTGAAGATGTCCGGGTCGGGCTTGAAGGAGATCGTCGTGCCGTGCAGGTCGGACTTGCCGACCGCCTTGACGTCGTCGTCGGGCTTGCCGCGCTTGTACTCCTGGACCCAGAGCTTGCCGTCGCGATGAACCTCGGCCTTGAGCCACTCCGAAAGCGCGTTGACGCACGTGACGCCGACGCCGTGGAGGCCGCCGGAGACCTTGTAGGCGCCCTTGTCAAACTTGCCGCCGGCGTGCAGGACGGTCAGGATGACCTCGAGCGCGGACTTGCCCTTGAACTTGGGGTCCTTCATCGGGTCGACGGGGATGCCGGAGCCGTCGTCCTTGACCGTGATCGAGTTGCCCTGGTGGATGAACACGTCGACGGTCGAGCAGCGACCGGCCAGGATTTCGTCGACCGAGTTGTCCACGACCTCGTAGACGAGGTGGTGCAGGCCGGCCGGGCCCGTGCTGCCGATGTACATCGCGGGGCGCTTGCGGACCGCCTCCAGGCCCTCCAGGACCTGGATATTGGACGCGTCGTACTTCTTGTCTTCCTGCTTGGCCATATCGGTCGTCTCCGTCGTAAGGTCTGACATCGTCTCCTCCTCCGGCTAAGCCGGGAAACGCGACGTCGTGCCTCGATAAATTGGAACGGCTGCTACCGGTACGAAACGCGGACCGCGACGATCCACGGCCTGCTGAAATACTTGTTGAGGGCTTTGACGAGCCCCTCGGACCTCATGTGCAGCTCCTGAGCGGCGGCCGAGCTCTTCGGCCGCACGTACAGCACTCCCTTCTTCACGCCGATCAGCGCCCAATGCTTCGCGTAGGCGCCGCACTCCTTGTCCCAAACCGAGCCTAAGATCGCCAGGCGGTCCGTCGGAGCCTGGCTTTTCCGGGTGAACGCCGCGACCAGGTCGCCCGCGTTCGTCCAGCGCCCCCGCGGGGCCCCCGGATCGTAGATCACAGGCGCATCGGCATCACGACGAACCGGTAATCTCCTTCGCCCTCGGCCGGCTCGAACAGGGCCGGGTTCACGGGGCTCGTCATCGCGACGACCGTCTTATCCGTATCGACGTGCTTCAGGGCGTCCACCACGAATTGAGGATTGAACGCCACGGAGAAATCCGCCCCGGGATACTCGACCGCTAATTCCTCGGTAAACTCGTTGTTCTGACTCGACGCCGTGACGTTCAAGACGCCTTTCTTCAAGGCGTACTTCACGGACCCGCCGCGGTCCACCGCGCACAGCGAGGCTCGTTTCGTCACGGCCAACAGATCCTTCGTAGGGGCCGAGAAAATAACCTCTCTCTTCGTGGGAATGACTTGCTCATAGTTGGGGAATGAGCCCCCGACCAATCGCGAAAGCAAAGTCGTTCCCTTGAGCTGGAAGGTGATCTGATTGTCGGTGACGGCCACCAGCATCTTCTCCTCGTCGCCCTTCTGTATCTCGAGGACTCCCAAAAGCCGGAGGAACTCGGCCAAAACTTTCGTCGGGACGATGACGGAGAACTCTTTATCTTTCGGCAGAATCTTCTTGGAGCAGACGGCCAGTCTCCGACCATCGGTCGCCACCATCTCCAGAGTGCCCTTCTTGGCCGCCCAGAAGACTCCATTGAGAACGTGACGAGTTTCATCGGATGAGGCGGCGAATATCGTTTGTTTCACCATCTCGCCGATCACGGCCGCGGGCAGCTCGAAGGCGCTCGATTTGTTGAACTCGGGCAGGACCGGGTACTCGGACTTCGGCGCGCCGACCATCCCGAAACGGGAACGGCCGCACTTGAGGGAGATCTTGCCGCCGGCGTCGACCGAAAGCTCCACGTCCTGGGCATCCGGCAAGCTATGCAGGATGTCGGCGAATTTCTTGGCGGGGATGGTGATGCTGCCGTCGCTTTCGATGTCGGCCTTCAGGTAGTGCTTGACCCCCATCTCGAGGTCGGTCGAGATGACTTTCACCTTCTTGTCCTCCGTCTCGAGGAGGAAGTTCAACAGGATGGGCAAGGTGGTCCGGGATGACAGGGCGGACTGGATGGTTTGAACGCCCTGCGCCAATTCGTCCTTGCTGATGGTTATTTTCATTTTTCCGTCCTCTCCTTCATCGAGCGGGGGACACTGTGCATAACGCGGACTGCGAGGGGAGCCCCCTCGGCGCGGCCTGTGGAAAAGCCGAGCGAGTTATTCACAGTGTCCACAGGTCCGGAAGTTTTCCACGAAAACCGGCCGTCATGCACAGTTAATCCCCATGTCATACTTCGGTCAAACACATCGGCGACACACCGCCGTTACAATTCGGTCAAACACATTTCCGTCGCACGCCCGTCACCGTTCCGCAGCCTTGATGTCGGCCTGGATCCGGTTGATCAGCTCCAGAAAAAACGGGTCTTCCTCGATCTTTTTCTCGATCTTCTTGCGCGCGTGCAGCACCGTCGAGTGGTCCTTGCCGCCGAAGGCGCGCCCGATGTCCGTCGAGGACAGCTCGCTCATCACGCAGGACAGGTACATCGCGACCTGCCGGGGCAGGGCGATCGAAGCCGTGCGCTGCTGGCCCTTGAGGTCCTTCACGTCCACCGAGTACTTGAGGGCGACCACCCGCTGGATGGTCTCGATGCGCACCGGGTTGACGTCGTCGGTCGAGATCGCGTCCTTGAGGATGTCGCGGGCGTCGTCGACCGTCAGCGGGGCGCCGGTCATCGACTGGAAGGCCTTCAGGCGGATCAACGACCCCTCCAGCGAGCGCACGTTGGTCTTGACCGAGGACGCCACGAACAGGATGACGTCGTCGGGCACCGAGAAGCCCTCGAGGTCGGCCTTCTTGCGCAGGATCGCGATGCGCGTCTCGAGGTCCGGCGGCTTGATGTCGGCGACGAAGCCCCACTCCAGGCGCGAGATCAGGCGCTGCTCGAGAGGAGTCATCTCCTTCGGGGAGCGGTCCGAGCTGACCACGATCTGCTTGCGCGAGTCGAACAGGGCGTTGAACGTGTGGAAGAACTCCTGCTCGGAGCGCTCCTTGGCGATCAGGAACTGGATGTCGTCGATGAGCAGGCAGTCCAGCGAGCGGTAGCGCGCGCGGAAGGCCTCCAGCGCGTTGTTCTGCACGGCGCCGATGTACTCGTTGACGAACTGCTCGCTGGTCGTGTAGAGGACGCGCGCCTTGGGGTGCTGGCGCCGCATCGCGTTGCCGATCGCGTGCATGAGATGGGTCTTGCCGAGCCCCACGCCGCCGTAGATCACGTACGGGTTGTACTGCGTGCCCGGGCTCTTCGCGATCGACTCCGCCGTCGCGCGCGCGAGGCGGTTGGACTCTCCGATGACGAACGCCTCGAAGGTGTAGCGCGGGTTCAGGTCCGACAGCGCGAAGTCCGACTGCGGCGACGCCTCGGGGACCGGGTCCGACGGAGGCAGCACGCGCGTCAGGTCGCGCTCCACGCGGAAATCGAGGCCGACCTCGGAGCCGGCGACGTCGCGGAACGCGGCGAGCAGCTTCTTCTGGTAGCGCTCCTTGATTCCGTCCGAGAAGAACTTGTTGGGCACGCGCAGGGTCAGCACGCCGCCCTCCAAGGACACCGCCTCCGCGGGCTTCAGCCAGAGGTCGGCGTTCTCCTCTCCGATCTCCGCGCGCAGGCGTTCCACCGCCTGCGACCAAAGGTCAGCCGCGTCCGCGATCTTCACAAGCTGTCCACAAGGGTGGATAAGTGGTTATCCACAGGATAAATGTATATTTATATTGAGTTTATTTAAACCGTACGTTCCCGGTGGATAAACCCCCGGAGACGTCCGCTCGCGCCGAAAATGCGCCCGGCGAGCGTCAAACCATAGTACCTATTTCTTCCAATAGAGTCAACATGAACCGGGCCTTTCCACGCGTTGACAGGGGTCCTCTCAAAGGCTAGAATTCCGCCATCTATGGAGATACAACTCACCGCCAAGCAGCTCAAGGTCACGCCCGCCCTGCGGGACTACGTTCAGCAGAAGATGGGCAAGGCTCAAAAGTATTTCGACCACATCGTCTGGGGCCAAGCGTTCCTCTTCGTGGAGAAGCGCGCGCACAAGGCCGAGATGATCGTGCACGCGCCGGGCCAGACCTTCCGCGCCCTCGCGACGGCGGCGGACTTGTACTCCGCGATCGACCTCGCCTCCGACAAGATCGACGCGCAGCTCAAGAAGCACAAGGAGCGCGTGAAGACCCGCCACAAGAGCAAGACCTCCGAGACGATGTCGGAGGCCGTGCCCCCGACGCTGACGGCCTTCTCGGTCGTGCGCCAGCCCGTCGAGGCCGTGACCCCCGAGCAGGCCATCGAGGAGCTCGAGTCCGCGGGCCATCAGTTCCTGGCGTATCTCGACCGGGACACCGACCAGATCCATGTCGTCTTCCGCCGCAGCGACGAGACGTTCGGCGTCGTGCAGCCGGTCCGCAAGACGAAGCGCTGAGGCCGTGCAAGCGGAACTGACGGTCGGCGACCTCGTCAAGGAGCAGGGCGAGAGGCTGCGCCTCGAGCTCCTGTCCGGCGAGAAATCGCTCGCCCGGCGCATATCGGTGGCGGACCTCAACCGTCCCGGCCTCGCGCTGTCCGGGTTCCTGGACCGCTTCCGGGCCGAGCGCGTGCAGGTGTTCGGCGCGGGCGAGCAGGCGTACTGCCAGAAGTCGGAGGCGAAGAAGCTCGCCGAGTCCCTCTCGGCGATGCTCTCCTCGCCGGAGCTGCCGTGCGTGATCGTGACCCACAACGCGCCGATGCCGGCGGCGCTGACCTCCGCGTGCAAGAAGCACGGCGTGCCCCTGCTGCGCTCGGCGTACGACACGGCGACTCTCACGAGCGAGCTGTCCGAGGCGCTGGAGGCGCGGCTGGCGCCGACGACGACCGTTCACGGCGTGCTCGTCGACGTCTACGGACTCGGCGTGCTGATCCAGGGCGACGCGGGCATCGGCAAGTCCGAGTGCGCGCTCGAGCTGCTCAAGCGCGGCCACATCCTCGTCGCCGACGACGCGGTCCAGGTGCAGCACCGGCGCGGCGGCTACCTGCGCGGCTCCTGCCCCGAGCCCCTCAAGAACCACATGGAGGTCCGCGGGCTCGGCGTCATCGACGTGAAGCTCCTGTTCGGCATCGGCGCGATCCTCGACCGCACGCGCATCGAGCTCGCCATCAAGCTCGAGGCCTGGAACGCCGCGGCGACCGTCGACCGCACGGGCCTCGAGACGCGCCGCGTCACGATCCTCGACGTCGAGGTCCCGCTGATCCGCATCCCGGTCAGCCCGGGCCGCAACCTGGCCGTGCTCATCGAGGTCGCCTCGCTGAACCAGCGCCTGCGCTCGCAGGGCTACTTCTCCGCCGAGACCTTCAACAAGCGCCTCATCGACCGCATGAACGCCAAGGAGCGCGCGTGAGCCGGACGCGGTCCAAGCCCAAGGCTCCCTCCGAGTCGAAGCGGGTGTTCGTCATCAGCGGCGTGTCGGGCGCGGGCAAGAGCCAGGCGCTGAAGGTCTTCGAGGACTTCGGCTGGTTCTGCGTCGACAACCTGCCGATCGCGCTGATCGACGACTTCGCGAGGCTCGTCGTGAAGTCGCCGTCGATGACGCGGGTCGCGCTCGGCATGGACGTGCGCGAGGGGCGCCTGCTCGCGATGCTGCCGCCGCTGCTGCGCGAGATGACGGACAAGGGCCTCGACATCCACGTGCTGTTCCTCGACGCCTCCGACGAGGCGCTCGTGCGCCGCTTCTCCGAGACGCGCCACCGCCACCCGCTCGGCGGCAAGGTGGGCGACGCGGTCAAGCAGGAGCGCCGCCTGCTCGCGCCGATCAAGGGCGCGGCCGACAAGGTCATCGACACGACGCACCTGACGCTCGGCGAGCTCAAGGAGAAGATCTCCGAGACGCTGGGCCTGACGCGCACGCGCGAGATGACGCTGCAGGTCGTGAGCTTCGGCTACAAGAACGGCGCGCCGATCGACGCCGACATCGTCATGGACGTCCGCTTCATCCCGAACCCGCACTATGTCGCGGCGCTTCGCAAGAAGACGGGTCTCGACGAGGCGGTCCAGAAGTACATCCTGGCCCAGCCCATCGCGCGCCGCTTCCTGCACGACTGGCTCAAGCTCATCGCCAAGCTCCTGCCGCACTACGTCCGCGAGGGCAAGTCCTACCTGACCATCGCCGTCGGCTGCACGGGAGGCCAGCACCGCAGCGTCTTCGTCACGCGCTGGCTGGCCCAGAAGCTGCGCCGCTCGGGGCACCCGGTCCAGGAGTTCCACCGGGACATCTCCGCATGATCAACTTCATCGTCGTCACGCACGGGGAGTTCGGCGCCTACCTGATCGAGGCGGCCGAGGGCATCGTCGGCCGCCAGGGCTCCGGCGTGCGCGCCATCGCCACGTCCTCGCGCCTTTCCGTCCCGGAGATCAAGTCGAAGATCGCCCGCGCGCTGCGCGACCTGGCCAACCCCGACGGCATCGTGGTCTTCACCGACATGCCCGGCGGCACGCCGAACAACCTCTCCTTCCCGCTCGTCAAGGACACGCCGCGCGCCGAGATGGTCAGCGGCGTCAACCTCTACATGCTCGTGACCGCGTTCAGCCACCGGGGCAACCTTCCGCTCGAGAGGCTCGTCGAGAAGATCGCCGCCGACGGCCAGCGCTCCATCCGCGACGTGCGAAAGATGTTCCTGCTCGCGGCGGCGGGGGAGCGCTGATGGGCATCGCTCTGCTGCGCGTCGACGATCGTCTCGTGCACGGCCAGGTGATCGAGGGCTGGCTGCCGAGCTTGAAGGCGGACCTCATCATCGTCGTCTCGGACGCCGCCGCTTCGGATCCGGTGCAGGCGGCGCTCATGAAGATGGCGATGCCTCCGTCCGTCGGACTGCTCGTGATCGGCGTGTCCGCCGCGGCGGAGACGCTCGCGTCGCCCCAACTGGCGTCGCGCCGCGCGCTCGTGCTGGTCCCCGGGCCGGCCGAGGCGCTGGCCCTGCTCAAGAAGGGCGTGGCCGTCGACCGCGTCAACGTGGGCGGCCTGCACTTCACGGTCGGCAAGGTCCAGCTCGGCCGCGCGCTGTTCCTCGACGAGAAGGACAAGGCGGCCCTGCGCGAGATCTCCGCGCGCGGCGTGCGCCTCGAGGGCCAGCCCCTTCCCTCCGATCCCGAGGAAGACCTGGCCCTCATGCTGAGGTCCGCGTGAACGCGCTCGCCAGCGGGGCGGCGGGCGCCGGCATCATCGCCCTGCTCGAGCTCGACGCGGCCTCCGTGGGGCCGTTCGCCCTCTCGCGGCCGGTGTTCATCGGCCCGATCATCGGCGGCCTTCTGGGCTCGCCCTGGATCGGGGCCGGGCTCGGGGTGGCGTTCGAGGCGTTGTCGCTCGAGGACCTTCCGCTCGGCGGAGGCTTCGACTTTTCGGCTCCCGTCGCGGCCGGCGTCGCGGTCTTCCTCGCGGCGGGGCGCGCCGCGCTGCCGCTCGAGGCGGCCTTCCTGGCGGGGCTCGCCGCGGGCTGGGCGCACGCGCGCGTGGAACGCGGCCTGCGCCGCCGCCGCTGCGCGCGGGCTCGCCGCGCGGAGGCGGAGATCTCCGAGGGGAAGCCTTCGCGCGTCGGCGCCGAGCTCTTCGCCGCGCTGTCGCTTCAGGCCGCGGGCACGTTCGCGGTCGCGCTCGCCGTCTTCGCGGCCGCCGGCCCGGCGGCGTCGCGCGTTTGGCCGGCTCTTCCCGGCGTCCTGCGCGGCGGGGCGCGCGCGGCGTTCCTGGCGGCGCCGTGGCTCGGCGCCGGCAGCCTCGCGGGCTCGTTGTGGAGGCGCGCGTGAGCTCCCTGCGGCCGCGCCTTTTCCTGCGCTCCCTTCTGCTCCAGGCCGGGTTCTGCGACGAGCGCCGCCAAGGTCTGGGTTTCGCCTGGGCGATCGACCCGGCGCTCCAGGCCGCCTACGCGGGCGACGCGGCGGGCCTGCGCGCGGCGCGCCTGCGGCACCTCGCGCCGTTCAACGCGCAGCCCTACGCGGCGGCCCTGCCTCTGGGCGTGGCGGCCGCGCTCGAGGCGCGCGCGGCGGGCGGCGACGCGGCGGCCGCGGCGCGCGGCGGCGCGCTCAAGAGCAGCCTCGGCGCCGCGCTCTCGGGGGCGGCCGACGCGTTCTTCTGGGGCTCGCTGCGGCCCTTGGCGGCCGCCTCCGCCCTTCTCGGCGGCATCGTGGCCTATCGTCTCGACTCGCCGCGGCCGTTCGTCTGCGGCGCGGTCGTGGGCCTGGCGCTGTTCAACGCGCCGGCTCTGTGGACGCGCTGGGCCGGTCTCGGCCTCGGCCTGCGCGAGGGAGAAGGCGCGGCCCTCTCCGCGTGCGCGCTGCCCGCGCAGAAGTGGATCCGCGCCGCGCGCGTCGCGGCGCTCGCGGCCGTCGTTGCGGCGGCGGCCGCGGCGCTCGCGCTGCCGCGCGAGCTCCTCGGCATGCCGCGGGCGATCGCGGCGCTGGCCTTCGCCGCCGGCGCCTGCCTGGGGAAATGGACGGGCGGGCCGCTTCGCCTGGTCGCGGCGGCCGGCGTCGCCGGAGCCGCGGCGGCGGCGTGGGGCTGGGCGCCATGATGGAGAGAACGTTCACCGTCAAGAACCGCCTCGGCCTCCACGCGCGGCCGGCGTCCTTGTTCGCTCAAGAGGCCTGCAAGCACAAATGCTCGGTCGTCGTCGTCAAGGACGGCCTCGAGGTCAGCGGAAAGAGCGTCATGGGCCTGATGCTGCTCGCGGCCGAGAGCGGCTCCAAGCTGACGGTGCGCGCGGACGGCGTCGACGAGCAGAAGGCCCTCGACGCGCTGGGCGCGATCTTCGAGAGCAAATTCAATGAAGAGTAGCGCTCGATGATCGTCATCAAGGGCATCGCCGCCAGCCCCGGCATCGCCATCGGCAAGGCCTACGTCGTCGAGGACGACGACATCGTCGTCGAGCGCGTCGAGATCTCGCGCGAGAAGGTGCGCGAGGAGGTCACGCGCTTCAAGGCCGCGCAGAAGGCGACGCTGCGCGACCTCGACACGGCCGAGCAGAAGGTCCTCAAGGTCCTCGGCAAGCAGCACGCCAAGCTCATCGACGCGCACCGCATGATCCTCAAGGACTCGCTGATCACCTCCGACGTGCCCAAGCGCATCGCGGCCGAGGGCGTCAACGCCGAGTTCGCGCTGTCCGAGGCGCTCGAGGCCGTCAACCGCCAGTTCGAGAAGATGGACGACGAGTTCTTCCGCGAGCGGCGCCACGACCTCTTCGACGTCGGCAAGCGCCTGCTGCTGCACCTGATGAAGCGGCAAAAGCGCAGCCTGGCCGAGATCGACCACGAGTGCGTGCTGATCTCGCGCAATCTATTGCCCTCGGACACGATGGGTCTCAAGGAGACGAAGATCATCGGCTTCGCCACCGACCTCGGCGGCAAGACCTCGCACACGGCGATCCTCGCGCAGAGCCTGGAGATCCCGGCCGTCGTCGGCCTCTCCGACGTGAGCCGCCGCATCAAGACCGGCGACATCGTCATCCTTGACGGCGAGCAGGGCATGGTCATCATCGCGCCCGGCCCGGAGACGGTGGCCAAGTACGAGAAGGTCCAGCAGCGCGCCGAGGCCGAGGAGAAGTCGCTCGAGGCGCTCAAGGGCCTGCCCACGGTCACGCTCGACGGCCGCGGCTTCCGCCTCGAGGCCAACCTCGACACGCCCGAGGAACTCAAGAACCTCCTCGCGCTCGAACCCGACGGCATCGGATTGTTCCGCACGGAATATCTCTTCCTCAACCGCACGGACGCGCCGACCGAGGAGGAGCAGTCGAAGGCCTATTCCGCGGTCGTGAAGGCGATGGACGGACGGGAAGTGGTCATCCGCACGGCGGACATCGGCGGAGACCGGCTTTCCCTGCTCGGCATCGAGGGGCCGAAGAACGAGACCAATCCTTTCATGGGCCTGCGCGGCGTGCGCCTCTTCTTGCGCCACCTCGACCTATTCAAGACGCAGCTTCGGTCCGTGCTGCGCGCCTCGACGAAAGGCAAAGTGCGGGTCATGATCCCGATGGTCTCCTCCGTCGGCGAGGTCATCGCGGCGCGGCGGCTGCTCGAGCAGGCGCAGGCGGAGCTCGCGGCCGAGGGCGTGGAGCTCAAGGAGGATATTGAGCTGGGGATCATGGTGGAAATCCCCTCCTGCGCGATCCATATCGAGGCGTTCCTGCCGCACGTGGACTTCCTGTCGATCGGCACCAACGATCTCATCCAGTACGTGCTGGCCGTCGACCGCATCAACGAGCACGTGACGCACCTCTACGATCCCTACCACCCGGCCGTCGTCCGCCTGCTCGACTACGTGGTCCGCACGGCGCACGCGAAGGGCAAGTGGGTCGGCGTCTGCGGCGAGATGACGTCGGACCCGCGCGCCGTTCCTCTGCTCGTCGGCCTCGGCGTCGACGCCATGTCGGTCTCGCCGCGCATGTTCCTGCGCGTCAAGCAGGCCGTGCGCGGCCTCAAGCACGAGGCGATGAAGAAGCTCGTCGCCAAGGCCGTGCTCTGCGCCGAGTCCGACGAGGTCCGGCGACTCCTGGAACAGAACCCGTAAGATGACCGATATCTCGCGCATCCGCAATTTCTCCATCATCGCGCACATCGACCACGGCAAGTCGACGCTGGCGGACCGCCTGCTCGAGATGACCGGCACGATCGCCAGGCGCGACATGCAGGCTCAGATCATGGATTCGATGGAGCTCGAGCGCGAGCGCGGCATCACGATCAAAGCGAAAGCGGTCCGCATGGACTACGCCGCGCCCGACGGGGAGAAGTGGCTCCTCAACTTGATCGACACGCCCGGACACGTCGACTTCACCTATGAAGTCAGCCGCGCGCTCGCTGCCTGCGAGGGAGCATTGCTCGTCGTGGATGCCACGCAAGGCGTGCAAGCTCAAACTTTAGCGAACGCCATGCTCGCTCAAGAGGTCGGCCTGCGCGTGATTCCAGTCATTAATAAGATCGACCTCCCTTCGTCCGACGTGAACGGGACTTTGGAGCAGATCTTCGATACGCTCAAAATCATCGAAGACCCGGTCTTGATCAGCGCCAAGAGCGGCGAGGGCTGCCAGGACGTCCTCGACACGATCGTGCGCGAGATCCCCGCGCCCAAGGGCGACGCGGCCAAGCCGCTGTCCGCGCTCATCTTCGATTCCACTTATTCCACGTTCCGAGGCGTGATCCTTCTCGTCCGCGTCGTCGACGGCACGATCAAGAAAGGGATGACCGTGAAATTCTTCTCGACCGAGACCGAGGCGGTCGTCGAGGAGGTCGGCTTCCTGCGCCCGAAACAGGTGCCCGCGGACGCGCTCTCCGCCGGCGAGGCCGGCTATTTGATCTGCGGCATCAAGGACATCCATTCCGTGCGAGTCGGCGACACGGTCATGGAAAAAAACCGTCCCCTCGCGGCGCCCCTGCCCGGATACAAGGAAGCCAAGCCCGTCGTGTTCGCCGGCATCTTCCCGATCGACCAGACCGAGTACACGGCGCTCAAGTACGCGCTCGACAAGCTCAACCTCGAGGACTCGTCCTTCAACTACACGGCCGAGACCTCGCTCGCGCTCGGCTTCGGCTACCGCCTGGGCTTCCTGGGCCTGCTCCACATGGACATCGTCAAGGAGCGGCTCCAGCGCGAGTTCAACCTCGATCTCATCGTCACCGCGCCGAACGTGATCTACCGCGTGCAGACGCAGGACGGGCAGTGGTCGACCATCGACAACCCGGCGCGCTTCCCCTATCACGGCGAGATCAAGACGATCGAGGAGCCGTTCGTCCTGCTCACCATCGTCCTGCCCATCGAGCACCAGGAGGCGGTCCTCAACCTGATCAAGGAGCGCCGCGGCGTGTACGTGGGCATCGAGTATCTTTCGCCGACTCGTATGTTGATCAAATACGAGTTGCCCTTGGCCGAAATGGTCGTGAATTTCTACGACAGGCTGAAGTCGGTCTCGAAGGGTTATGCCACGCTCGACTATCACCCGATCGGCTATCGCGAGTCCGACATGGCCAAGCTCGAGGTTCTCATTCATAAAGAACCCGTCGACGCGCTGAGCCAGATCGTCCACAAGGAAAAGGCCTACGAGATCGGCGCGAAGTTGTGCGCGAAGCTCAAGGAGCTCATCGACCGGCAGAATTTCGAGGTGGCCATCCAGGCCAGCCTCAACGGCAAGATCATCGCGCGCGAGACGCTGGGCGCCGTGCGCAAGGACGTCATCGCCAAGTGCTACGGCGGCGACATCACTCGCAAGAAGAAGCTGTTGAGCAAGCAGAAGGAAGGCAAGAAGCGGGCGAAGCTCATCGGGTCGGTCGAGATCCCTCAGGAGGCCTTCTTGGCCGCCCTGAAAATCGACGAGGACGCTTAATGGAATATCGGCTTTTTTTCATCGGTCTGGCGATGGGCGCGTTCGCGTGGATCTCGCGCGGCTGGCAGAAGGAGGGCGGGCCCAAGACGCCGATGCTCTCGGCGCTCTGGCACGCGCTGTTCTTCTTCGTCGCGGGAGCGTCGATCACGATGATCCTCTCGATGTCCTTCGAGACGCGCGAGAAGTTCATCTCGGTGGCGGCGCACGTGGTGCCGATCGGCGAGATCTACCGCGCGCTGCTCGCCGGCGCGGTGCTGGGCGCGATCGGCTTCTGGCGCGCGTGGGAGGCGGGGGACAAGGCGGAGAAGCGCCGCTACTTCCTCCACGAGGACCTGGAGTGGGCCGACACGGTCTTCTCCGCGGCCTTCATGGCGTCGCTGCTCATGATGTTCGTGATCCAGGCGTTCAAGATCCCGTCGGCCTCGATGGAGAGGACGCTGCTCATCGGCGACCATCTCTTCGTCAACAAGTTCCTCTACGGCCTGCGCATCCCGGTGACGGGCAAGCGCGTCCTGCCGATCCGCAAGCCCAAGCGCGGGGACATCCTGGTCTTCCAGTTCCCGGTGGACGATCCGACGGAGCTGCACTGCGGCTCGGTGCAGTACGACAAGGACTTCATCAAGCGCCTGATCGGGGAGCCTGGCGACAAGATCGAGGTGCGCGAGGGGAAAGTCATCCTCAACGACCAGCCGATCGGTCCCGAGCCCTACACGGTGCACGACTCGCCGTACCAGGAGCCGGTCTCGCCGGCCGCGGCGAAGATCCCTCCGGCGGAGTACCAGAAGCTCTGGGAGGAGCATCACCTCGACGAGGCGCTCAACAACAACCAGAGAGACTTCTTCGGTCCCGTCGTGGTGCCGCCCGGCTCGTACTTCATGATGGGCGACAACCGCGATCACTCCTGCGACTCGCGCTATTGGGGGCCGGTCCCGGAGCGCTACGTGAAGGGCAACGCCTGGTTCCTGTACTGGCCGCCGTCGCGCATGGGGCCGGCTCGCTAGACCGCCCTCTCGCGACAAGAAAGGAGGACTCGCTCCGGAGCGAGTCCTCCTTCTTGTTTTCGGGGCGGTCGGATTACTTCGAAGTCAGCGTGCAGCTCACCGCCGCGTCGTGCGACGCGCTCCAATTCCCGTCGTAGTCGCAGGTGTGGAGGTTCGCGTCGAAGGCGCCCGTCGCGGCGAGGGCGTTCTTGGGAAGCTGCAGGATGTCCTGGCCCCACTTGTGCGGGGACGTGACCTCGTAATTGAGGCTCGACTCGAGCGGCGCCGCTGTCGTGCCGCAGCGCGAGTCGACGGGATCCGAATCCTTCGAGACTTTGAGCAGCGAGCTCTTCACGCCGCCGACGGTGAGGATCATCGAGCCGAGCTCGAGGCGGCCGTCGACGGAATAATATTTGTCGCCGTTCTTGGCGGCGCACTTGAGGACGAGTGACGCCCGCTGGCGGGACTGCGCGATGGCGCCCTTCAGCGTCGAATCGGACAGGTCGGCCTGGGCGAAGGCGTTGGCGGCGAGCACGGCGACGGCGAGGAAAGAGAAGCGGGTCATGAGGGGTCTCCTAAGCTTGAGTCCTCAGATTATATGGGGAAGCGGGAGGGCTGAGCCCGGGACCTTTGGCCCGCGACGGCCCGGAAGAGGGCCCAGGGCTAGGACGCGTAGCCGTTTGGGTTGTTCTTCTGCCAGCGCCAGGAGTCGGCGCACATGACGTCGAGGTCGCGCACGGTGGCCCAGCCCAGTTTCTTCTTGGCCAAGGCGGGCTCGGCCCAGATCGCGGCGGCGTCGCCGGCGCGGCGCGGCATGATCTCGAAGGGGATGCGGTGACCCGCGGCTTTCGACGCCGCCGCGAGGACCTCCAGCACCGAGTAGCCCCGGCCGGCGCCGAGATTGACGGGCTCGGCGCCGTGGAAGGTCTCGATCTTGTCGAGCGCCGCCACGTGCCCCAGGGCCAGGTCCACGACGTGGATGTAGTCGCGCACGCCGGTGCCGTCGGGGGTTGGGTAGTCGTCGCCGAAGACCCGGACCTTGTCGCGGCGCCCGACGGCGGTCTGCATGACGAAGGGCATCAGGTTGTTGGGGATGCCGTGCGGGTCCTCGCCGATGCGGCCGCTCGCGTGGGCGCCGACGGGGTTGAAGTAGCGCAGGAGGGCGATGTGCCACCCCTTCTCCTCCTTCGCCAGCTCGAAGCACAGGTCCTCGACGTCGAGCTTGGTCTGGCCGTAGGGGTTCACGGCCGTGCGCTCGTGGTGCTCGTTGACGGGGTTTTTCTTCACGTCGCCGTACACCGTGGCCGACGAGGAGAACACGAAGCGGCGGCAGCCGGCCGCGCTCATCGCGGCGAGGAGGTTCTTGCTGCCCTCGACGTTGTTGCGCTTGTACAGATCCGGCTTCTCGACGGACTCCCCGACGGCCTTGAGGCCGGCGAAGTGCAGGACGGCGTCGAAGCCTTCCTTCAATAGGCGGTTCAGGCCCGGCTTGTCGAGGAGGTCCAGCTTTTCGAACCGGAGCTCTTTTCCCGATAACTCGCGCACGCGGCGGACCGACTCCTCGGAGGAATTGCCGAGGTTGTCGAAGCCGGTGACTTCGTGGCCGGCATTCAGCAGCTCGAGCGCGGTGTGGCTGCCGATGTAGCCGGTGACGCCGGTGACGAGGACTTTCATTCTTGAGAGCAAGGGTACGTCTCGGCGGGGGGAAAGTCAACGACGGGGGTGTCATGTATTGATCGGCGAACGGTTCCTGCGGTTAGCGTTCTTGGAAGGTTCGCAGGACGGCTTGACCTTAGCTTGCTCGGCTCCTAGAACGGCGCCATCGCGCTCTGCAGATGGAAGTAAGGAGGCTTCGCGCGATAGCGCAGGATGCACTCCTTCATGATCTCCTCGATGAAGTCCGCGTACTTCTGCCCGATGACCTCCGCGCAGGCCGGCACGCAGTCCCCGTCGTTGATCGACGGGTTCGGGTTGATCTCCAGGATGTAGGGATTGCCCGCGCCGTCGACCCGCACCTCGATGCGCGCGTAGTCGTGGCAGTCGAAGAGCCGGTAGGCGTCCAGGCAGATCTCCGAGATCAGCGCCGAGAGCTTTTGCGAGTACTTGGCGGGCCGCTCAACGCGAATTTTTTCATAGACCGACGTCTCCTCCCACTTCGCCTGAAAGGGATAAATGCCCCACGTCCCCTTGGGAAGGTCGTCGAAGATCGAGCGCGAGAGCGGGAGCACTTTCACCCGCTCCTCGTTGCCCATGATCGAGACGTCCACCTCGTCGCCTTCGATGAACTCTTCGATCAAGACCGGGCGGTTGTACTTCTCGAGCAGCATCGCGACCTGGTCCTTGAGCGCCTTGAGGCTGGTCACGACCGAGGAGTTGGAGATGCCGATCGAGTTGTCCGTGTTGGCGAGCTTGACCATGAGCGGGTAGCGCAGGTCCTCGCGGATCGGCTCGTCCTTTTGGAAGACGTAGTCGAACTTCGGCGTCGGCAGGCCCTGCTGCTCGAGGATCTTCTTGACCTTGATCTTGTCGATGCACAGCGCCAGCGTGAGCGGATTCGAGCCCGTGTACGGGATGCCCAGGCAGTCCAGGATCGCGGCCGCGTGCGGCTCGAGCAGCGAGGAGTTGTTCACGCGCTCGCAGACGTTGAAGATCATGTCCACGTTCGCGTTGGCGATCTTCTCGAAGGGAAGCGGCGTCTCGTTCATGTCGAAGAACGTGACCTTGTGCCCCTTCGACTCGACCGCTTTCTGGATGTTGCGCCCGACGGAGGTGAGGTCCGCGTGCACCGCGCCTTCCTCGCTGCCCTCCGCCTCGTAGATGTTGCAGAGGATGCCCACGTGCAGGGACTTCTTGCCGAAGTCGAAGCCGCGGACCTTCTCGATGCGCGCCGACTGCAGGATGCGGCGGCGCGCCACCTGCGCCGCGCCGAAGCGGTTCTTGCGCCGCGTCTTGCCCAGCGACGACGTCGAGTCGAAACGCGCGATGCCGACTTCCACCTTGCGCGTGGCCGCGTCGAGGTTCTCCTCGGCCTCGGCGTAGGTGTCGCCGCGCCCGACCACCCAGCCCATCGTCTCGAAGCCTTCCGGCGGCACCAGCGCCGCGTCGCCGGGCTCTTTCTGGACCGTGATGTCGTGGACCTTGAGCGGGTCCGGCTTCTCCTGAGGCAGCTTCACCCCGACGACGACGCCCGAGTATTCCGGGATGAGGTACTTGCCGACCAAGTGGCAGCGCGGCTCCTTGCGGCGCTTCGGCACGGAGGGGAAGCCCACCGCGATCTTCGAGGCCTCCTCGATGATGTCGGTCTCCCAGACCGTCTTGATCCAGTCGTAGAGGTAGTCGCCGCCCATGCGCGCGTTGAGCTCGATGAGCCGCGGACCCGTCGGCGTGATCTTGGCTTCGAGATGGAGCGCGCCGTTGGTGAGCCCGAGCGCCGCCACGACGTCCT
Source organism: Elusimicrobiota bacterium (assembly GCA_035606075.1). Taxonomy (GTDB): domain Bacteria; phylum Elusimicrobiota; class Elusimicrobia; order UBA1565; family UBA9628; genus GWA2-66-18. Next base: position 40,607 of record DATNGC010000017.1, read on the forward strand.
TGGCCATCTTGAGGACCTCCGACAGGTCCTTGGCCTCGTGGCGCGACGGCATCGCGTCGCCGGTCTCGACGAAGAACGGCTCCTTCGTCGGGAAGTTGTCGGTGAACGCGTGGAACTTGAGCTCGCCGCCCTGCACGAGCAGGTCCGCGTCGACCTCGGCCCCGTCGAGATACTCCTCGGCGAGGATGTCGGTGCCGTACTTGTAGATCGGATCGAAGGCCGGCGTCATGTTGGTCTTGATGTAATCGAAAGCCTTCTTGGCCTCGTCAAGACTGTCCAGCTTCACGACGAACTGGCTTTTCACGCCCCAGGCGGGCTTGAGGACGAGAGGGAAGCCGATGCGGGCGGAGGCCTTCTCGAGGTCGGACTGGTTCTTGATCAGAGCCCAGGCGGGCTGATACTTCGAGAGCTTCGAGTTCTCGAGAGTCTGCCGGGTCAGATATTTGTTTCTTGCATTGAGCGCCGCCTGGGGGGCGTTGCCGACCCAGCCGAAGCGCTGGGCGAGCGTCGCCGCCAGCGGCACCGCGTTCTCCCAGAACGTGATCACCCCGTCGATCTTCATCGTCTTGACGAGCTCCTCGACCTTGGCCGCGCAGGCCACCTCGTCGAGCGGGTCCGCCTGGAGGAAGCCGTCGGCCAGCTTCGAGACCCAGTTCTCCTCGGAGGCCAGCAGGATCATCTTGGGGCCCAGCTCCTTGAGCCGCGTGTAGATGAACTTCTTCTTGGGGTTCGGCGAGGAGATGACGAGGAGCGTCTTGGATTTGAGGTCGGTCGAGCTCGGCTCGACGGGCGCGGCGGTCTCGGCGGTGTTCATAGGAGATAGTTTACGGCAAAGCCCGTCGTGAATCAAACGGGCGATTTCGCCGGGCGGCTTCGATATTGTAAAATCGAATGATCACCATCATGAATAAACTATGGAGCCGGGTCCGCGCCGTCCTTTTCCTCGCGGACGAGCGCGGCTTGCTCCTGCTCTCGGGCCTCATCGGCGTCGGGACCGGCGCGGCCGCGGGCTCGTTCATGCGCGTCGTCGAGGAGTTCCAGTTCTGGCCGGCGGTCGGCGGGCACGCGAAGCTTTTCGAGCTGGAGCTGACGTGGCCGCTGCTCTTGGCCATCCCCGCGATCGGCGGCCTGCTCTGCGGGGCGGTGCTCAAGTATCTCGACCCGACGGTGAAGGGCACCGGGACGCCGGAGACCCTGCTCGCCATCCGCCGCAAGGGCGGCTACATCGGCGGACGCTACACCGCGGTCAAGACGCTGGCCAGCTTCTTCACCGTCTGCTCGGGCGGCTCTGCCGGTCCGGAGGCGCCCATGGTCGCCGTCGGCGCGGGCCTGGGCTCCTGGTGCGGACGCCGGCTCGGAGTGGCGGCCGAGGACGTGCGGATCCTCGTCGCGGCGGGCGCGGCGGCGGGCTTCGCCGCGGTCTTCAACGCGCCCATCGCGGGCGTGCTGTTCGCCATCGAAGTCCTCCTGAAGGAGTTCACCTCGCAGGCCTTCGCGATGGTCATGCTCGCGACGGTCTCGGCTTCGGTCACGGCGAAGCTGATCCTGGGCGAGCGCACGTTCGTCGAGGTCCCGAGCAGCTACGCGTTCAACCGCATCGAGGAGCTCGGCTTCTACCTCATCCTGGCGATCCTGGCCGGCGCGTTCGCCAAGCTTTTCGTCGCGACCAGCCTCGCCGTCGACAAGAAATTCGAGAAGACCGTCGCCTCGCCGATGTGGCGCGCGGCGCTGGGAGGACTCTTGCTCGGCGCCCTCGGCCTCGCCCTGCCTCAGGCGCTGGGCAACAGCCACCTCGTCATCCCGGACCTGATCCGCGCCGAGGCCGGCAGCCACTGGGCGTGGGCCTTCCTGCTCGCCCTGCTGTTCGGCAAGCTGATCGCCTGCCCGCTGACGGTCGGCTCCGGCGGCTCGGGCGGAATCTTCATCCCGTACCTGCTCATGGGCGCCGCGCTCGGCGGGCTGGTGGGCCGCGTCGTCGGCGCGTACTTTCCGTGGGCCGCGCCCTCGGGCGCCTACATGCTCGTCGGCATGGGCGCCGTGTTCGGCGGCATCACGTTCGCGCCGTTCACGGCCATCATCCTGCTGTTCGAGCTCACGCGGGACTACAGCATCATCCTGCCCATGATGTTCACCGTCGGCATCACCGTCATGGTCGCCCGCGCCATCGACCCGCACAGCCTCGAGGGCCACAAGCTGGCCAAGAAGGGCGTGAAGCTCCACGAGGACCCCGAGCTGCGCGTGCTCGAGAAGTACCACGTCCGCGACATCATGAGCCATCCGCCGGGCGCCGAGGCCGCGCGGGAGGTCCGCCGCTTGACGCACGCCGAGCTGCCCAAGGTCGGCCCGGACGAGCCGCTCGAGCACGCCATCCGGCTCATGCAGAAGGCCGGCGCCGACCGCGTCCTCGTCGCCGAGGCGCACGAGATCGTCGGCCAAGTCACCCAAGGCGACATCCTCAGCATCTACAGCCGCTTCTTCGACTAAGAACGGGCCATCCGGGGTCCGCTCGGAGGTCCCGCGCCCACTGGGACCTAAGGCCCTTTCTCGAGAAGCCCATCTCGGCTATCCTTGACCCATGAGGGATACGCGGCGGAACCGGATCTTGGCGTTCGCGGGCGTCTTCGCGCTCGCCTTGACCGCCGGCGTGATGGCCGATCGCGCGCTGAACCGGCGCCCGTCGAGGATCTCGGTCGACGAGGACCTTCGCGACGCCGTCGCGGCGCCTCCGGCGACCGCCGGGTTGGCGGGAAAGCCGGTGCCGACCTCGTGGTTCAAGTCGCCCGAGCAGCGCGAGTCGGAGATCGATACGGCGCTGCTGTCCTCGCGCCGCCGGCGGCTGCTCGCCCGGCGCGCCGCTCTTCAGTAGACGGGCTTGAGCCGCGCCAGCCGCTCTTCCAGGCGCGCCTGGAACTTGGGATCGAGCACGTCCGCGCACACCGCGTACCGGATCAACGGCTCGGGCGTGCCGTCCTCGCCGAAGCCCGAGAAGTGCACCCCGACGATCCCCGTCTCGGAGATCACCGCGCGGTTGAAGGCCTCATGCCGGTTCTCGACGGGAAGCTCCCTCCCCAGGACAGACTTGGGGACCTTCCAGAGCGTGAAGAAGCCCGCCGCGGTCGCGCAGGCCGGGCGCAGTCCCGCTTTCTCGAGCTGCGGCACGAGATAGGCCACGCGGCGCTCGTAGAGATTCCGGATCTCGCCGAGGGCCTTCGCGGCGGCGGCGCGGTCCGAGAAGAACTCGCCGTAGGCGGCCATCACGCCGGGCACGGGGCCCGAATCGGTGTTGCCTTTGACCAGAACGAAGTCCTCGACGAACTCTTTGGAGCCCACGAGCGCTCCCAGGCGCGCGCCGGGATCGTTGTAGGACTTGCTGACCGAGTACAGCTCGAGCCACTCGAGCTCGGGATAATCCTTGGCGACCTGCGCGAGCGGCACGTGCGCGTGTCCGGCGGTGAGCCCCGCGTAGGCCGCGTCGTTGACCAATCTTATTCCTTTGGCGAGGCAGAACTCGATGAGCTCTTTCCAGTCGCTCTCCGACGCCCCGACCGCGGCCGGATTTCCCGGACGGATGGTGAAGATCAGGTCGGCGCGATCCGTTCCATCTCGCTTGAGCGCTTCCTTGAGCCGCGAAACGTTCAAGCGCATGTTGTCCGACGTCGCCAGAGGCCAGACCGTGCGCTTCGCCGCGAGATAGGAGGAGCTCCAAGTCCCGATCACGTCGTAAGCGGGGAGGTTCGACGCGACGCGGAACGCAGCGCGGCGGCCGCCGTCGGGAAGATGCAGGCCGCACGCCAGAGGAACGAGAGCGCTCGCGGTCTTGATCCCCGCGATGGGCAGAGCGCGCAGATGGTGGAACTTCTCGACGTCGATCCCGCCGTGCAGCGAGACCATCCCCTCGGCGAAGCGATGCAGGTTATTATCCTCGGCGTAGGTGTGATACGCGTACCCGGGGTCCTTCGCGTACTTCGCCTTCAGCGCGCGGATCGGCTCGGGGGGGACGCCGTCGGGATTGCCGAGCGAGAGGTTCAGCGGCTCCTCGCCGGTCTTCTCCTTGTACTCCCGGATCAGGACGTAGATCAGCTGGAAGAGGTTGATGCCCGCCGCGGGGATGCGCCGCGTCACTTGAGCCCCGCCTTGTCGAGGCCGTAGCGCGCGTCCAGCGAGCCCGGCACCGTCTGGAACGCGACGCTGAGGCGGTTCCAGGCGTTGATGACCGCGACGGCGAACGTCAGCTCCGTGAGCTCCTTGTCGGAGAACTGCGCGCGCGCCCGCGCGTAGGCCTCGTCGTCGATGCCGAGACCGTCGAGCCTCGTGACGGTCTCCGTCCATTCGAGCGCGGCCTTCTCCTTCGCCGAGAACAGAGGCGACTCGCGCCAAACCGCGACGTGATGGACGCGCAGCTCGCGCTCGCCGTGGAGCTTCGCCTCCTTGACGTGCATGTCGAGGCAGAAGGCGCAGCCGTTCAGCTGGGAAGCGCGGATGTTGACGAGGTCGGTGAGCGTCTCGCCGAGCGAGCCCGCCTTCGAGGCCTGCGAGAGCTCGAAGAGCTTCTTCAAGAGCTCGGGGGATTGCTGGGCGTAGTTCGCGCGGGCGCTCATGGGGTCTCTCCTGGACTCCAGTTTATCCTTTCGGCCCGCGCCGGCGCCAGGCGGACGGTCAGTAGCTGTAGGACACGCCGAGCAGGTAGCTCTGCAGCGTGTAGTTGGTCTTGAAGAACAGCTGGTACTGCTGGTTGGAGCTCGCCGTCGCCATGTTGGCCGTGGCGAGCAGCTTCCAGTGCTGGTTGATCGGCACGCCGAGGTCGAGCGTGAAGTTGTCCTGGTCGATGTACTGCGCGTCGGAGAGGTAGGCGCCCGAGGCGTCCTGCGCGGGGCGGTCGAGGTAGCGCCGGTGCGAGCGCAGGTAGGCGAAGGAGAACTCGACCTTCTTGGGCCCGATGACCGCCGTCGCGCGCGGCTGGATCGAGGTCTCCTCGTAGCCGTAGTAGTCGGGCAGGAACACGTTGACCGCCGCGTCGTAGTTGTTCTGGTTGGAGTCGACGCGCGTCCAGGCGCCTTGCAGGTTGACGAACAGGCTCAGGTCGTCGCTGATCTTGCGGCCCCAGAACAGCGTCCCGGTGATCGACTTGATCTGGTCGACGCGCGTGTCCGGCGTCAGGTCGCCCGAGGCGACGACGATGTGCTGCTCCCCGTAGGAGCGCGTCGTCCAGTTGGCCGTCAGCAGGCCGCGCAAGTCCGGCAGCGGCGTCGGGAACGTGGTCTGGGCGGTCCAGGAGAGGTTCTCGGAGTCGAGCGTGTGCGGCGCCGCCTCGGCGCGGCCCAGCCCCTGCGAGACGACGCCCGACTCGAGGGAGGAGTAATTGGGGAAGCGGATCTTGTACCAGTCGAAGCCGGCCGTGGCCGTCCAGCCCTCGGCCAAGGCGTACTCCGCGTCGAGGCCGAGCGAGGGCTTCTGGTAGTCGAAGAGGCCGTTGCCCCAGCTCTCGTCGGTCGTCTCGCGCAGGAACTCCCAGCGGTAGCCGCCGTGGGGCTTGAGCTTGAGGTCGCCATGCTTCCACACGCCCTTGACGATGAACGCGTGGCTCATCGAGTCCTGGAACAGCTGGCCGCCGCTGCCCAGGTCGGTCACGGACTTCGTGCCCTGGTAGTTGAAGGCGTACGTGGGGATCAGCCCCCATTCCTCGTTGAACTTGAGCGCGGGCGTCGCCTGCAGGCTGCCGTTGCCCTCCCAGTTGGACGCGGAGCCGTTCTCGTAGAGCTGGCCGAGCAGGAACGACGCGTCGAACACGGGCACGAGCTCGACGGCGCGCGCCGGCATCGCCGCGCCCAGCGCGGCCGCGAGCAGGAGGACGGTCGTTCTCATCGCTCGCGAGGTCCTTTGACGGAGTCGGGGGTGCCGAAGCGCCACGTGAGCGCGAACAGGTGGGAGTCGCCCGCGTCGGCGCCGGGCGCGAAGGCGTAGTCGATCGAGACCGAGCGGAACGCCGCGCCGAGGCCGACCTTCAGGCCCGCGAAGTTGCCCGCATCGGGCGTGCGCGTGTTCATGCCCGCGCGGAAAGCGAACGAGGCGTCGTCGTTGACGCGCAGGCGGTACTCGCTGCCGAGCGCGGCGTAGGCGGACGAGTAGAGAGGCCCCACCAAGTCGAGCGCGAGCGTCCACGCGTCGCTGGCGCGCCAGGCGGCGCCGCCGGCCACGCGCGAGGGCAGCGGGTCCGAGAGCGAGTCGAACTTCAGCGAGCCGCCGAGGTTCTCGCCCGAGACGCCCAGCGTCCAGTCGTCGTTGAGCGCGTAGCGGCCGCCGGCGTCGAAGGAGGTGGCCTCGGCGGAGGTGACGATCTTGAAGGAGACCCGCTTGACGGTCGCCGCGAGCTTGACCGGGCCGACGTTCGTGCCGTAGGTCAGGCCGTACGCGTCGGCCGAGGGCGAGAAGCCGCCCGTCGGGTTGGCCAAGTCGTCGCGGCCTTGCAAGGTCCCGTAGCCGACGTGGAGCCAGCTCAGCGCGAAGTGATGGACGCCTTTCGTGAGGCCCCAGGCCAGGTTGTCGGAGCCGATGCCGTTGCCGAGGAGCTGATGGTTGAAGTACGCCTGCTGGGCCTCGACGTCGTGGACGGCGGCGGGGTTCACCGTGAGCCCCTCGACGCCGGAGGCGGAGGCTTGTCCGGCCTCGCCCATGCCGAGCGAGCGCACGTCCTGGATCTGGTTGAGGAAGTCCGCGCCCGCCAGCGCCGCGCGCGCCGGCGGCGCCGCGAGAGCGAGCGGCAAGGCGAGGAGGAAGAGCCTCATCGTTGCACCGCGAACTTGATCGTGGCCGTGCCGCTGCCGCCGGTCGTGTCCTTGACGACGGCGAGGTAGACGCCGCTGGCGAGCGGGCGGCCGTCCTTGTCGGTCCCGTTCCAGTTCAGCACCGAGCCGGTGGAGTCGGCGTCGAGCTCCTGGAGCAGGCGGCCGGAGACGGTGAAGACCTTGATGTGCGCCGAGGCCGGCAGGCCGGCGAACTTGATGTTGACGTGTCCGAGAGAGGGGCGGAACGGGTTCGGGAAGACGAAGCCGGAGCCGACCGACGAGGAAGGCGCGGCCGCGATGAGCTCGAAGATGGAGAAGCCGTCGGTCTGCGCGACGACGACGTCGCCCGTCGTGTCCACCTGGGAGTCGAGCACCTTCCAGCCGACGCCCGCGTCGTAGCGCGCGATGCGCAGCTGGTTGGGGTTCAGAGAGCCGATCGCGGCGGCGGTAAAGCCGAGCGAGACGCCGACGGGGCTCACGGGCTCGACGCCGTTCGTGTTGATCGAGATCGCGATGCCCGTCGGGGTCAGGTTGAGCCCGCCCGGCAGGGCCGGGATGCTGCTTCCGGAGAGGGGGCTCACGGTCAGCGTCGTCGCGGTCGTGAAGGAGCCGAAGGGCACGGTCACGACGGCCTGCGCGCCGGAGGCGAGCGCGGTCGTGACGGTCCCGCTCGAGGCGCCGCCCAAAGTCACGAACGGCGGCGCGCCCAGCGCGAAGATGCCCTCGGGATCGGCGACTTGCGCCTGCACGGTGCCGTTGCCCTGCGGCAGGTTCACGCCGTCGAGCACCATCTCGAAGACCGAGGTCTGCTTGTTGAGCTTGAACACGCGCAGGACGGACTGGGGCACGAGGATGCTCTGCCCGCGGTAGCTGCCGACCGTCGCGCTGCCGCCCGCGGCCGTGAAGGGCAGGCCGACGCTGACCATCTTGCTGCCGGCGCCGGCCAGCGTGCCCGGGCTGGCGTCGCGCACGACGTCGACCTTCATGACCGTGGTCGAGACGAAGGTGTTGGCGCTGGCGGCGAAGGCGGCGGTGGTCAGCGCCAGGTCGGCCGCCGAAAGCTCGGACTTGCCCGCCACCGACATGCGCACGTTGAAGGCCCACGTCGAGGCGGGGCAGTTCACGCTGAGCTGGGGATTCGACTGGTTGGCGACGACGCCGCCCGCTCCCGTGAGCAGGACGGCGTTGTAGATCGTGGTCGTCGCGGTCAGGCCGCCGAGCGTTGCGACGACGAGGTCTCCTTGCGAGAAGAGCGTCGTCGTCGAGCCGAAGAAGGCCGTCGCGGCGCCCGAGACGCTGGTCGGCGCCTGCGTCGAGACGACGCCGGCGCTCCCGGGCACGGCGCCGCCCACGAGGCCCAGCGTCACGACGGCCGAGCCGCTCGCGACGGTGAAGGTCACGGTCGAGCCGAGGATGGGGTTGTTGAAGGCGTCCGCGGCCTGGGCGGTCAGCACCGAGGGCACGGTCGCGATCGTCGACTGGGGATTTCCGGAGAGGGTCAGCGAGGCGGCGGGGCCGGCGACGACCGTCATCGACGAGGAGATCGTCGTGACGCCGACGCCGGAGTCGGCGACCCGGAAGCGGATGCCTTGGGCCTTGGTGTAGCTCTGGAACGAGGAGGAGCCCGCTCCGCCCGCCAGATTGAGGCTCGTGACTCCCAGCGTGCCACCGCCGGCGAGCAGCGTGTTCACCGAGTCGACGGCCGAGATGTTGACGGTGCCGTTGTAGCCGAGCACCTGGTTGTTGCCGGCGTCCTGGGCCTGGACGACGAACTGGAACGGCACGCCGGCCTGGGCGGCCGTGGGGACGGTCACGACGAACTGGGTCGGGCCCGTGAAGCTCACCGTGTACGTCGTGATGCCGACCCGGCCGTCGTCGTCGGTGACCCGAAGTTGGACGTTCTCGATCTTATTGTAGGTCTGCGAGGCGGTGAAGGAGAACGTGGCTCCGGCGGCGAGCGGCAGGGTCGTCACGCCCAGAGAGCCGCTGCCCGCGATGCCCGTGCCGGCGAGGAAAGGCTGAATATTGAGCGAGCGCGCCAGCGAATAGGAAACCGGCGAGCTCGAGGCGTCCTGCGGCTCGACGTCGAAGTTGAAGGGAGCCCCCACCGTGATCGACGTCGCCATGGTGATGTGGTAGTGGTCGATGGTCAGCGTCGGCTGGGTGACCGTCATCGTGCTCGAGAAGCTCGCGATGCCCAGGCCCGAGTCGGCGACCTTCAGGGCGATGCCGCCGCCGGTGCTGAACGTCTCGTTGCTCAGCGTGAGCGAGCCCGTGGGAGGCATGTTGACGCTCGTGATCGACAGGCTGCCGGTCGCGGCGGTGTCCGTGCTGGTCGCCTTGCCCGCCGAGAGCGCCAGTGTCGCGGTGTAGCCCGCGACCTGGTTGTTCAGGACGTCGCGCGCGACGATCGTGACGGGGAAGTTCTGGCCGGCGACCGCGCCGGTCGGGATCGTCACGTCGAAGTGGTTGGGGCCGTTGACGACGATGGTCGTCGAGAGGCCGACGGCGACGCCGGGAGAGTTCTGCGCCGCGCGGATCTGGATCGACTCGATCTTGTTGTAGGTCTCACTGCTGATCGTACCGGTGCCGTTGGAGATGCCGAGCGACGTGATGCCGAGGGCGCCGGTCCCCGCGACTTGGGTCCCGGCGAGATACGGCGCGAGCGTGACCGTCACCGGCCCCGACGTTCCCGGGAACGTCGGCAGGGGATGATCGTACGCGTTGCGGGCGTACACGCTCACGCCGAAAGGGATGCCGATCGAGGTCGTGCTCGGCGTCGCCATGTCGAAGTGGTCGATGTTCTCGCCCTCAAGGAAAATCGGCACGTCGACGGGCGCGAAGTCCTGGGCGACGACGCGCACGGTGAACGTCGATTCGACGACGGAGGAGTTGAAAGAGTTGGAGGCGAAGGTGACCGAGTAGTTGCCCGAGGCATCGGTGTAGCCGTAAACGCCGGCCGGCGCCGCCTGACCCGTGGACACGAACATGAACACGGAGAGGCCCGGAACGCCCGAGCCTCCGCCGTTCTTGATGTTGGCGGTGATCGTAACGGAGCTCTCGGGAATCAGGGTCCCGGTCGTCTTGGAGACCGTGAGGGAGGTGGCGCCTGAGGCCTGGAAGGAGTAGAGGTCGGTCTTGTTGAACGAGTAGAGCGCCGTGTTCGCCGGGATCGGTTGTCCCGCGAAGGCCCCGAAAGCGCCCGCGGGCTGCGGCTCCGTCCAGCGCCGGGAACCCGTCGTCGCGTCGAGAGCGCTGATGAAGGAGAGCGCCGACGAGGTCCCGAACTGGACGTTGTAGGTCGGCACGAGAACGTCGGTGCCGGCGACCGTCATCTGGCCGACCATCCCCGCCGGCGCCGCGAACCCCACGGGCCAGCCGCCGAGGGCCGTCGAGAGGACGTCCGAGTTCCATAGGAATGCGCCGGTCGTCGCGTTCAGCGCGACCAGCTGCGTGTCATTGAGGGTGTTGACGATCGTATGGCTTGTGAAGAAGACGGTGTTGCCCGAAACGGCGAGATAGTTGTCGAAGTTGCTTCCGGAATAAGTCCAGAGAGTCGCGAGCGTCGAAGGATTCAGGGCTGTCACCGCTGATTGAGAGATGACGAATACGGTTCCGCTCTGGCCGACGGCCATGGCGTTGTAGGTGCCGCTGGCCCCGCTGGTCGGAATGGTGCTGTTGGGTAAGAACTTCGAGATCGAGCCGCCGGCCGCGGCCACGAAGATCGCGCTTTCGTCCGGCTCGAGCGCCAGGGGGCCGCTCTCCACGCCCGAAGCGGCGGACGAGTTTTCCCAAGAGATCTGACCGGACGGGGCGACGTTGGTGAGACAGCCGCTTTGGAACCTCCCCGCCCCGCCCTGATCCGTCGTCGTGTAGTAGACCGTGCCGCCATTCGTCAGAAGCGGCGAGCTCTCGTCGGAAAATCCGCCGACGCACAACCCTGCCGACGCGGAGACCACGGCGCCGGTTTGCGTGCTGAGCCGGACGCTGTAAAAGGGGTTGCTGCCGTTGGCGTCCAAGGTCGAGACGTAGACGCTTCCGTCGTTGCCGATCGCGGGGCTGCTGTACGGGGCGTAGCCGATGCCCTTGGACCATTGCTGCACGCCGGCCGTTGAGTATTTCGCGACGGTGCCGATGGTGACCACGTAGATCGAACCGTCGGCTCCGATCGCGGCGCCGGCCGAGGAATGGCCGGAGGACAAGGCATCGACGTTCGCCGTCCACACCAGCTTGAGCTTCGAGGGGGAGGTCGCGGTGGTCGAGCTCGTGCGCTGGGCGTTGCCGAAGGGCTGCGGCCACGGACTGTTCACGGGGCCGGCGGCGAATGCTCGCGCCGCGGCGGCGAGGACCAGCGCGGCGGCGAGGGCCAGCCGCCTCACTGGATCACCCCGGAGTTGATCAGGATCTTGGGCTCGACGACGAGGTCGATCTTGCGGCCGTGGAACTCGCTGGAGGTGATCACCTGCTCGAAATTGAACTTGAGGAGCGTGTTGTGGTACTGCTCGCCGTTGATGATGCCGCCGAAGTCGGCGGCCGTCGCCTTATGACCGTCGTCGCCGATCACGTAGAAGTCGTAGGTCTCGGAGGTCCCGTCGCCCGCGTAGGTGATCGCGGCCTGGTCGTGCAGGACCGCCGTGCCGTCGGGCGTGCTCGTCACGCCGGGGCGCGCCGCGGCCTCGCACGTCGAGCTCGTGCAGGTCACCGGCCCCGCCGTCGCGCAGCCCGCGGCGCCGCAGGATGCGCCGCCGCCCAGGATGCGCGTGTTGATGCCGCCGGCCACGTAGTCGTAGGACGTGATCCCGGAGCCCGCCGCCGGCTGCCAGCCGAACTTCTCGCGGCCGTCGACGACGTAGGAGTAGTTGTCGAACAGCGTTTTCCACAGGCTCGAGCCCGCCGTCACGGTGTGGAACAGGTTCGTGACCGGATCGTAGACCGTCTGGTCCGCCGTCAGCACCGAGCTGACCAGGTGCCCGCCCGAGCCGAACTCCTGGATCGAGTCGATCGTGTTGGAGCGCGTGGTCTGGTAGTTGACGACGAAGTACGACGGCGCCGTCCCGTCGGTGCCGTTGAGGAAGCGCGTCGCCAGGCGCAGGTCGGTGGGCAGGGTCTGGTTGAACTGCGCCGCGTAGGTGAAGAAGTTGAGGTTCGCCGCGCGCTCGTTGAGCGCGACGAGCTTGAACGTGTCGGGCGCCGGGCGCACGACGTACTCCTCGAGGCGCACGCGCTGGCCGTTGACGTCGATGAGCGTCTTGCCTTCCTGGTACTCGGCCAGGCGGGCCTCGCGGGCGGCCGAGGCCTGGACCGCCTCGCGGCTCATGCCGAGAAAGACCTCGCGCTGGACCTCGTGCCGGAACTCCTCTCGCGCCGACGAAGGCGCCATGAAGGCGGCCTTGGGCTCGGACGCCGGCTTCGCGGCGGCGGCGACGGCCGCCGCGTGCCGCGCGGCTTCGGAGGCCGCGAGCTTGGCCCGCGCGGCCTTTCCCGTCGCGCCGCCGCCCGCCGGCGGCAGCTCGAGCGGGCGGTCCGGCAGGACGCGGATCGAGCGCAGTTGGCGGTTGTCGCCGAGCTCGACTTCCTCGCCGAGCAAAGTCTTGACGGCCACCACGCCCTGGGAGACGTCGACCGAGGTCTCGCGCGCGGGAGTCACGCCGACGATGAACTGCGTGCCGCGCACCGCGCAGACCGCGGTCGGCGTCTTCACGTGGAAGGCCTTGCGGCTGGAGAGATGCGCGACCCATGCGCGCAGCGTGCCGAGGTTCAGCCCGAGCAGGACCTCGTTGCGCTCGCCCGAGTCCACGACGAACTCGCTCGACGGCCCGAGCAGGATGCGGCTGCCGTCCGGAAAGTTGATGTTGACGCTCGACTCCGCCCCGCTGCGCACGCGGTCGCCGTTCTCGAGGCGGTAGGGGGTCTCGTGGATCTCGCGCCAGTTCTGGCTGCGGGGGAAATAGACCTCGGCGATGCCGTCGATCTTGTCGATGTCGACCTGGGCGCGGGCGAGGGCGGGAACGAGGAGCAGGGCCCCGAGGGAGGCAAAAAAAAGGACCCGGCGCTGAAAAGCCCGCACATATGGAGTATAAGAGGACGTCAAAAAACCGTCAATGACGTAATAGTTACAGAGACGACCTTTTAATTAGTCGAAGGACGGCATTTGGGGGTTAAAAGGACGGATCGAAGGCCGGCCCGTTCGAGCTGGCGCCGGTGCCGCCGCCGCCCGAGGCGCCGGAGGACATGGCGCGGTCCGGAGGGGCCCACGAGATGCCCGGCGCGCGGCCCACGTCGTTCGCCTTGGATTGATCCATGGCGATGAAGCCGCCGCCCTCGACGGAGTGCGTGCCGCCGCCGGAGGCTTGGGAGTAGACGGGCGGTTGGCCCTCGCTGACGATCTTAGACCCGATCGCGGCCCAAGCGGGCGTTCCCCCGGAATCGGAGCCGGTGACGCGCCGCGCCGTCGTCCGCGCCGCCGCGGCGTGAAACGTCGCGCGGCCGAAAGAACGCGAGGCCGCGGGACGCGCGGCGGCGCGAAAGAACGAGGAATGGGTGAAGGAGGTCGAGCGCCCGATGGAGGGACGAAACGCCGCGTGGGAGAAGCCCCCGGAGAAGCCGCGAGAAACACCGGAAAAGCCGCGGGACGCGGCGCGGCCGCCGGAAACGGAAGCGCCGCGGCCGCCCGAGAAGCCGCGTCCGCCGCCCCCGCGGGCGAAGGCGGACGTCGCGGCGAGAACGAGAGCGCAACCGGCGATGAACGATCGTCGCATTAGAAGCTCGGGTTGAAGCCCGTCGCACTGTCCTGGGAGCCGTTGCCGTTGTTGTTCGAGTTGTTGTTGCCTCCGTCGCCAGTCCCGCTGATATGGCCTCCAGAGCCGTCCGTGTTCGTCGATCCGCTTGAGCCGCTCGACGCGGGCATGGGCCCGTTGGCCGAGGCGCCGGAACCGCCGCCGCCCATGTTCGCGTTCCGTCCCGGCGGCGTGTCCGGCGGCGCCCACGTGATTCCGGGCGCGCGCCCGACGTCATGAGCCTTCGTCTGATCCATGGCGATGAAGCCGCCGCCTTCCACCGAGTGCGTGCCGCCGCCGGCGGCCTCCGAATAGACGGGCGGCTGCCCCGCGCTGATGATCTTGGCGCCGGGCACGGCGTAGGGGGGCGCAGCGCTGTCGGACGGCGTGGACGCCGTCGGCGCGGAACCTCCCGTGATCCCGCGACGATGCGCGGAGGCGCGGCGGAATCCGCGAGCCGCCGGGGCCGGGGACGGGGCCGAAGAGCGGGTGAAGGAGGAGCGTCCGCCGACGACGCTGGTGCGGACGGGGGCGGCGCCGAAGTTGGAGACCTGCCGCATCGAGACCCCCCGCGAGCCCTGTCCCGTGGAACCTCGAGGAGCGGAAGAACCTTCGCCGGCGGGCGGGCCGGATTCGGCGCGCACGGCGCGGCCTTGATGGAGGACGTAGGGCGCCGGGGAGGCGTCGTCCGCGGAGGCGAGCGCGGGGAGCAGCGCGGCCAGCCCGATCAACGCGATTCTCATGTCACCCCTCCTGCGGACTTCCGGCAGTATAGCCCCGGCCCCGGCGGAATGCCATGCTTCCGTGTTACGGGGGATTAAAAAGTCGGTAAAGAGGTTGACACTCCAAAATATGTAGAATGGCGTCGACAGTTTCCCGCCTTGATTCCGTAACGCGGGCCGAGCATACTGTCCGTATATAGGGAAGTCGGGCCATTCCCCGAGGAGACACTTTATGTCCAATCGATTCACCGAGCGCGCGCAGCGGGTCATTCTCATCGCCCAAGAGGAAGCCAAGCGCCTCAATCACGACTACGTCGGCACCGAGCACATCCTGCTCGGGCTGATCGCCCTCGGCGAAGGCGTGGCCGCCCAGGTTCTCGCGAACCTCGGCGTCGACCTGCGCCGCGTGCGCTCCGAGATCGAGAAGATCGTCGGCACCGGCGACAACGTCATGCTGCTCGGCGAGATCCCGTTCACGCCGCGCGCCAAGAAAGTCCTCGAGTACGCCGTCGAGGAGGCCCAGCACATGGGCCACTCCTACGTCGGCACCGAGCACCTGCTCCTCGGCCTCATCCGCGAGGAGGAGGGCGTGGCGGCGCGCGTGCTCGAGAACCTGGGCCTGCGCCTCGACGTGGTGCGCGAGGAGGTGCTCAACCTCCTCGGCGAGGGCCAGGCGCAGCAGCAGGGCGGCGGCAAGGGCGAGGCGCAGTCCTCGGGGTCCGGCTCGCCGTCCCGCACGAAGTCCAAAACACCGACTCTGGACGAGTTTGGGCGAGACCTCACGGCGATGGCTCGCGAAGGGAAATTGGATCCCGTGATCGGTCGTGCCGATGAGATCGAACGGATGATTCAAATCCTTGCTCGCCGGACCAAGAACAATCCCGTCCTCATCGGCGATCCCGGCGTGGGCAAGACCGCGATCGTCGAGGGTCTCGCCTCCAAGATTTCCACGGCCGACGTCCCGGAGATCCTGCTCAACAAGCGCGTGCTGACGCTCGACCTCGCTCTCGTCGTCGCGGGCACCAAGTACCGCGGCGAATTCGAGCAGCGCCTGAAGAACATCATCGAGGAGATCCGTCGTTCGAAGGGGTCGGTGATCCTCTTCATCGACGAGCTCCATACCGTGATCGGAGCCGGCGCGGCCGAGGGAGCCATCGACGCGTCCAACATGATCAAGCCGGCGCTCTCTCGCGGAGAGCTCCAGACGATCGGCGCCACGACCCTCGACGAGTACAGAAAATATATCGAGCACGACGCCGCGCTCGAGCGCCGCTTCCAGCCCATCGTCGTCGACCCGCCGTCGGTCGACGAGACGTTCGAGATCCTGAGCGGCCTCAAGGACAAGTACGAGGCGCACCACAAGGTCAAGTACGACGACGGCGCGCTCAAGGCCGCCGCCGAGCTCTCCGACCGCTACATCTCCGAGCGCTTCCTGCCCGACAAGGCCATCGACCTCATCGACGAGGCCGGCTCGCGCGCGCGCCTGCAGAGCTCGCAGACGCCGCCCCAGTTCAAGGACAAGGAAGTCGAGATCGAGAAGGTGGTCAAGGACAAGTCCGCCGCCATCTCCGGCCAGGAGTACGAGAAGGCCGCCCGCCTGCGCGACAAGGAGAAGGAGCTGCGCAAGGCGCTCGAGGAGGCCAAGAAGAAGTGGCGCGAGAAGCGCGACCTGTCCACCCCGACGATCGTGGCCGAGGACATCGCGGCCGTCGTCTCCAAGTGGACCGGCGTGCCCGTGACCGCGCTCACCGAGTCCGAGACCGAGAAGCTCGTGCACATGGAGGAGAACCTCCACAAGCGCGTCATCGGCCAGGAAGAGGCGATCAAGACGATCTCGCAGGCCATCCGCCGCGCGCGCGCGGGCCTCAAGGACGTGAAGAAGCCCATCGGCTCCTTCATGTTCCTGGGCCCGACGGGCGTCGGCAAGACCGAGCTCGCCCGCGCGGTCGCCGAGTTCATGTTCGGCAACGAGGAGTCGATGATCCGCATCGACATGTCGGAGTACATGGAGAAGTTCGCCGTGTCCCGCCTCATCGGAGCGCCTCCGGGCTACGTGGGCTACGAAGAGGGCGGCCAGCTCACCGAAGCCGTGCGGCGCAAGCCGTACTCGGTCGTCCTGCTCGACGAGATCGAGAAGGCGCACCCCGACATCTTCAACATCCTGCTGCAGGTCATGGACGACGGCATCCTCAACGACAACCTGGGCCACAAGGTGTCCTTCAAGAACACCATCCTGCTCATGACCTCCAACGTGGGCGCGCGCCTCATCTCCAAGGGCAAGTCCTTGGGCTTCACGTCGGCCGACGCCGCCGACCAGAACGAGCGCGACTACAAGAAGATGAAGGAGACCGTGATGGACGAGGTCAAGCGGGTGTTCAGCCCCGAGTTCATCAACCGCATCAACGACGTCATCGTCTTCCACCCGCTCAACGAGCAGGAGATGTCGCAGATCCTGACCCTGATGCTCAACCGCGTGCGCACGAAGATCGAGGCGCAGGGCTATAAAGTCGAGTTCTCGGACGAGACGAAGGCGTTCCTCGTCAAGAACGGCTTCGACGTCAACTACGGCGCCCGTCCCCTGGGCCGCACGATCCAGCGCTCGGTCGAGGATCCCCTGTCCGAGGAGATCCTGCTCAAGAAGTTCGATCCGGGCGCGACGATCTACGTCGACGTGGACTCGAGCAACGAGAAGCTGACGTTCTCGAAGAGCCCCGCCGTCAAGTCCCACTAGAAGCGGGCGTTCCAATAGGGCCCCGTCGCCTCTGGCGGCGGGGCCCTTCGCCTGCTATGCTGGAAGAAGCGCCCTCAAATGCACCGAATCAACGCCGACCGCAAGATCCGTTGGGACGCTCTGCGCGCGCAGGGGGCCGACCTCCTGCTGTTCTCGGCGCTGATCGTCGTCGGCCTCTCCTACGGCTTGGGCTACCATCTGGACTGGGCGGAGGAGGCCGGACGGCCCGAGGAGGACGTGGAGGTGGCCGAGGTCCCGGCTCCGGCGGCCGCCGGAGCCTCCGTCGCTTCGGTCCTGCCGGCGGCGGCCCCGCCCACCCTCGCGGTGCCCCCCGCGCCCGCGGCCGTGACGCCGCCGCCCGCGGCCGCCATCGCCGCCCCGCCCGCGCCCCAGATGCTGCCGGACCCGCGCGACGCGGCGTGGGACAAGATGACGTCCGCGCTCGACGCCATGGCCGCGCGGTATCCGGGCCGGGTCGCCATCTATATCAAGGACCTGAAGACCGGGCGCGCCTGGACGCACAATCCCGACGACCTGTTCCCGGCGGCCAGCCTCATCAAGGTCCCGATCCTGATCGCGACGTTCTACCGGCTGCGCGAAGGAGGACTCTCCCTCGACGAGAGGCTGAAGGTCACGCGGCTCAACCGGCGGGGCGGCTCGGGTTCGCTGAAATGGCAGGCGGACGGCTACACGCTCACGCTGCGCGACGTGCTTTACCACATGATCATGGAGTCGGACAACACGGCGACGCAGATGGTCCTGGAGCGCATCGGCATCGGCTACGTCCAGCAGCAGTTCCCGCGCATGGGGCTCCTTTATACGGGCATCTACGAGGAGGGCATGAGCATCAAGGGCGGGCGCGTGGCTCACGAGAACTACACGACCGCGCGCGAGATGGAGATGCTGTTCGAGAAGATCTACCGGGGCGAGGCCGTCGACAAGACCTCGAGCGACATCATGATGGAGATCCTCAAGAAGCCCAAGGCCGTCGCCTCGCGCCTGCAAAAGGGCATGCCCGCCGGTTGGGAGATCGCGCACAAGACGGGGCTGGAGCGCCAGGCCTGCCACGACTCCGCCATCTTCTTCACGCCCAACGGCGACTACTTGGTCACGGTGCTGACGGGGCAGAACGCCTCGTACGGCCAGGCCAAGGACTTCATCACGAAGGTCGGGCACGTGACGTTCGCGAACTACGCGGGGCCGCGCTATCTCGCCTCGGCGAAGAAGCGCCGGCATCGAGGCTAGGGATTCCGTGCGTGCCTGGATTCTTCTCCTGCTGATCCTGCCGCTGTTCCCGCGCGCGGCGCGCGCGCAGGACGACGACGAGGACACGCCGCTGCAGCGCTACCTCGTCCACGTCCAGCTCGGCGACGGCCTGGAGCGCGTGCGGCGCGTCTACCCGCCCGCGCAGGAGTGGCCGGCGACGGTCGAGCCGCGCACGGGGGTCACGCGCTACACGGTGCAGCGCGGCACGGCCAAGGCTTTTCCGTCGAAGATCGAGACCCTGTATCTCGGTTTTAAGAAAGGCGTCCTGGTGGAAATCGAGATCGTCTACGATGAGAAGGAGTCCCGCGTCCTCACCGTCGGCAAGACGGCCGGCGACTACGCGCTCGTCTACGGCGAGGCGCGCCGCTCCGGCGACTTGTTCTTCTGGTCCGACGGCAGGACGGTCCTGCGCGTGTTCCCCGCGGAGGTCCCCATCGCCCAGGACGGCGAGCACGCGGTCGCCTGGCGCACCGCGGTCCAGGTCTTCGACAAGGGCCTGTTCAAGGCCGACTGATATGATTAAAGGCAAACCCGTCCTGATCGTGATCGACCTTATTTCGGGCGCGGGTCCTGGCTCAGCATCCCGTACAGCCCGGTGTCGGTCACCTCGCCCTTTGAGAAATAATTGCGGCGCCGGAGGCCTTCCTGGGTGAAGCCCACGCGTTCGAGCACCTTAATTGATGCCGCGTTGCGCGGGTCGAGTTCGGCTTCGAGGCGCTTGAGCCCGAGCGACTCGAAGCTGAATCCAACGAACGCCGCGAGGGCTTCGGTCATCAAGCCTTTGCCCCAATGCTCGCGCCCGAGCACGTAGCCGATCTCCGCGCTGCCGACGTTCTCGTCGAAGTGGAAGATGGCCAAGGTCCCGATGGGACGCCCGCTCTCGAGCAGGACGATCACGAACTGCATGGTGGCGCCGCTCTCGCGGTGGGCCATCACGCGGGACAGCCACGCCTCGCCGTCGGCGGGCGTCTTCCAACTCTCGCGCGGCGAGTAGCGGAAGACCTCGTCGTCGCCGTTAACCGCGAACAGCGCGGGCAGGTCGCTCTTCTCGAGGAGGCGGAGGACGAGGCGCTTCGTTTCGATGACCGGCCGCTCGGGGGTGTTCATGCCGCCATTCCCACGGATTAACTATATGATTTTCCGGGGCGGCACGAAAATTGATCGCGTTCGGCATGAGGGGATATCCCTCGGGACGAACGAATTGGATAAGATGTAATTAAGGTGCCAGCGAAATGACGATTCCCAGGCGGCGACGAGACGAGCGCTCTCTCCCTCGGACCGCCGCCGGGGCGGGCCGCGGCGGACGGAACATGCGGTCGGTGGTCGACTACAGCCTCCCCTTGGTCGACGCGGCGGTCGCGGACGGGGTGATGCACCTCGGCTTCCGGCGTCGCGACGGCAAGCGCGTCGAGATTTCGCCCGGCAAATGGGTCACGGAATTCATCAACTGCTCCTATCTGGGACTGGACATGCAGCGGGAGGTCGTCGCCAGCTACCGCGGCATCCCGCGGGACTGGGGGATCGGTTTCTGCTGCGCCAGGACGCGGCTGTCGCTGGAGAAGAACCGCGAGCTCGAGACGGCGCTGTCGCGGCTGTTCGACGCGCGTGCGGTCGTCTTCCCGTCGGTGACGTCGACCCACATGTCCGTCATGCCGCTGGTCGCCAGCGGCGCCTTGATCGGCGCGAAGGGCGGCGTCCGGCTGATCTTCGACAAGCTCGCCCACTCGTCCATGCAGTACCTGAGGCCGATCCTCGAAAAGGAGGCCGAGGTCGTCGTCATCGAGCACAACCGCATCGACCGGCTCCAGGACGAGGTCGAGGACGCGGAGCGCCGCGGGCTCACGCCGGTCTATGTCTCGGACGGCGTGTATTCGATGGGGGGAGCGTGCCCCATCGAAAAGGTACGCCGCCTGCTTCAGGACACCAGCTTGCGGTGGTACGTCGACGATGCGCACGGCACCTCGTTGTACGGCACTCGCGGAGAAGGCTTCGTCATCGCGTCGTGCGGCGGCGTCCTGCCGCCCAAGACGATCCTGACTTTCAGCCTCGCCAAGGCGTTCGGCGCTACCGGCGGCGGCGTCCTGGTCCGCAGGGCCGAACAAGAGCGTCTCGTCCGGTATTTCGGCCAGACCTACGCCTTCTCCGCGCCCATGGATTATGGCGCGATCGCCGCTTCGATGACCTTGATCCGCCTGCACCAGAACGGCTCGGTCGCGCGGCTGCAGCGGAGGCTGGCGGAGCGCATCGACGTCTTCAACCGGGCGTTCGGCGGCGATCAGGACGGCTTCCCGATCAGGAGCGTCGTGATCGGCGACGAGCGCGCGGCCATCCGCGTCGCTCGTCAGCTCCTCGACGCCGGCTGCCTCGTCAATTGCGCCTTCTTCCCGACCGTCTCGCGGGGGAAGGCCCAGCTGCGCATCTCCTTGTCCGCGGCGCACTCGCTCGCTGAGGTGCGCGGCTTGGCCGAGATGCTCAAGCGGCTCGGAGTCCGGGCGGCCGAAGACGGCGTTCTCGCGCTGGGGGAGAAGCGCGCGTGAGGACGGCGGCGCTCTCGGACGGCTTCGGCCTTGAGATCCGCCACGACGGGAAGCCTTCGCTGCTCGCCTGGGCTAAGGAGAAGCTCCTCCCGCTGCTGTACGAGCACAAGGTGCTGGTCGTCCGGGACGCGGACCTCTCCTTACCCGAGTTCGTGGCCTTCGGGCGGAGCCTGGGGACGCTGCGCACGTTCGTGGACGTCAGCCACAACCATCCCGATTATCCGGAGGTCTTCGTGGTCGCGAACGCCCCGGTCGCCGGCAGGATGATCGGCATGGACCGCGTCGGACTCTATTGGCACACCGACCAGTCGTTCTTGAAGGAGCCGCAGCCGATCTCCGTGCTGCTGGCCAACGAGGTGCCAAAGCGCGGTGGGGACACCAGCTTCGTGGACATGGGCTCGGTCTATAGCGCCTTGCCCGACGACCTCAAGACCGTCCTGTCCGGGCGGTCCGGCCTGCATGACGGCTTCCCAAAGTACATTCTCACTGCTCAAGACGTCGGCCTCTCGGTCGACGAGCTCAAGGCGAGGGATCGGATGCATTGTCCGCCGGTCGAGCATCCGGCGGTCATCCGGCACCGGATCAGCCGAAAGCCGATCGTCTATCTGAACCCCGGCTTCACCCAATCCATCGTCGGACTGGAGCCCGCCGAATCGGAGCGCGTCCTGGCGGCGGTCTTCAAGGAAGTGGAGGAGCCGCGTCACCGCTACACGCACCGCTGGTCGCCCCGCGACATGGTCCTCTGG
The DNA here is from genome assembly GCA_035606075.1 of Elusimicrobiota bacterium. Classification (GTDB taxonomy): domain Bacteria; phylum Elusimicrobiota; class Elusimicrobia; order UBA1565; family UBA9628; genus GWA2-66-18. The sequence continues at coordinate 62,167 of DATNGC010000017.1, forward strand.
GATAACCGCTCGACGCTGCATAAGGCCGCCACGCCCAGCCAAGGCCAGCGTCGGATTCTCTACCGTCTTGGGATCGAAGACGGCGGGTTTTTCGGATGAGCGCGGTTTCCGGCCGAACGGTCGGCATCGTTTCCGCCGCGGTGGTCCCCGGATCGTCGTCCGTCGGACCCGAGGCGTTCATCCGGGGCGCCGAACTGCGGGCCCGGGCCGTCGAGATACTGCGCATCCGCACGAAGCGCACGTTCCCGCCGGGCGCCGACGTGGAGCACAGCGAGGCGCAAGCGGCGCGGAGCGCCCTCGAGAGCGCCGGGATTGGTCCCGCGAAGATCGATCTTGTAATCCACAGCTCGACGACGCCGCCGTCCAAGTCGCTGTACTCGAGGAGCGCCGGGCTCATGAAGGCGATCGGGGCCGGGCGCGCCTACGGCTTCGACGTGATGGCCGGATGCAACGGCGCGACGTGGGCGATCGCGAACGCGAAGTCCCTGCTGCTCACCCACGACGAGTGGACCACCGCGCTTGTTCTAGTCAGCGATCAGCTCTCGCCCTTCGTCGATTACGCCGACGAGACGCACTTGCCGCTGTTCGGCTGGGCCGACGCCGTCTCGGCCGTGATCCTGCGCAAGGGGGAGGCGCGGCGCGTGATCGTCGCCGAGGCCTTCATGACGGACCCGACCTACGGCGATTCGATGCACCTCGCGCGCGGGGCCGCCACGCTGACGATGGAGACCTCGGACGAGATCGAGGAAGGCATCAAGAGAACGTACAAGAAGAACTACGAAGAGGTGATCCGGTCGGCGCTCGGAAGGGCCGGCGTCGACGTCGGCGCCGTCGCCGGAGTGTTCATGAACCAGGGCGACTGGCGGCTGATCGACCACCTGAGCGCGAAGCTGGGGATCGCCGCCGCGGCCTTCCAGCGAACGCACGAGGATTTCGGCCACATCGGCGGGTCGGACGTTCTCCTGGGCTTGATGAAGGCGCAGGAGTCGGGGCGGATCCAGGAGAACGACCAGCTGGTTCTGGCCAGCAGCGCCGTCGGGTTCTCCTGGGGCGCTCTCGTTCTGAAGGCGTGAGGTGAGATCGACATGAATTCCTGCACGAGGTGGATCCCGTCCGGAGACGGCTTCGTGAAGCGCGCGGTCGCCCTTCCGGAGCCGTCGGCGAACGAGGTGCTGATCGACGTCGCCGCCTTCGGGATCAACAGGCTCGACCTGGAACTCGCGAAGAAGGCCGGCGCGCTCCGCGCGGACGCGACGCTGGGCTTGGAGGTCTCCGGGACGGTGGCGGCGCTCGGCGCCGGGCCGTCGGATCTCAAGATCGGCGACCGGGTCATGGCCCTGCTCAAGGAAAACGGATACGCCGACCGCGCCGTCGCTCCGGCGCAGGCGACGCTGCCGTTGCCGGACCGGCTGTCCTTCGAGCAGGGCGCGGCTCTGCCCGAAGCGCTCTTCACGGCGTGGCTCAACCTCGTCGAGATCGGCCGCCTGAAGGCCGGCGAGGCCGTGTTGATCCATCACGCCACCGGCGGGGTGGGGATCGTTGCGGCTCAGCTCGCGAAGGCTCTCGGCGCGTCGGTCCAGACCACCACCGGCAAGCCGGAGAACCTGAAGCGGCTGGGCGAGCTCGGGCTGACGGGGATGACGACGGGCGAGTTCGACCAAGCGCCGGACTCGAAAGGGAGCTTCGATCTCATCCTCGACATCCGGGGAGCGGAAAGTTTCGACGCGAACCTGCGGCTGCTGAGGACGGGAGGGCGGCTGGCGCTTATCGATTCGTATTCCGGCGAGGAGGCGCGCATCGACATCGGGCGCCTGCTCGACAACAGCCTCAGCGTCCATGGGAGCCTCCTGCGCCCGCGGAGCTTGGAGCAGAAGGGAGTCACCGCCGCCGGCATCCGCGCGCGAGGGCTGCCGCACGTCGCGAACGGCGAGATCGACCCGGTGATCGACCAGGTGCTGGGCGGTGACGACCTGGCGCAGGCGCACGCCCGGATGGCCGCGAACGCGCATTTCGGCAAGCTCGTCGTCTCGTTGAGGCGGCCCGGATAACGGGATGTCCATCAACGCGCTCTACGCGATCGGAGCAATCGAGAAGTTCGCGTTCAACGGTCTGCGGGCGATGCTCATCCTGTTCCTGGTGGGCGCGCTGAGGCAGGGTGATCAGCGGGCCTTTGAGACGTACTCCTTCACGCTTGCGGTCTCGTTCGTCCTCCCGCTCCTCGGGAGCCTTGCGGTCCGGCTGGACGTACCGGAGCTCTCCGTCATCGAGGCCGGCTTCGCCGTCGGCGCACTCGGCTTCTTGGTGATGCTGTCGGACGGCAGGCGCTTCTTCGAGGGGCTGAGCCTCGTCATCGTGGGGACGGGGTTCGCGCGCTCGCTGATCCCCTCCTCGTTGGGCCGGCTGATCCGCGAGCAGGACCCCGAAAGGGAGCAGGCGGCTTTCTCCGCGCTCTACGCCTGGTTCAACGCCGGGACATTCCTGGGGGCGATCCTGCTCGCCGGGGGCGGGGAGAAGTCTTCCTGGAGACTGTCATTCCTCTTGGGCGGCGCCGCGCTGGCAGCCGGGTCGCTGCTCGCGGGCCGGTGCGCGAAGGAGCGCGTCCCGGCGATCCGGAGAGCGAAGGTCCTCGTCTTGATGCTCGCGGCGCTGCTGACCGTGCGTTTCGGCTTCCTCCTGCCGACGGAGTCCGTCGACGCCGTCATGGGCGTCCTCTGCGTCGCGGCGCCCGCCGCCATGCTCATCCTGCATTGGCGCGACACCCGCGATCGCGCGAGCGCCCTGACCATGTTTGTCCTGGCGCTGGGGGTCTTCCTCTTCTTCGGCCTGTGCGAGCACTCGTCGACGACCATCAACGTCTTCACGGACCGCTTCGTCGACCGCGAGGTGCTCGGCCTGCGGATCCCCACGACATTCTTCCAGGCGCTGGATCCGGCGTTCAACGTCGGCGTGGGCGCGCTGATGGTGATGCTCTTGTCGTCAAGATGGGGCCGAGGCGCGCCCTCGGACCCGGCCGTGCGCCTGAATTCGGGCTATGCGGTGTTGGCCCTCGCTTTCTTCGTCCTCGGCGCGGCGTATCGATCGGGCGCGGGCTCCCCCGCGGCGCTCGTGCTGTTCTATTGCGCGCTTGTGATTTCGGAGACCCTGTTCGTCCCGGCCGCGCTGGCTCTGGTCAGTTCGCGCTCCCGACCGGGGCGGAGGACCTTGCAGATGGCGCTGCTGTACGTGACGATCGGGTCCTCGATGTGGTGGTCGAGCAAGGTCGGCGCTCATTTCGCGCCCGCGGGCCTTCGGGCGTTCGGGAGCGCCGACTTCTCCGCCCTGTTCGCGGGGCTGCAGAGCATGTCGTTCGTCGGCTGCCTGGCGTTTGCCGGCCTGTACGCGTGCGCCCAGTGGGCGGGGAGAATCCCGGGCTGAGAGGCCCGAGGAGGATGACATGTTCCAGCGCTACCTGAGGATCCTGCTCGTCGCCGCCACCTACACGAGCCTCGTGCACCTCCTGATCCCGGAGCATAGCCTCAAACAGGCTGCCCTCCTCCACGTGGTGCAGGTCCTCCTCCCCATCGCGACGGGGCTCGTGCTGTTTGCGAACCGAGGCGCCGAATTCCCCGGGCGTCAGACGAGCCGCTATCTATTCGCGTCCGCGCTGATCGTGCTCGCGGGCGCCGACGCCTTCTATTTCACGAGCTTCTATTTGCTGAAGTTCGACGGGAACGCGGGCTACATGGTGTTCCTGGCCAACACTCCTTACCATCTCGTGTACCTGCTCGCTACGGCCGGACTTCTGCTGCGGCAGACCGATCCCGCGGCCTCGCTGCGTAACTCGAAGCTTTGGCTGGCCTTCGGCCTCTCCTTCATGCTGTCCATCCCGTTCGTGATCTATCCGACCTATCTGGCTCTTTCGGCAAAGATGGACGTCCCGAAGCTGATCACCGCGTGCTCCGCGCTCGTCTGCTCCGTCTCGCTCCTCTCCTACGCCCTGTACTCTTTCTTCAGCAGCCGGTCGCTGGATTCCACGCTCCTGGCCTGCGGCTGGTTCGCCTTCGGCGTGACGGATTGGGCCATCCAGGCCGAAGCGATGCGGAGAGGAGGGATGACCATCAGCTTCAATTCCTACCTCTGGACCCTCGCGGGCGTCATCACCTGCCTTCCGCTCCTCTTCCGGCGATCGCGGATCGAGCTGGTGCAGCCGTTCGACGAGGACAGCCTCGCGGCCAAGATGAGGATCCGGCTGATGCTGGCGATGGTGGTGCCGCTGCTGTTCCTGGCGTTGACGCTCGGCTCCACCTGGTATGGGGTGCTGAGCCTCTCGTTCGGCCTCGTGTTCGGGAGCGTGGCGATCACGTTCGCGATCCAGTTCGTGCTGGAGTCCATCGGCGACGTCTCCCGAGCGCTCACTTCGATGCAGCTCGCGGACGATGGGGCGACGGCGACCTATCTGCAGGGCATCCCCGGCGAGATGAAGACGGTGTTGTTCGAGGTCATGCAGCGCACGCGCGAGCACGAGCAGAGGGAGAACCAGATACGCAACTCCGCGATCGAGGAGCGACGGCGCCTCCTCGAGCAAGTCGCCCACGACGTCCGCTCGCCGCTGGCGGCCCTGGAGGTCGCGGCCGGCGACGCCGCACGTCTTCCCGAGGAGCAGCGCCTCCTGATCCGCGGCGCGGTGGGCCGCATCCACGACATCGCCAACAGCATGCTGAACCGGGTGCCCGAGGCCGGCGCGTCGGACGCCTTCTCGGCGCCCGCCTCCGCCAAGCTGCTGTCGAGCCTGATCGACCCGCTGATCACGGAGAAGCGCCTCCAGTTCCGCTCGCGCTCCCGCGTCGACATCGAGGCGCGGCTGGACGCTCCGTCCTACGGGATCTTCGCTCGGGTCCAGCCCGTCGAATTCAAGCGCCTCATGTCCAACCTCATCAATAACGCCGTCGAAGCTTTCCCGGACGGCGGCGGCGTCGTGCGGGTGACGCTGTCCGCGCGGGACGGGAAGGCGCGCATCGTCGTTCAGGACGACGGCAAGGGGATCCCGGCGGACATCCTGGCCAAGCTCGGCCGGCGCGGAGAGACCCACGGGAAGCCAGGGGGTTCGGGCCTCGGGCTGTATCACGCGCGCGTCCGCGTCGAGTCGTGGGGCGGGACCCTTGGGATCGCCTCCGATCCCGGCCAGGGCGCCGTGATCACCGTGTCCCTTCCGCAGGCTCCGGCACCCGCGTGGTTCGCGTCGGAACTGGTCCTGGCGCCGCGCCAAGCCGCGGTGGTCCTGGACGATGATGCGAGCATCCACCGAATTTGGGACGGCCGCCTCGGACCCCTTCTCGACCGCGGCGTCGAGGTCGTCCACGCCTCGACGCCCGACGAGTTGCGGATCTGGGTCCGGGCCGACGCGGGAAGAGCGCGGAACGCGCGCTATCTGCTGGATTACGAGTTGGCGGGATGCGAGGAGACCGGCCTGAGTTTGGCCGAGGAACTGGCGCTCGGCGACCGCTCGGTCCTGGTGACGAGCCGCTACGAAGAGTCTGCGATCGTCGAGGAGTGCCGGCGACTGGGGATGGCGGTGATCCCGAAGGGCATGGCGGGCCTCGTCCCAATCCGGGTCGACTCTCCCGCGGACGTCGGCGCGCGGGAGCGCTGGGACGCGATCCTGATCGACGACGACGCGCTGGCGCGCGCGACCTGGAAGATCGCGGCGAGGAGGAAAGGCAAGACCTTCCGCTCATTCGCCACGACGGCCGACTTCCTCAAGGATGCGCCCGCCATCGACCGGCGGACGCCCATATACGTCGACTGCGAGCTCGGCGATGGTGTCGAGGGCGGGACGGAAGCCCTGAAGATCCACGCGCTGGGCTTCGACGAAATTTATTTGGCGACTGGACACGCGCCGCAGAAGTTCGCGGGGCTGGCGCATCTGCGCGGCGTCGTTGGCAAGGAGCCCCCGTGGGGGGGCGAAAGCTGAGCGAGCCTTTTCGGCGGTTGTTCGCGCGCCGTGGCGTTAGAAGTATTCGCCGTAAAGGCTTCTTCGGGCGCGCTCGCCATGGACGAACGTTTTCCTCGGTGTCCCTGGGCGGTGGCGAGGGTTCGGTTCGACGGGAAGCTCAGGCACGGATCGAGGGATCGCCGGAGGATCCTTGGCGGGGGACTGCGCGGTCAGCTTGAGAAGGCCGCGGACGACGTGACTCTTGATCGATAAGATGGTCATGAGCGATCTGAAGAGTTTAGACGGGCATCGCTCCCAAAACAAGTGTCGATGGGCCTAGTGTCCATTGGGTCTTAGTCCTACGTGCGTCTCGGGCTTCGTTTCCCGCACCCGCCAAGGCCGAGTTCCTTCCGGTATTGGGCGACGGATCGCCGGGAGAGCTTCGCATTCCAACGGCTTTCAATCTCAAGGCGCAGAGCTTGATCCGAGAGCTCCGGGAGCTCGAGCATCAAGTCATACAGGCGATCGCGAAGCAGCATCTTGGAGCTGGGCACCAAGTTTTTTAGGGGCGTCTCCAGTCCCCAAGGAAGCTGGATGGACTTGTTGGAGATGAGCCGGTTCAAGACGCTGGGGGAAATCTCGAGGTCGGTCGCGAGGGAAAGCTGAGTCAGCGGCCGCCGGCGGCCGGGCTCGCCAGTGACAAAGAAGTCGGCTTGTGCGTCGAGGAACGCCTCGAGAACGCGGTAAAGCGTGGACTTGCGCCGGTCTAGGTGCTCGAGTTGGCGCAGGAAGCTCTCCAGACGCTTGAACTCCCGCGGAGGCACCGCGGCCTTCAGGCGTTCGCATCCGCCCTCGTTGACTCGATAGCGCCCTTTCCAAATCTCGCGGTTGAAGAAGGCGAGCGCCGGGCGACCGTCGACGATCTCGACGCCCGCCACCGTGCTGTAGACCACGCTGGGCGCGGCGGCGTCCGCCCCGGGGGTCTCGAGCTCCGACTGGATGTAGACCCGGTCGACGAACTCGCGCAGACGGCGCGCCTCGCCCGGGGATATGTCGCATCGGCGCGCGCGCTCCTCGTCGCTCAGCGCTGCGTCGCTGAGGAAGAGTTCCTCGAAACGCTCTTGGCCGACGCGCTTGATCAGCGCGACGACGTCTCCCTGGCCGTCGATGAGTTCGGGAACGCCGTCGCTGGAGGTCCGCAGGCCCCAGCCGCCGAAGCGGCGGGAAGCGAACCGAGCGCCGGAATAGGGCTCGACAGCGAGCGCGCCCGCGGAGACGAGGCGGGCGAACAGCGGGCTGGCTTCCACCTCGCGTACGTTCTTTTCGAAGTCCTTCTCGGACATCTCGAGGAGGCGCGCCAGCTTCATCTGCCCGTGCAGGCCGGCCTTGGCCGAATTCGCGGTTCGAAATCCCATCGGCCCGCTACGCGTCCCAATCCCGCTCGACGTCGGCGACGGCCTTGGCGAGCTCCGCGGCCTGCCGCGCCATGAGCGCCAAGATCTCGCGCGTCTCGTCCGGCGCGGACTCCGGAAGGAGCGCCGCCGCGCCGACCAAGCTGCCGCACTTGGAGTTCACGTCGTGGCGCAGCTTCTCGAGGAGCTTAGGGCGGCGATCGCTCATGGCTTCGCGCTCCGGCCGCCATGCCGCTTCAGCGAAGCGTAGAGCAGGCGGGTGGAGATCTTCAGGTCCTCGAGGACCCTGGTCTTCTTCCCGTCGTTGGCGTCCAGATTGCGCGCGACGATGCTGTCGACGAACCGCTCCACGGCCGCGTCGAGCCCTTTTTGCAGTGCGAGGTCGTACTGATCCTCGGTGACGAACTCGCCCGCGCCGTCCTCGACGAGCGCGACCCGCAGGAGCTTTTGGACCGTCTCGGGCGTGACGCGTCCCTCGTGAGCGGCGACCAGCAGGTCGACGAATTTCTTTAGTTCGCGGATGTTGCCGGGCCAGTCGTGGCGCAGGAGCAACTCCTTGGCCTCCGCCGTGAAGCTCAGGCGCTTGCCGGCGCGCGTATAGAAAGAGAGGAGCGGAAAGATGTCGCACGTCCGCTCCGCCAGCGGCTTCAGCTCGATCGTGAGCCCGTGGATACGCTGGAAAAAATCGAATCGCAGCTTGCCCGCCTTGACCAGGCCCTGCAGATCCTCCAGAGTGGCGCTGAGGATGCGGAAATCCGAGGTCTCGGCCCGATCCGAGCCGACCGGATAGAACGAGCGCTCCTCGATGGCCTTAAGGAGCTTCGTCTGCATGTTGAGGCTCATGGAGCCGATCTCGTCGAGAAACAGCGTTCCCCGGTCGGCGGCCAAGAGCTTGCCCTTGCGGTTGTCTCCGGCCCCTGTGAAGGCGCCCTTGCGGTAGCCGAACAGCTCGGCCTCCAGGAGATCGTCCGTGTAGGCGGCGCAGTTGATGGAGACGAAGTGCCCGCTCCGGCCCGAGTGATCGTGGATGATGCGCGCCAGGTTGGTCTTTCCGGTGCCGGAGGGGCCCAGGATCAGGATGGGGAGGTCAGAGGCGGCGTACTTGAGCGCGTCGGCGACGGTCGCGCGCGTGGCGGGGTCCTCGGTGATGAAGCGCTCGGTGAAGAGGTCCCCTGTCCCGGACGGCTCGCGGCGCTTCAGGAAACGAGCGATGATGCGGCCGACGTTCGTCGCCTCATTGCCCTTGGAGTAAAAATCGTCGCAGCCCCGGGCGTAGGCGCGTTCGACGATCTTCTCCGAGTCGTGCCCGGACATGACGACCGTGTAGATCCCCTTGGCGACGGCCAACGGGATCAGATCCAGGCCCGCGCAGTCTTCCCCGTCGCCGAGCTCGAGGTCGATGAAGCAGAGGTCGGAATTGCCAGCTTCCAGCTTCTGGCGGGCCGACGCGGCGTCCAGCGCGAATTCGACCGCGTGTTCGCCGATCTGGGCCGCCATCACCTTGCGCGCGAGCGGGTCGTCTTCGATGACGAGGATCGAGAGCTTTACCATATGAGACGCATTGTAGAACATATCTTCTCAAATGAGAATATCACGGCCAGTCCGCGCCGGCGGACGGGTGCGGGCGCGTCGGACTGGCATGAAAATTGATCGCCGAAAGGCATGAGCTTCAGAAACCCGGAGAATAGTGCCATGAAAAAAGCCAACCCCGCCCTTGTCGTGATCGACGTGCAGAAGGAGTACACCACGCCCGGTCGGTCCCCCTATACGGACGAGCTCATCTTCCTGATAAAGCGGGAAGCCCCCAAGCTCATCCGCGCGTTCGAGAAATTCCGCTCGGACCGGAAGTGACCGGCCGGGATGATCCGGAGAAGAGTCCCATGACGAAAGCCAACTCCGGCCGTCGTCTTCACGAGGGGGAGACCTTCAACCCGCGCGGCGAGCGGGCGCCGGGGGGATCCCGAACGGCTGGCATGAAAATTGATGCCTTCGGAAGGACGCTCGAGCCCGTGCTCGCGCAAAACGCGGAGGAAAAATGAAGAAGAATGTCGTTCTGATTAATCGCTGGACGAGCGCGGTCGGCTTCACGAGCTTCGAAACCTACATCGATCAGGAAGCTTTCTGCGCGCACTACCTCGTCACTGCGGGTTCGCGCAGCGCGATTCAAGCGCCGGCGGAGCGCGTTTGCATGCTGCAAGATTTGGAGTTCGACACGATCGCCGCAGAGCTGGAGCGCCTCATCGCCGCTCACGGCGCGATCGACTGCTTGATTGCCATGGCCGAGAAGGATCTTCTTGTCGCGGGCCAGCTGCGCGAGTGCTTCGGAATTCCCGGCCAAACTTTCGCGGAGGCGCGCAAGTTCATCGACAAAGGCATCATGAAGCAGGTGATCGCCGCTGCGGGAATCGAAACACCGCGCTTTAGAGAACTTGCGGACGGCCCTGAGGGCTTGCAGTTTCCGTTGATTCTCAAGCCGAAGTGTGAGGCGAGCTCGCGCGGGGTGGAGAAGGTCACTTCGCCGGCCGAACTGGCGGCGAAGAGCGCGGGACTCCGCGCGCGCGATTACTTGCTCGAGGAGTTCTGTCCGGATGGGATCTACCACTTGGACGGCTTCGTCGATCGGGGCGAGATCGTCTTTCTGATGTCGAACCAATATGTCGGCACGTGCTTGGCGCACGCCCATGGTCAGCCCCTGGGCTCCGTTCAAGCGACGGATCCGGCGAGAACCGCGTCCTTCCGCGGTTTCGCCGGGCGCGTGATCAAGGCGCTGAAGCTGGAGAGCGGGTCCTTCCATTTGGAGTGCTTCCTGCGCGGGGAGACGCCGGTCTTTCTCGAGATCGGCGCGCGCGCCGGCGGCGGCGACATTCGCGAGGTGATCGCCCTCGCCCACGGCTTCGATATCGTCAAGGCGTGGATCGACGTGCAGCTCGGGCGGCGTCCGCAGCTGCCGCGGAATCCGGATCCCGCGCGCGCCGGCGGCTGGCTGATCTTCCCGGCGTCCGCCTCTGCGGCGATCTTGGAGAGCGCGAGCTCCTTCCGCGGCCGCTTCACGTGCCTGCAGCGCGAATACATTTTTTCGCGCGGCCACCGATTCAGCGGCGCCGGCGACGTTCACACTCATTCGGCCGCGCGCTTTCTCTTCGCGGGGCCGGAGAGCGACATCCGAGAGGCGATGCGGACAATCCTGGCTTCGTTCCGCGCGTCGTACCGCGAGGAAAGCGCGGCGGTCGTTGAAATCTAACTCAAGGAAGGGATAAGCGATGGATCACATCTACAAATTTACCCCCGGTCGAATTCCCGCCGCGCAGAACCGCGAGCCCGCGGACAAGAAACGCCGCCTGGACGAGCTGTTCCTGGAATTGGTCCGCCGCGCGCGCAAGGCCCCCTACTTCGCGGAGAAATTCGAGGGGCTCGAAGTGAACGGCATCGACGACATCGCGCGCCTGCCGGTGCTCACGGCGGACGAGTACACGCGCAACATGTATCCGTACTCGAACGCGCTGCTCACGACGGGCGCGTTTCTCGGCGGAACGGTCTCGCGCACGGGCGGGACGACCAGCAAGCCGAAATACGCGGTGTGGGGCACGCTCGACAAGGACGCGCAGATCGAGGCCTCGCTCCCGCTGCTCGAGGCGCTGGGCCTGAGCGAGGGCGACGTGGTGGCGAACATGCTGCACGTCGGAAATCTTTACAGCGGCCTGCTCTCGATCGAGTTCGAAACGTTCCGCATGGGGTTGACCTCGCTCGCGCTGTCGGTGGTGACCCCCGAAACGCTGGTGCAGGTGTGGAGGGATTTCAAGTTCAACGCGATGGTCATCCTGCCGTCGAGCGCGATGCCGGTGCTGCGCAAGGCGCACGAGCTCGAGCCCGCGTTCCGCGTCGAGAAGGTCGTTTTCGGCGGCACCTCGATGACCGCGGCCGATCGCGCATGGCTGCGCGACGCTTTGGGCGTGAAGCGCGTCGCCTCGGCGATCGCGTCGAACGACGGCGGTCCCTTCGGCTACCAGTGCGAATACATGAGCGGCAACGCGCATCACGCGATGGACGAGTACAGCTTCGTGGAGATCGTCGACGACGACGGCAACCCGGTGCCGGACGGCGGGGAGGGGCGCATTCTGCTGACCAATCTGCACAAGCACGCGGTGCCGCTGATCCGTTATGAGATCGGCGACGTCGGGCGCCTGGTCCCCGGGCGCTGCGCTTGCGGCCGTTCCGACCGCCGTATCGAATTTCTCGGCCGCTCCAAGGACAGCTTCATCCTGATCGGCAACACCACCAACGTCAGCGAAGTGAAGTCGACGCTCGAGCCCCACGGCATCACGGAGATGCAGATCGCGATCGGACAAAAGGACGGCGTCGATCAGATCACTATCCGCTTCGCGGCGCCCGTCAAGATCGAAGCGGGTACGCTGATGGGTTCGCTCAACGAGCGCTACGGCAAGCTCGAAGCGGGTCATTTCACCTTCGAACAAGTCGCGATGGGCGAGCTGCCGCGCAATCCGGTGAGCGGCAAGATCGTCGGCCTGGTTTACAATCGGAGCTGAGCCGATGAAGGAGGAGAATGCGGGGCCTTTGAACCTGGCCACGTTCATCAGCAACTTCGGCGACGGCATGCACACGCTGGCGATCGGCCAGATCTTGTTCGATCGCACCGGCGCCGTGACCTCGTTCGGGATCGTGATCGCCCTGAACTACCTGATCGGCATCGTCTGCCAGATCTACGCGGGTCACTTGGCCGATTTGCTGAAGCGAAGCTCGCTCGTGAAATACAGCGATCTCGCGCGAGGGATTTTGGTGACCGGACTCGCTCTCGCGGTCGGCGCGGCGGCGCCGATCCGCTGGATCGTCGGAATCTCGCTGCTGATCAAGGTCGGCACGCAGATTTACCGCCCCTCCTATCAGGCCATGATCTCGGAGGCCGTGGGCGCGGATCGCCTATCCGCGTTTAACTCCGCGAACGCGGCGTGCATGCAGGGCGGGCAGCTGCTCGGCATGGCGGCGTTCGGCCTGCTCTATAAGTTCGGACCGGCTTCGGTGTTCCTCGCGGATGCGTCGACGTTCTTCGCGTCCGCGGCGATCGTGCACCGGCTCAAGATCGCCTCGGCGACGCGCGAAGAGAGGAAGTCGGCGGTCAGGAGCTGGATCGAAGCCTATCGCTACGTGCGCGGCGAGAAGGGGCTCCTTCTGCACATCGTGATCTCGGCCTCGGTCTTCTTGATCTATCCGATCGAGGAGCTTTCGCTGGTGCCGGTCAACACTCTGCGCTTCGGCGGCGACAAGATGTGGCTCGCGATATTGAGCGGCGCGTTCTCGGCGGGCTGCATCTTGTCGATGTGGCTCGTGAAGTATTCGAAGGACGAAGAACATGCGTGGCTGTGGATGCTGGCGCAGGCGATCCTTCTCGGCGTGTTCGCGTTCTCGGGCGGCTCGCGCCCGCTTGCGATCGTGATTTATCTCGGGCTCGGGCTTTCGAGCACGCTCGCCTCGATTCAGCTCTTGAACAGGCTGATGGCGCGCAGCCCGCGCGCGTTTCAGGGCCGCGTGTCGGCGCTCCGCTATCTGACGATCGCGCTCATGATCTCGGCGGTGATGCCGGTTCTCACGTCGACCTTCACGCGAAGTCTGGACGCGGGTCTTCTGTGCTCGGCCGGATCGCTCTTGGCGTTCGCGCTCTTGGCGGCCGGCGCCTCGCTGCGCGGTTCGTTCTTGGGCGACGCGACGGTCCTGTGCGCGGATCAGAAGGCGCCGGCCTAGTCAGCGCGCCGCACCGCCCGCCGGCCGCGCCGGAAGCCTCTCATCGTCGAGCCGGCGCCCGCCCACCCACCCACCGCCCCAACCGCCGATCGCCTTCCCGGAGCACTGGCATAAAAATTGATCACAAGAGCATGACGGGGCAGTACACGCAGCGAAATAGGAGCAATCAAAATGGATCAGATATCGTCCGCCGTGGTGGGCAGCTCGGGTCATCCCGCCGCCTTCGCCGCAACCGTCGGCCCGGTGATGCCGGAGGTTCAAGCGCGCCCGTCCCGTTCGACGCCGGCCGCGTCGCCGGATGAGGAGGCTCGCGCCCATAACCTGTACGGCGTCCGCATCCTTCGCTGCGCGGACGACCGCCGCATAGAGATCGCGACCTCCGCCGGGCCGCGCTGGGTCGTCGATTGCGCGACGAACGGGCCGTTCGCCCTGAACCTGCGCGAAGAGGTCGTTCGCGGAGCGGTGAACGCCATCAAGGATTTCGGCGCGCTGCACACCAGCATCGCTTCGGCCCGGGCGCAGACCGGAATGGGCTATGAGATTCTCGAACGCCTCGCCGCGATGAAGGGAGGCGCTTCTCTCGGCCGGGCTTACCCGACGACGTTCGCCGCGAACATCGCGGCCGCGGCCGGCTTCGCCAAGCTCGATTGCACGGCGGTCGTCCACCCCAACGCGCACGCGACCGTCCAGTTCGCTTTGGAGGGCGCCTTCCCCGCCGAGCGGATCATTCGGAGCAAGAATACCGCCGAGGTGGCGAAGGCCTTCGCGAAGAGCACCCGCAGGCCGGTCGTCATCGTCGAGGACGGCCTGTACTCGATGGGGCGGTTCGCGGATTTCGAGGCCCTGCAGGGATTTCTGGACAGCTCTCCGAGGGGCATGGTCTGGCTCGACGACGCGCACTCCGTCGGCATGCGGGGCCGGGACGGACGCGGAGAGGCGATGGAACGGATGGAAGCGTACGCCGATCGCTGCGTCGTCACGGGTTCGTTCGGCAAGGCCTTCGGCGCGGCGGGAGGCTTTCTCGCCGGCCCCGAGTCGTTCGTCGAGGCGGCGCTCGGCGTGTCCGTCGCGGACCGGTTCTCCTGCAACCTCGACGTGGCCGCGCAAGGAGCGGTGCTCGCCGCGATGAAGCTTCTCGCCGACCCGGACGAGCTGAGCTTCCTCCAGCGCGAGCTGTCGGCGCGGCTTCAGCGCTTCGACGCCGCTCTTGAGGCCATGGGAATCGCGACGGAACAGGCCGGGTCGTCGATCGCCTTCCGCGTCGTTCCTTTCTCGGGCCCCGGCGAAGCGATCCGCGCCGCCGGCGCCCTTCTCGAGGACGCGGGATTCCTGACGACGCCCGTGTACTATCCGACGGTCGCGCGCGGAACGGGGGCCATCCGGATCTCCCTTTCCGTCGGGCATAAGATGCAGGACGTGGTCGCGCTGATCGCCGCGCTTTCGGCGCTCACCGGCGCCGGAACCGGCGGCTTCGTCGACACGGCGAGCGCGGTCTGGACGAACACGTCCTTCCAGGCGGCCGCATGATCGCCGAGGTCTCGCTGGAGCAGTTCACGGCGGAAAACGTGACCCGCGGCGGAGTCGTGCGGCTCACGGTCGGCAGAAAGCTCTCGCCGGAGGAGTTCGTCGCCGTCGCGGGCCGGCTCGGCACGCCCGAGCCGTTCGGCTTGCCGAAATACCGCCCCGACGGATATCCCCCGGAGGTGACGCTGATCGACACCCACGGCGACGGCGTCACCGCCGCTCCGCGCGGCTTCGGCGAGGGCTGGCATCAAGACAGCACGTTCATGTCCGCCCCGCCGGAATACACGGTCCTTCACGCCCTCGATGTGCCTGCCAGCGGCGGCGACACCTCCTTCGCGGACACTCGGCCGGCGCTGCTTTCGCTGCCGGCGGAGGAGCGCGACGCGCTCCGCGGCCTCGACCTCGAGCACTCCGTGCTCGGCACATATAGGATCACGCCGAAGGATGCGGGCAAGACGCTGGGGGAGTTGAGCCGCGCGCTGCCGAGGACGCGGCATCCCGCCGTGTTCCGGCATCCCCGGGGAGGGGAGACGCTCCTCCTCTCGCCGCTGTACACCAGCGCGGAGCTCTCCGCGGAGGTCCGGCCTCTGTTCGACCGCGCGCTCGACGAGGTCGTCCGCGGCGCCGTCGTTCACCGGTGGACGGCCGGAGAGATCCTCGCTTGGGACAACCGGGTGGTCCTGCACGCGGCGAGCGCCTACCTCGGCGAAGAGCGGCGGCGGCTGATCCGGACGGTCGTGCGGGACGCCGCGGGGTGCGCGTCATGAGCGCGCGCATCGCCTCTTTGGCGACGTATCTAGGCCCCTCGCGAAACGAGCACGGCGCCGCCGTCGAACCGAGGCTCGACGAAATCGAGATGGCGGTGCGGGTCGCGCGCGAGGCGCTCGCGCGCCTTCCGGACGCTTCGGGCGTCGACGCGATCATCTTCGCGACGAGCGGGATACGACAGGTGTTCCCGAGCGGCGCGGCGGCGGTCGCGGAGGCGCTGGGCCTTTCGTGCCGGGCGTTCGACGTCACCGCGGGCTGCACTTCCATGAGCCTCGCGGTCGAGATCGGCGCGCAGATGAAAGGCACGGTTCTCGTCGTTTCCGCCGACCTCTTGTCCCAAACCATCGACCCCGGCGACCCCGCGCACGTTCCTTTGCGCGCTTTCGGCGACGGGGCGGCGGCTCTCGTCCTTTCGGGGGAGGGGGGGCCGGGCGCGCGGGTTTGCTCGTCCCGCGGAAAGACGCTCGGCCGGTGGCGCCGTTACTACGGCGCGAAGGACGGGCGGGTGATCCGCACCATCCCGCCCGAGGAGAAGCGCGAGCTCAGCGCGGCCTACCTGAGCTCTTGGACCGAGATCGCCCGGGAGCTGATCGCCCAATGCCCGCCGGGGGTCGTCCCCTGGGTCTACGCCAACCAAGGGGACGCGAAACTTTTCCCGCAGTTGATGCTCGCGCTGGGCCTGCCCGAAGAGCGTCTGATCCGCACCGACCACGGGCACGCCGGCGGCGCGGATTCGTGGATCGGCCTGCAGCTCCAGCCGCCGCCGAAAGGCAGCTGGGCGATCGCGCTCGCGAGCGGCATCGGCTTTTCGTTCCACGGCACTTTGCTGGAGATCGCCTGATGCGGGAGGCAAGACCGTGCCCTCTTCACTGACCATTTCTCGCTCCTCTTCCCTCGAACGGATTCGCTGTGAGGTGAATTCGAAGTGCGCGAGCCTGCGCGCGGCGGCGTGCCTTCTTGCGGGCTTGTCCGCCCCGGACTCGGAGGAGATGCTGCTCCTTATGACGCAGGACGCGGCCTTGCTCGTGAAGTCGCTTGAGAAGTATGGTTCTCAAATGAGAACATCGGAAGAGACGACAGCGGGAGACGCATGAACGATCGGATAAAATGCCGGCTCGTGCACCTGGTCGCCCGGCCCCAGGGGCGGGCCGCCGCGACGGACTTCGCTTTCCGGGAGGAAGACCTTTCCGCGCCGGCTCCGGGGGCGGCCCTGGTCGAGAACATCTATCTCTCGGTCGATCCTTACATGCGCGGGTGCATGGACGGGGACTGGGCTTTGAACGCGCCGCTCGAGGGCCGGACCATCGGCCGCGTCGTGGAGTCCCGCGACCCGGGGCTGACGGCGGGACAGCTCGTGTTCCACCGCAAGGGCTGGCGGACGCACGCTCGCGTTAGCGCGGCGGAGGTCCGGGTCATCGCGCCGACACCGGGAGTCCCGCTCAGTGCCTACCTCGGGATCCTCGGCGGGACCGGCTTGAGCGCCTACGTGGCGCTGACGCGGATCGCCCTTCTCAACAAGGGGGAGACGGTGTTCATCTCCGCCGCCGGTGGAGGCGTGGGGACCGCGGCCGGCCAGATCGCCCGCCTTCTCGGCGCGGGGCGCGTGATCGGAAGCGCCGGGTCGGCGGCGAAGGTCAAGCATCTCACCGAGCGGCTCGGTTTTGACGCCGCGTTCGACTACCATGAATCGCCGATCGCCGAGTCCCTGGCGCGGGTCGCCCCCGGCGGACTCGACGTTTATGTCGACAACGTCGGCGGCAGCCAGCTCGAGGCGGCAATCGGCGCCATGCGCGCGCGCGGCCGCATCGCCTGTGTCGGCGCGGTGGCGCAATATCAGGACCGGACGCCGCCGGCCGGCCCGCGCAATCTGCGCGACGTCGTCGGTAAGAGCCTCCGCTTGGAGGGCTTCCTCGTCCGCGATTACAATCAACTGCAGGGCGAGCTGGAGGAGACCCTCATCCCGCACATTCGCTCCGCGCGTCTCGGGCTCGAGCAGACAGTGATCGAGGGCTTCGATCGCGTTGTCGAGGGCTTTCTCGGGATGCTCGACGGAAAGAACGTCGGCAAGATGATTGTCCAGGTTTCCGGCGAGTCCACGGGAACTTTTTCGGCCCCCGCTCCGTATACCTAAGGCCCCCAAAAGGGCCTCTCGAACAAAATCGAACTTGTGTTCGAGAGAATCTTCTGTTATACTCACACCCTTGGCGGCCCGGACGAAACGGGCCGGCCGAGGAGGGAGAAATCACTCAATGGGAAACATGGAATCGGGGAAGTCGAAGGCTCTGGAGCTCGCGCTGGCGCAGATCGAGAAGGCGTACGGCAAGGAAGCCGTGATGAAGCTCGGTGATCGCGCCGCGAAGATCAGCATCGACGTCATTCCGACCGGCGTTCTGTCCCTCGACTTGGCCTTGGGCGTGGGCGGCTTGCCCAAGGGCCGCATCATCGAGATCTACGGGCCCGAGTCCTCGGGCAAGACCACCCTCGCGCTGCAGGCCGTCGCGCAGGCGCAGAAGGCCGGCGGATCGGCCGCCTACATCGACGCGGAGCACGCCATGGACCCGGCGTACGCGAAGGCGCTCGGCGTGGACATCGACAACATGCTCATCGCCCAGCCCGACTGCGGCGAGGAGGCGCTCGAGATCACCGAGAAGCTCGTGCGCTCCTCGGCCCTCGACATCATCGTGATCGACTCGGTCGCGGCCCTGGTCCCCAAGGCCGAGATCGAGGGCGAGATGGGCGACAGCCACATGGGCCTGCAGGCGCGCCTGATGTCCCAGGCGCTGCGCAAGCTCACCGCGGTCGTGGCGCAGAGCCACACCACGCTGATCTTCATCAACCAGATCCGCAACAAGATCGGCGTCATGTTCGGCAACCCCGAAACGACGACGGGCGGCCTGGCGCTCAAGTTCTATGCGACGATGCGCATGGAGATCCGGCGCATCGAGAACATCAAGGAAGGCGACGTCGTCGTGGGCGCCCGCGCCCGCGTGAAGATCGTCAAGAACAAGGTCGCGGCGCCCTATCGCACGGCCGAGTTCGAGATGATCCACGGCTTCGGCGTCTCGCGCGAGGGCTGCCTGATCGACCTCGGCGTCGAGGCGACGATCGTGGAGAAGTCCGGCTCCTGGTACCTGTACGAAGGCGAGCGCCTCGGCCAGGGCCGCGAGAACGCGAAGGCGTACTTGAAGCACCACGTCGAGGTCGCGGAGAAGCTCGAGAAGGCCCTGCGCGCCAAGTACCTCGTGATCCCCGACGCCGCCAAGCCGACCGACGAGAAGCTCGCCGAGGCCGAGGCGTCCGACCGGGCGACCGCGGAGAAGATCGCGACGAAGCCGACCCGCAAGTAAGATCGAAACGGAAAAGAACGCCGCCGCTCCCTTCGGGGGGCGGCGGCGATTTTTTCCGGTGCCAAGCATCAAGAACTCTTCGTGCGCAGAGTTCTACAAGCCTGGCACCGCATCGAGTAGAATAACCCATGGCCGACGAAGCCCGCCCGCCGCTCCTCGTCGAGTTCGAGCGCTACCTGAGCCTCGAGAGAGGGCTGTCGGCTCGCACGGTGTCGTCCTATGGTTCGGACGTCGGAGCATTCCTGGCGTGGGCGAAGGGCAAGAAGATCGAACCGGCGTCCGCGGGTAAAAACATTCTCGATGACTTCTTATGGGACGAGAAAGAAAGAGGTTTAGCCGCGACCTCCCTCTTCCGGAAGGTCGAGGCGCTCAAGTCGTTTTTCGCGTATCAGGCCATCGAGGGACGTTTGCCGGAGAACCCCGCCGAGAACTTGAAGGGCCCGCGCCTGCCCAAGCGCCTGCCCAAGCACCTCACGAAGGCCGACGCCGCGCGGCTGCTCGCCGCGCCCGACGGCGACGATTACGAGGACGTGCGCGAGCGCGCGCTGCTCGAGGTGCTCTACGCCGCGGGACTGCGCGTCTCGGAGCTCCTGGGCCTCAAGCCCGAGGCGGTCAATCTTCAGGAAGGATGGGTGCGCGTGCTCGGCAAGGGCGCCAAGGAGCGCATGGTGCCCATCCATTCGCGCGCCGTCTCGGCTTTGCGGACCTACCTCGCCGTGCGCGAGAAGCGTTTTAAGACTCCCGCGCCCGAGCTGTTCCTAGGCCGCTCCGGCAAAGGGCTATCTCGCGTCCAGTTCTGGCGCGTCCTGCGCGCCCTCGGCGAGCGCGCCGGCCTCAAGACGCCGCTGCACCCGCACCTGCTGCGGCACACCTTCGCCACGCACTTGCTCGAGGGGGGGGCCGATCTTCGCTCCGTGCAGGAGATGCTCGGCCACGCGGACCTGTCCACGACGCAGATCTACACCCACCTCGACGCCGCGGCGCTCAAGGCCGCGCACGCCAAGCATCATCCCCGCGGATGATTTACAATAGGCGAATGGGATTCCTGCTCGCGGCGCTCCTCTTCGCGGCGGTCCCTTCACGCGCCGCGGAAGCGAAGTCCGATGCCGCCGCGACCGCCGACAAGACGACCATCGAGCTGGTGAATTATTTCCTGAAGGTCGACCTCTCCGAGGCCAACCCCAAGCTCATCGACCCGTTCCTGGCGGTCAAGACGGAGACGCTGCCGAAGAAGCTGCAGCGCAAAGCCGCCGCCAAGCAGACCGAGATCGCCGCCCTGCTCCGCATCCACGATATCAAGAAGAAGGGGATCTTCGTCCAATCGACGGGGCAGGCGTGCGACGAGGCGAGCTTCATCAAGCCCTTGAGCTTGGCCAGCGCGTTCCCGTCGCCGCTGCCTTACGAAGAAGTGACCGAGGACGAGCTCAAGTGCGTCATGGAGCAGACGAAGTGCACCGAGATCGACCTCGGCTGCCGCTTCTCGATGCTGATCTTCTTCGAGAAGAAGAAAGACCGCATCATCAAGTTCAACGCCAGCGATCCGATCATGGCGATCGTCGCCGGGTGCCGCGGCGCCGGCGGCACCAGCCATTTCTTCGGCATGAACTACACCTGCATGCACTGAGCGGGCCTTCGGCCCGCTCGGGCTGACGGAAGTCCGGTCGACTTGACGGAAGGCTTAGCTGGCTTTCTCGACGACCATCGCGCCGCCCATGCCGCCGCCCGCGCACGCCGCCATCATGCCGTAGCGGCCCTTCGGGTTCTGGCGCAGCGCGTGGACGAGGTTGAGCATCAGCCGCGCGCCGGTGGCGCCCAGCGGATGGCCGACGGCGATCGAGCCGCCGTTGGGGTTGAGCGCGCCGGACTTGTTCTTGGCCTCCCAGTCGTGGCCGAACTTGTCCTTGCCGAGCTTGAAGATGGAGAGCACCGTCGCCGCGAACGGCTCGTGCAGCTCGATCTGGTCGAGGTCCTCGAACTTGACCCCCGCGCGCTTGAGCGCGGTCGGCGCGGCCAAAGCGGGAGCCACGCCCATGTGCGCCGGGTTGTTGCCCTCGAAGCCCCAGCCCTTGATCTCGGCCAATACGTCGAGACCGAGAGACTTCGCTTTCTCCTTCGTCGTGACGATCACGGCCGCGGCGCCGTCGGAGCGGCCGCAGGCGTTGAACAGCGTCACGGTGCCTTTCATGCCGTCCTGATACGTCTTGCCCGTGATGTGCTTGCCGTAGTCGGCGTAGAACTGTTTAAGAGGGTAGGAAGAATTATCGAACGCCGTCGGAGCCTTCGCGAACATCTGGGGCTTTTCGACCAGGTCCTCGCGCAGGAACGGGTACTCGTCCTTCTCGAGGACGACCGCGCCGTTGCGCGTGACCGGCACGACGTGACTGTTGTAGAAGCCCGAGTTCCAGCCCGCGATCGCCTTGCGGAAGCTCTCGCGCGCGTACTCGTCCTCGGCCTGGCGGTCGATCCCGTAGATCTGCGCGCAGACCTCGGCCGTGCCCGCCATGTTGATGTGCTCGACGGGGTCGGTGAGGCCGGCCTCCATCGCGTCGGTGACCGCGACGTCGCCGGTCGCGAGCAGCTCGCCCCACTTGGCCTTGACGGTATCCATGCTGCGCAGGGCCTTGTTCGCGCGCGAGCCGTCGATCGTGTAGGGCAGGCGCGACATGACCTCGACGCCGCCCGCCAGGTACACCTCGCCCTCGCCGGCGAGGATGAAGCGGCAGGCCGCCGAGATCGACTCGATGGACGAGACGCAGTTGTTCTGCACCGTCACCGACTGCACGCGTTCTGGGAGACCTGCGCGAAGCGCAGCGACGCGGGCGATGTTGGGCGCCTGGAATCCCTGGCCGACCCAGCCCGCGATCACGCCGTCGACCGCGTCCTTGGAGAGCTTGGAGCGGGAGAGCGTGGCCTGCAGGGCGTCGACGAGCAGCTCCTCGGGAGGGATGTTGGCGAGCGAGCGGGACAGGTGACCGATCGGCGTGCGGGCGCCGCCGGCGACGACGATCGTCTTGGATGAAGCGTTCATGGTGTCTCCCGGGAATGCGACTCCTCTAATTATATAATTCCGAAGGTACCCGCAAGCCGCGACCGGAGCGAGTGAAGAACATCATCTTCGTCGGCAGCCACCTCGGCTATCCCATGGACCGCACGCCGCTGGGCGGCGGCGCCATGGTCGGCCTGCAGCTCGCGCGCCACTGGAAGCCCGACGCGGGGTGGCGGCTGGTCGTGCTCGGCTCCGGCCCGGAGGCGCCCGCCCAAGCCGCCCAGTACGTGCGCCTGGCGGCGAGGCCCGACGGGCTCGTCGAGCTCGGCGAGCTGGCCTACGCGCGATTCTGCGCCGACTTCGAGGCCGAGACGACCCAGTGGATCCTGGACCGCCAGCGGGAGTTCCGGCCCATGGACACCGCGATCGTCGTCAACGACATCTCCGAGGGCCCGACGCTCGGACGCCTCACGCGCGCGGGCTACCGCGTGCTCTCGATCTGGCACGTGGACGTCGTGGACTACTTCAACAAGCTCTACCTGCGCCGCTTCCTGGCGCCCGAGCGCCTCACGCGCGTTCACGAGAAGCTCAAGGCGGCCGGCGTCGAGTGGATCCTGCCCCAGGTGCTCAACCTCGTCTTCGACAAGCAGCGCGAGACCGTCGTGCACTCGACGCGCATCGTCGTGCCCTCGACCGCGATGACCGACACCATCCGGCGCTGCTACGGCGACCTGATCGGCGAGGAGGAGCTTTCTCGCCGCGTGCAGGTCATCCCGTGGGGCGTCTGGGCCGAGGACCCGAGCCAGGCGGAGATCAACCGCGCCGACGATCTGCGCGACTATCACGAGATCGGCCCG
Source organism: Elusimicrobiota bacterium (assembly GCA_035606075.1). GTDB lineage: Bacteria > Elusimicrobiota > Elusimicrobia > UBA1565 > UBA9628 > GWA2-66-18. The sequence continues at coordinate 84,726 of DATNGC010000017.1, forward strand.
GACACCTTCACGCTGATGACGCTGTCGCGGATCTCGCCCGAGAAGGGCATCCATCTCCTGCTCGAGGCCCTGCGCCTGCTCGAGGCGGGCGGCAAGCTCGCGGGCAAGGACGTGCGGCTCTTCGTCTGCGGCGAGCCGGCCTTCATGATGGGCCAGGCCTACCACAAGAAGGTGAAGGCCGCCGCCGCCCGGCTCAAGCAGGTCAAGGTGTACTTCCCCGGCTATCTCGACGCGGCGTCCAAGCGCATCTACCTGCGCCTGCCCAACGTGTTCGTGTCGCCCTCGGTGCACGAGAGCTACGGTCTCAACGTCGTCGAGGCCATGCACGCGGGCCTGCCCGTGCTCGCCAGCGACCATTACGGCGTGCGCGACATGCTGCCTCCCGAGGCCGGCCGCCTCGTGCACTATCCGTCGACGAAGAAGGCGCCGGCCCGTCTCGCGGAGGCGATCTTGGAGTTGATGAACGACCGCGCCAAGCTCGAGGAGATGGGCAAGGCCGCGCGGGCCGCCGCGGAAGCTTTGCCGTTCTCGGCGGCGGCCGAGGCGGTGCGCCTAGCGGCGCTGGGGATGCTCTCATGAAGCCATTGCGCGTCGGGCTCACGGTGGACATGCCGGCCAAGGTCGAGAAGCACATGCGCCCGCACCTGCAGGGCCTCGTGCGCCATCCGCTGTACGCGACGTGGGCGATGGTCTACCACATGGAGACGGCCTCGCGCATGCTCCTCGCGCCGTATTTGGAGCCGCACGAGGAGGCCGCAGGGGGCGGCCTGCTCATCAAGCACCTGCGCCCCGCGCGCATCGGCGCGCCCCTGCACGTCGTCGCGCGGCTCGTGCGCGTGCGCGGCATGCGCGTCTACACGCGCGTCGAGGTGCACAGCCGCGGCCGCAAGCTCGGCGAGGGCTCGGTCGTGCAGTTCGTGATGACGCGCGCCCGCTTCGCCAAGCTGCTGCAGGAGGCCCGCTGATGGAAGGCTTCAAGATCGTTTCCGACGTCCAAGTGCGCTTTTCCGATACGGACGCGCTCGGCCACGTCAACAACGCGGTCTATCTCAGCTACCTGGAGAGCGCGCGCGTCGACTACCTGCGCGAGCTCCTCGGCGCGAGGAAGATCGAGGAGCTCGGCGTGATCATCGCGCGCGTCGAGATCGACTACAAGAGCCCCGCGTTCCACCACGAGACCATGCGCGTCGGCTGCCGCGTGGAGGAGATCGGCGGCTCGAGCATCAAGATGGATTACCGCGTCGAGGACCGCGACACGGGACGCCTCGTCGCGCTCGCGAAGTCGGTGCTGGTCACGTACGACTACGCCGCCGCCCGCGTCGTGCGGGTGAGCGACGAGTGGCGGCAGAAGATGGAGGATTTCGATGGGGTCTCGTGAAGCCGTCGTCGTCGCGGCCGTGCGCTCGCCCGTGGGCCGCCTCGGGGGCGGGCTGTCGTCCGTGCGTCCCGACGATCTCGCGGGTCATGTCATCGCCGCCCTGCTGAAAAAGGCGCCCGGACTCGATCCGGCCGAGATCGCGGACGTATACCTCGGCTGCGCGAATCAGGCCGGCGAAGATAACCGCAACGTCGCGCGAATGGCGGGCCTGCTCGCCGGCGTGCCTCAGACGGTCCCCGGCTGCACGGTCAATCGTCTGTGCGCCTCGGGCCTCGAGGCGATCAACAACGCCGCGCGGGCGCTCCTCGCGAACGAAGGGGATGTCTTTATAGCCGGCGGCGTCGAAAGCATGAGCCGCGCGCCTTATTCTTTCCCGAAGGCGGAGTCGGGCTACGCGTTCGGGAACCTGACGGCGTACGACACCGCGCTCGGCTGGCGCTATCCGAACAAGCGCCTGCAGGCGATGTTCCCGCTGCTGTCGATGGGCGAGACCGCGGAGAACGTCGCCGAGAAGTACAAGGTCTCGCGCGCGGACCAGGACGCGTTCGCGCTGGAGAGCCACCGCCGCGCCGAGGCGGCGCGCGCGAAGTTCGCCGAGGAGATCGTGCCGATCGCGACGCCGACGAAGAAGGACCCCGCTCTGACCTGCAAGCAGGACGAGACGATCCGCCCCGACACGAGCTTGGAGAAGCTCGCCGCGCTCAAGCCCGCCTTCAAGAAGGACGGGTCGGTCACGGCGGGAAATTCCAGCACGCTCAACGACGGCGCGTCCGCCGTGCTCGTCATGGAGGCCAAGAAGGCCGCGTCGCTGGGCCTCAAGCCGATGGCGCGCTGGGCCGGCTCCGCGTCTGCCGGAGTCGATCCGTCCTACATGGGCATCGGTCCCGTTCCCGCCATCCAAAAGGTTTTGGGGCGCACGGGTTGGAAAGCTCCCGACCTCGATCTCATCGAGATCAACGAGGCCTTCGCTGCCCAGTCTCTCGCCTGCCAGCGCGACCTCGGGCTCGATCACGCGAAGCTGAACGTGAACGGCGGAGCGATCGCGCTCGGCCATCCGCTTGGTTCCTCGGGCTGCCGCATCGTCGTGACGATGCTCCACGAGATGCGGCGCCGCAAGGCGAAGCGCGCCGTGACGTCTCTTTGCATCGGCGTGGGCCAGGGTTTGGCCGCCGCGTGGGAAGCGCTCTGACAACGGCGGCTTCGATTCAAGATATCGCCGAGAAACACACGAGGATTTTCTTTTTACTTTCACCGGTGAAAGCGCGATGATCGCGATCTCTCAAGATGAGAATTGGCTCGCGCGCCTGTCGGCCGCGGCCGCGCGCGGCGGCTGGGAGTTCCACGCGGCCGGCGCGAGCGCGGGGCTCCCAGACCACGCGCGCGCTCTCGTTGTGCTCGACCGGGCGGCCGCGCGCGGCGCGCTCGCGAAATCCGTGGCAGCTCTGCGAGGGCATTTCCCGTCATCGCGCATCGCTCTCGCGTGTTCGGACGCGGAGCTCGGCGCCGACGGCATTGCCGCGGGGCTGGCCTCCGGCGCCGACGAGGTGATCGCCAAGTCGTGGCCCGACGAGAGGTTGTTCGCGCGCCTCTCGGCCCTTCGCGATTCGGCCGAGCAGGAAAAGTCCCTGATGAGCGCGGACGGACTCCTAAAAGCCGATCACCGCTCGCGCCGCGTGCACGTCCTCCAGCGCAAGAGCTGGAAGGAGCTGCCCGTGGCCGCGCCGGACTTCGCGTTCCTGTGGGCCTTGCTCGCCGTCGAGGGCGAGGCCGTCTCGCGCGAGCGCCTTCTCGGCGCGGTGCGCGAGGCGTCCGGCCGCGAGGTGGAGGCGGAGACGGTCTCGCGCCGCGCGCTGTCCTTGCGGCGCGCGCTCGCGCCGTGGAAGGGGAAGATCGAGACGGTGCGCGGCGGGTCCTACCGGCTCGTGTCGTCGGCGCGGCGCCGGTCCACGACGTAGGCCGAGCCGGCCTTCGACTTCGCCGCCTTCTTGAGCTCCGCGCCCAGCGCGGCCACCTGCGCGAAGTTCTTGAGCTCGCGCTCGCGGTTGTGGCAGATGCCGATCGCGACGGAGAGGAGCGGGAATTCCCGCTCGGTCCCGAGGCGGTCCTTGGCGAGGATCGAGCCGCGCGCGCGGTCCTCCTCGCTATAAAAGGATGGCGCGATGTCGTCGAAGGCCGCGCAGATCCGCGACGCCGCGTCCTCCATGCGGTCCGGCGTGGACAGCGCGATGAAGTCGTCGCCGCCGATGTGGCCGATGAAGTCGGCCGGCCCGCCGTTGCGGACCTGGTCGACGAGGACGCGGGCGAGCCCTTTGAGCACGCGGTCGCCCTCGTCGTAGCCGTACGCGTCGTTGTAGGCCTTGAACTGGTTGAGGTCGACGTAGAGGACGGCGAGAGGCCGCTTCTCGGCGAGCGCGCGGTCGATGCGCGACTCGATGGAGAGGTTGCCCGGCAGGCGCGTGAGCGGGTTGGCGTCGAGGCCTTGGCGCGTGCGCTTGAGGATCATGCGGATGCGCGCCAGCAGCTCGCGCACGTCGACGGGCTTGGTGATGAAGTCGTCGGCGCCGAGGTCGAGCCCCTCGATCTTGCTTTCGCGGCTGCCGGAGGCGGAGAGGATCACGACCGGCAGGTTCTCGAGCAGCGGGTCCTCGCGCAGGGCGCGGCACACCTCGAAGCCGTTCAGGCGCGGCATCTTGAGGTCGAGCACCGCGATGTCGGGCGGATCGGCGCGGATCGCGTCGAGCGCGGACTGCCCGTCGCCGACCGCGGCGACCACGAAGCCCTCGCGCTCGAGAGTCTCTTTCAGGGCCTGCAGGAGGTCCGGAAGGTCGTCGGCGATGAGGATGCGCGCCGGGCCGCGATCGACGTCGTTCACGGCCTGAGGATAGCTTTTTTGCCGCGCGCGCGGCGGCGGATGTCCTGCCCCGGCACGCGCGCCGGATCGGCTGTTCCTTAAAATTGACACGGCTTGGCGGTAAATCGTACAATCTCCGTCGTCGACGAGAATGTCTCAAGAAACCGAGGAGTCCGCGCAGGCACAGCGTAGCGCCTGGGGGATCGCCCTCGGCGCGGGTTCGGAATTCGTCGCCTACGCCCTGATCGGATTCTTCACGGGTTCGTGGCTCGACGAGAAATTTCACTCCGCTCCTTGGTTCGCTCTCGGCATGTCGGTGGGGGCAATCACCCTTGGTCTTTACCGGTTCGTCCGATCGTTCATCCCTCGCAAAAACGGCCCTCAGGGCCGCCGCTGAGGGAGCGGCCGTCGGGCTCGCCGGAACGGCGGCGGCGTGCGCGATCTTCCGCGCGGCGCCGATGCGCAAGGGGATCGCGCTGGGAGTTTTTGTCGCATGGCTCGCGTCGTCGGCGAGCGTCGGGTGGCTGCTGTGGGCCCGGCGCACCTCGATGCGGGCTTTTTGGTGGGCGTTCGGCGGCGGGATGGCGCTGCGCGCCGCAGCGTTGATATTCTTGATGGCGTTTTCGTGGCGGCGCGGATGGCTGGCGTCGGACGCGCTGCTCGTGTCGTACGTGTTCGGTCTTTTGGCGATGCTGCTCACGCTGGAAACAAGGTACCTCAAGCTTTCATGAACTTCGAACATATCCTCGAGCACCATCTCCTCGACCACCGCTTCTCCCATTTCGTCGTCAAGGGCATCGACTTCGGCCTGTCCGAGCACCTCGTGATGCTCTGGATCGTCTGCGCGATCGCGACGCTCGTCCTGTCCTTCGCCGCGCGCTCCGAGTCCGAGCCCGGCCGGGTGCTCCGCGGCGCCGTCGAGCCGATCGTCCTGTACGTGCGCGACGAGATGCTGCACTCCATCTTCCACGAGCACACCGACGCCTACCTCCCCTACTTCCTGACGCTGTTCTTCTTCATCCTGTTCTGCAACCTCATCGGCCTGGTCCCCGGCGCGCACGCGGTCACGGCCAACATCACGGTCACGGCGTCCCTGGCGGTCTGCACGTTCCTGATGATCCAGTTCGCCGGCGTCAAGGAGCAGGGCCCGATCTCCTACGTCAAGCACATCGTGCCCGGCGGCGTGCCCGTCGCGCTCTGGCCCGTGCTGTTCGTCATCGAGTGCTTCGGCATGCTCGCCAAGTGCTTCTCGCTCTGCATCCGTCTTTTCGCGAACATCATCGCCGGCCACATCGTCTCGCTGGCCTTCCTCTCGCTGATCTTCATCTTCGCCGAGACGAGCAAGCTCGTGGGCCTGGCCGTGGCGCCCGCGGCGGTCGGCCTCGCGCTGTTCGTCGTCACGCTCGATATTCTGGTCGCGTTTCTCCAGGCCTATATTTTCACGATCTTGACCGCCTTGTTCGTCGGCGGAGCCGTCCACCCGCACTAAACCGCGGAGGTCGCACCCCGGACGCGGTATTGCGATCCGGAACATAGAGTCAAGGAGTCTCAAAATGTCCATCGGTATCGCGTATCTCGGCGTGTTCTTCGGCGCGGGTCTCTGCCTCATCGGCGGCGCGTACGGCATCGCCAAGCTCGCGGCCGCCGCCCTCGAGGGCGGCGCCCGCCAGCCGGAAGCCATCGACAAGCTGCAGGTCATGATGATCATCCCTGCCGCCATGATCGAGGGTCTCGGCCTCCTCGCGCTCGTGATCGCGTTCCTCGCGGTCGGCGCGCTCAAGACGGCCCTGCCGGTCGCGTCCAACAACGCCCCGGCGGCGACGGAAGCGCACTAAGCTCGACCAAGCCCTCGGGCGGCGCGAACGCGCCGCCCGAGGCACGATTTGACGTGACGTCGAAGACACTCTAAACGCGGAGCCTCAAACATGGAAAACCTGCTGAACCCCGACCCGGGATTCATGATCTGGACGATCGTCACCTTCCTGTGCCTCGTCGGCATCCTGAAGCTTTTCGCCTGGGGCCCTCTGCTCGGCGCCATCGACGCGCGCGACGCGCGCATCAAGGCCGACCGCGAGGGCGCCGAGAAGGCGCGCTCCGAGGCCGAGCGGATCCAGCGCGAGTTCGAGGCCCAGATCGCCTCCGTGCAGGCCAAAGCCAAGGAGCTGCTCGCCGCCGCGACGAAGGACGGCGAGGCGCTGCGCGCCAAGCTCAAGGCCGAGGCCGAGGCGGACGCGCAGGGCATCAAGGACAAGACGATGGCCGACCTCGCCAACGAGAAGAACCGCCTCGTCGGCGAGCTCCGCCGCGAGACGGCCGACATCGCCGTCCGCGCCGCCGAGAAGCTCATGCACAAGACCGTCGACGCGGGCGTGCAGAAGAACGTGCTCGACGGCTTCTTCAAGGACCTCGAGTCGGCCAAGAAGGCGGGAGCGAACTAAGATGCAGGCCTCCGACCGCGTGCTGGCCGGCCGCTACGCCGCGGCGCTGTTCCAGGCCGCCGACAAGAAGGGCGAGGACCAGAAGGTCGCCGCCGATCTCGGCGCCGCGCGCGACCTGCTCGTGGGCGCGACCGCGGCCCTGCGCCATCCGCGCGTGTCCGTCGCCGACAAGAAGAAGCTGCTGCACTCGCAGCTGGACGGTAAAGTCGGCAATACGACGCTGCGATTCTTGGAGCTGCTCATCGAGAAGAAGCGCTACGAGCTCTTCGCGATGGTCGCGGCCGTCTACGGGCGCCTCGCCGCCGACAAGCGCGGCATCGCCAAGGCGCACGTGCGCACCGCCGCGCCGCTCTCGGCCGACGCGCAGAAGCAGCTCGCGTCCAAGCTCAAGATTTTCGCCGGAAAAGACATCGAACTCGAGATCAAAGAGGACCCGGAGCTGATCGGCGGCATCGCCGTGAAGATCGGCGACTGGGTCCTCGATTCCAGCCTGCGCGGACAACTGCGCCGGCTGCGGGAGAGCTTCAACTAACATGGCCATCAGACCAGAAGAGATCACCGCCGTCATCAAGACCCAGATCGAGGGCTTCACGGGCTCGACCGAGCTGAAGGAGGAGGGCTCCGTCCTGCAAGTCGGCGACGGCATCGCCCGCGTGTACGGCCTCGAGAACGCGATGGCCGGCGAGCTCCTCGAGCTCCCCAACGGCGTCATGGGCATGGTGCTCAACCTCGAGAAGGAGAACGTCGGCTGCGTGCTGTTCGGCTCCGACACCCTCGTCAAGGAAGGCGACCCGGTCCGGCGCACGGGCAAGATCGCCCAGGTCCCCGTCGGCGACGCGATGATCGGCCGCGTGGTGGACGCGCTCGGCCGGCCCGTCGACGGCAAGGGCCCGATCAAGACGACGAAGAGCCGGCCCATCGAGGTGGTGGCTCCGGGCGTCATGCAGCGCTCCCCGGTCAACGAGCCGCTCCAGACCGGCGTGAAGGCCATCGACGCGATGATCCCGATCGGCCGCGGCCAGCGCGAGCTGATCATCGGCGACCGCCAGACCGGCAAGACCGCGGTCGCGATCGACACGATCATCAACCAGAAGAACCAGCCCAACCGCCCGATCTGCATCTACGTCGCGGTCGGCCAGAAGCAGTCCACCGTCGCGGCGGTCGTGCAGACCCTGCAGGACCACGGCGCGATGGACTACACGATCGTCGTCTGCGCCGGCGCGTCCGAGCCCGCGCCGATGCTCTACGTCGCGCCCTACGCCGGCTGCGCGATCGGCGAGGAGTTCTTGTGGCAGGGCAAGGCCGTGCTCGTGATCTACGACGACCTCTCCAAGCACGCCGCGGCCTACCGCCAGCTGTCGCTGCTGCTGCGCCGCCCGCCGGGGCGCGAGGCCTACCCCGGCGACGTCTTCTATCTGCACAGCCGCCTTTTGGAGCGCGCCTGCAAGCTGTCCAAGGAGAACGGCGGCGGATCGCTCACCGCCCTGCCCATCATCGAGACGCAGGCCAACGACGTGTCGGCCTTCATCCCGACGAACGTCATCTCCATCACGGACGGCCAGATCTACCTCGAGTCGAACCTGTTCTACTCGGGCATCCGCCCCGCCGTCAACGTCGGTCTCTCGGTGTCCCGCGTCGGCGGCGCCGCGCAGACCAAGGCGATGAAGGGCGTCGCCGGCCGCCTGCGCCTGGACATGGCCCAGTACAACGCGCTGGCGGCCTTCGCCCAGTTCGGCTCGGAGCTCGACACCGCGTCGCAGAAGCAGCTCGCGCGCGGCGAGCGCCTCGTCGAGATCCTGAAGCAGGGACAGTACGTGCCTCTGCCGTTCGAGAAGCAGGTGCTGTCCATCTTCGCGGGCACCAACGGCTTCGTCGACGACGTCCCAGCGGCGCAGGTGCGCCGCTTCGAGTCCGAGCTGTTCGCCTACGCCGACGCGCGCCATGCGGCGACGCTGAAGGAGCTCGCGGACAAGAAGGCCATCGACGACGCGATCAAGGCCAAGCTCGAGACCCTGCTCAAGGAATTCAAGGCTCAGTTCAAGTGATGCTCCGTCCCGCCTCCGTCGCGGCCGTCCTGCTGGCTCTCGCTCCCGCGAGCGCCCGGGCGGCCGCGCCGGCGGAGGCGGCGGCTCGGGCCGCGCAGGAGGCGTCGCAGGCGCCGACGGGCATGGTGAGTCTCTCGCTGATCGAGGCGCTCACGGCCATCAAGCAGCCGAACCTCGTGGGCGTGTTCGCCTTCGTCGCGGAGAAGAACGCGCCGTTCGCGCTGGCGGACCTGCTGGCGCGCGACAAGAAGTCGATGAAGCTCTATCTCGACAAGCTCGACGAGGACTTCAAGTCCGCGCAGGGACTCACCGAGTGGGACCACGAGGTCTGCGCGAGCCTGATCAACCTGTACGGCTCGCCGATGGCCAACACCTTCGGCGCGCCCGAGCCCAAGCGCATGAAGCAGATCAACGACTGCATGCTCGCGCCGGCGATCCCGCTGGAGGCCATCGTGGCCAAGAGGAAGAAGTGAAGGCCCTCGTCACCGGCGGCGCGGGCTTCGTCGGCTCCAACATCGCTTGGGAGCTGGCGGCTCGCGGCTGGGATGTCACGGTCATCGACGATTTCTCCGCCGGTACTTTCAAGAATCTTGCGGGCTTCCCGGGAGACGTGATCGCGGCGGACTTCGGGGATATCTCGTTCTGGGCGCCGCGCGCGGGCAAGATCGACGCCGTCTTTCATCAGGCCGCGATCACCGACACCACGGTGATGGATCAGAAGCTCATGATGACGGTGAACGTCGAGTCTTTCCGCAATCTTCTCGCCTGGGCCGAAAAGACGAAGGTGAAGAAGGTCGTTTACGCCTCTTCGGCCGCGACCTACGGCGATCTACCCGTCCCGCACCGTGAGGACGCGACGCCCAAGCCGCTCAACGTGTACGGCTTCTCCAAGGCCGTGATGGAGACCGTGGCCCTCAAGTCGAAGGTGAAGACCGTCGGCCTTCGCTACTTCAACGTTTTCGGCCCGCGCGAGGCTCACAAAGAGAAGTACGCGAGCATGATCTGGCAGCTGTCCCTGCAGATGAAGGCCGGCAAGCGCCCTCGCGTGTTCGAGTTTGGAGAACAGTATCGGGATCACATCTATGTGAAAGATGTGGTTGAAGCCAACATCAAAGCCTTCGAGAAGGCCGCCTCCGGCGTCTACAACTGCTGCACCGGAAGAAAGACCGATTTTAATGCCGTGATCGCCGCGCTGAACGTGGCGTTGGACACGAAGCTCTCGCCGGAATATTTCAAGAACCCGTACTCCTTCTACCAGAACGAGACGCTCGGCGATCCCGCCAAGGCGCGCAAGGCCTTCGGCTTCGCGGCGGCGTGGACGGCGGAGCGCGGCATCCAAGATTACATCGGCGGGGCCAAGACCGCCGTCGGAGTATAAGAGCTATGGCTTCTCTTCGAGAAATCCGCCGCAAGATCAAGTCGGTGAAATCCACCGAGCAGATCACCAAGGCCATGAAGATGGTCGCCGCCGCGCGCATGCGCAAGTCGCAGCTGGCGATCCTCGCGGCGCGCCCCTTCGCCGCGCGCATGGAGCGCATGGTGCGCGAGCTGGCGCTGCTGCAGGAGAGCGAGTCGCTCGCCGCCGGGGCCGAGGCGACGTCCCGGCTGCACCCGTTCTTCGAGAAGCGCTCCGCGGAGCGCGGCGCCGAGCTGCTGGTGCTCGTGACCGGCGACAAGGGCCTGTGCGGCGCCTTCAACTCCAACGTCCTGCGCGCGGCGATCGACTGGCTCAGGGCGCGCCAGGGCAAGAAGGTCTACGTCGTCGCCGTCGGCCGCAAGGGCCGCGACCTGGTGCACCGCCTGCGCGGCTACGACATCGAGGTCGTCAACGAGCTCGTCGGCGTGTTCCCGAAGATCTCCTTCACGCACGCGGAGCTCGTCGGCCAGGCCGTCATCGACGCCTACCTGAACAAGGGAGTCTCGTCGGTGACCGTCCTCTACAACGAGTTCAAGTCCGTCGCGCAGCAGCGCCTGCTCACGGCCGCGCTGCTGCCGATCCCGGCCCCGGAGGTCGTGCCCGAGGCCGTGTCGCTGCCCGACTACGGCTTCGAGCCGGGCCGGCCCGAGCTGCTGGCGGCGCTGCTGCCGCGCTTCGTGAAGGCGCAGGTGTACCGCATCCTTCTCGAGTCGCAGGCCGCCGAGCTCGCCGCGCGCATGAACGCGATGGACGCGGCGTCCAAGAACGCCAAGGAGCTGCGCGAGGCGCTGAATCTGTCGGCCAACCGCACGCGCCAAGCGGCCATCACGAAGGAGATCGCGGAGCTGGTCGGCGGCGCCGAGGCGCTGGCCGCTTAGAGGTAGACGCAGGGGGAATGCCTTGACCGATAAAACGTTCGGGACGCCGGAGCAGCGCCGCCACCCGCGCACCGCGGTGGGCGTCACGCTGGACATCAATCTTTCGGGCGAGGGCCCGAGCCGCTGCCGCGGGGTCATCGCCGACCTGTCGCAGGGCGGGATGACGTTCAAGTCGGACGCGGTTTTGGAAAAAGGCATGACCCTCCATCTGAAACTGCCGTCCAAGATCGAACTCCGCGGTGAGGTGCGCTCCGTCGGCGCCGCCGTCGCGGGACAGCGCCGCTACGGCGTGCGCTTCCACAAGATCGGCCACTATACGACCAACTGACCCAGAGAGCGAGAAACATGAACATCGGAAAAATCGTCCAAGTCATCGGGCCCGTCGTCGACGTCGAGTTCCCGTCCGGGAAGCTCCCGTCGAACTACAACGCTTTGAAGATCAAGATGCCCCATCAGGAGGGCAACGGCACGTCGGCGGCGACGCTGACGGTCGAGGTGGCCAGCCACCTCGGCGACAACGTGGTCCGCACGATCGCCATGGGCGCCACCGAGGGCCTGACCCGCGGCACGCAGGTCGAGGACACCGGCGCGCCGATCTCGGTGCCCGTCGGACGCCCCTGCCTGGGCCGCCTGATGAACGTGCTCGGCGAGGCCAAGGACGGCCTGGCCGAGATCAAGTCCGACGACCGCCTGCCCATCCACCGCGAGGCGCCGAAGCTCACCGAGCTCGTGACCAAGCCCGCGATCTTCGAGACGGGCATCAAGGTCATCGACCTGCTCGCTCCGTACATGAAAGGCGGCAAGATCGGCCTCTTCGGCGGCGCCGGCGTCGGCAAGACCGTCACCATCCTCGAGCTCATCAACAACGTGGCCAAGGAGCACGGCGGCGTGTCCGTGTTCGGCGGCGTCGGCGAGCGCTCGCGCGAGGGCAACGACCTCTACCGCGAGATGGAGGAGTCCAAGCTCTCCGACGGCGCGCCGGTGCTCTCCAAGACCGTCCTCGTCTTCGGCCAGATGAACGAGCCGCCGGGGGCCCGCGCGCGCGTCGGCCTCACGGCGCTGACGCAGGCCGAGCACTTCCGCGACAAGGAAGGCGCGGACGTCCTGCTCTTCATCGACAACGTGTTCCGCTACGTCTTGGCGGGGGCGGAAGTTTCCGCCCTGCTGGGCCGCATGCCCTCGGCCGTCGGCTACCAGCCGACGCTGACGACCGAGATCGGCGCGCTGCAGGAGCGCATCACGTCCACGAACAAGGGCTCGATCACGTCGATCCAGGCCGTGTACGTCCCCGCCGACGACCTGACGGACCCGGGCGTGGCCAACACGTTCACCCACCTCGACGCGACGACCGTGCTCTCGCGTCAGATCGCCGAGCTCGGCATCTTCCCGTCGGTCGACCCGCTCGAGTCCACGTCGCGCATCCTGGATCCGAACGTCGTCGGCGAGGAGCACTACAACGTGGCCCGCGGCGTGCAGAAGATCCTGCAGCGCTACCGCGACCTGCAGGACATCATCGCGATCCTGGGCATCGACGAGCTCTCGGAGGACGACAAGCTGGTCGTCACGCGCGCGCGCAAGATCCAGAAGTTCCTCTCCCAGCCGTTCTTCGTGGCCCAGCAGTTCACGGGACGCGACGGGAAGTACGTGAAGCTGAAGGACACGATCTCCAGCTTCAAGGCGCTCATCGAGGGCAAGTACGACGCGCTGCCCGAGGGCGCGTTCTACATGTGCGGCGGCATCGAAGAGGCCGTCGCCAACGCGGAGAAGATGAAGTAAGGCCGAGAGGAAACTTATGTCCGACAAGGCTTTGACGCTCGAGCTGGTGACGCCGGAGAAGGTCGCGTGGTCCGCGCCCGCGGACTTCGTGGTCCTGCCGGCGGCCAACGGCGAGATGGGCGTCCTTCCGGGGCACATGCCCTTCCTCGTCCAGCTCGGAGCGGGCGAGGTGCGCATCACGGAGGGCGAGCAGGTCAAGCGCTTCGCGGTGTCCGGCGGCTTCGCCGAGATCAAGGACGACGTGATCTCGCTGTTCGCCGAGACGGCCGAGGCCGCGGACCAGATCAACGCGGAGCGGGCGCGGCAGGCTCTCGAGAAGGCGAAGGCCGAGTCGAGCAAGCCGAACGTCGATCCGGAGCATCTCGCCGAGATCGAGGCCGCGGTCCGTCGCGCGCAGATCCGTCTGCGCGTGGCGCGGCGCGGCAAGGGCGCGCCGTCGAACGACCCGCGCGAGCACGAGTAAGGTTCTCCGGTGGCCCAGGACAAGACGGTCGGGGGGGTGAAGGCTCCCCCGCCGCCGCCCATCCAGGGCAACCACTCCAAGGTCATCCGCAAGCTCCCGGGCGCGTTCGAGTGGAAGGACGTGCCGCTCGAGGCGTACAAGGCCGTCGCGGCCGAGTACAAGGGCATCACGCGCCGCGAGCTCGCGGGCAAGCGCGGCGAGACGACGAAGTTCCACGTGCGCTACTTCGAGATCGCGCCGGGCGGGTTCTCGACGCTCGAGAAGCACGAGCACGAGCACGTCGTGATCCCGATGCGCGGCAGCGGCGAGGCGCAGGCCGGCTGCTACATCTGGAACGTCGGCGTCGGCGACGTGGTGTACGTCTCTCCCTCCGATCCCCACCAGTTCCGCTGCCCCGCGGACGCGAAGGAGCCCTTCGGGTTCCTCTGCATCGTCAACTCCGAGCGCGACCGGCCTGCGGCCGTCGACGGGCTCGGGGTGTGCCACATCTGCGAGTAGTCGTTCCCTCCGAAACTCGCGCCGCGTAACAATTAGAAGTTCTCATGGCGCGTTTCTATGCACCCTGTTATACTGCGCGGCAAGCAATTAGATTCCTTCCGCTTTGCGTCAATGATGGAAGAATTCGGACAAAGGCAATCAAAATAGAAGAATAGATGAGAATTCTCTTTTACATGGGTCGGAACCCCGAAAATCAAAGCGGTGTAAGCTGGAAGATATGGAAAGCAACTCGGATTGGTCGGGTCGTACAGACGTGGTGGGGGCGGGCGCGTTTGTGCAAACGAAAGGTTATGTCTGCCGGTGAATTGCAGACAAAGAAACGGCCATTTTCGACTCAGGCTGAAGCAAGAGAGTTCTTGGAGCAACGAGTTAATGCAAAGCTCGCAAGCGGATATCAGTCCCGGACGAGGCGGCGCGGAATCTAAAACTGGTCGCTGGCCATAATCCGCACATCGAGGCGAAGGAGCAGATAATGTCTAAAGTCATCAAGCGGCCCGCAGCTCTTGTCAAACAGGGCTCCCTTACGCTCTACACAACTTCTCTGAAGGTATCGGATCTATTGATGCCGAAGTTCTATAGCGTTGAAACCCTTGACCCAGAGAACACTAACGACAAGGGCTATCAGCGCTTGCTTAATAAGGGCCGCGCGAAGAAATTGGCAGACTACATCTCGGCCGGGCAAGACACACTAGATGCCTTCCTTCCCACGAGCATTTTCCTGGCCACGCATAAGAGCATCCCATTCAGTTCAATAGATAACACCATCGAGATCGATATCGAAAATATTGGGTCCTTCAGCGTTGTCGACGGACAGCATCGCGTGGAAGGCTTGAAGATGGCGGCTGAAAGGGATCCACGTGTTTTGAATTTCGAAGTTCCGGTCAATATTGCAGTGAATCTTCCGAAGATCGCCCAAATGTGTCATTTCCTGATCGTGAACACTACGCAGAAGAGCGTTGAAAAAGGCGTCGAACAGAGAATTTTCGCGAGGCTAACTCAGTCGATGGAGCTGGAGGATATTCCTAACCTGCCCAAATGGATTGCCAATACAGTTCAGAAGGGCGAGGACGAGAAGGCCCTCAAGTATGTCGATTTCCTCAATTCAAATCCGGAAAGTCCATGGCTGAATAGAATTCGAATGGCGAATGATGAGGAAAGTGATGGAACGGTGAATCAAAAAAGCTTCGTAAAGGCCATCAAGAGATTTGTGCTCGTCGCAAGTAATCCGATAGCAGCTTACCCCGAAGATAAGCAACTTGGAATTTTTCTCAACTACTGGAAAGCGATAACCGGCATTTTGGGGACGGACGATCCGACGGTCCTATTCAAGTACAACGGCGTGGAACTTTTTTGCAAGTTTTGCGTCCCTTTCATGGGCAAGATGATAAACATGCCGAACTTCAAGGTCGTCACAATGGAAAGCCTTCTCCGCCAGACCTTCGAGAATGTTGATGGCGACTACGCAGGCGTGGGGCATACAGAATTTTGGGTCAAGGGCGGCAAGGCTAGTTTCCTTAACTCGGGTGCGTTGAACGTCATCAATACGGAAATGGCTAAGGCACTGCACAAATCAAGCGGGCAGGGGGATATTGAGTTGTGAACGTCGCAGACTTAAATCCCACTGTGACGGGAAGAATTCTGTTTAAGCTCTCATCGTTTAAGTTGGTTCCGAAGGCTGCAGGGTGCTACGCGCTAACCACCTTTGAAGGCGCAATCCTGTACATAGGCTTAAGTGTCGATTTGAGTAGGCGCTTTCAAGATCATCTAAGTAATCCCGAAAAGATCGGTTTAACCCCAAAGGGAAAGGCCTTTTGGTTTCACTTTGCACCCTATGACAAAGCGAATCTCAATAAATTAGAGAGAACCTGGCTCAATCAGTATCAGACAGCGCACGGCCGGCGACCAATATTAAACAAGGCGGACTCGCCGCTGGGATGAGTCTCGCAATGTTCACAGATCAATTCGGCATTCCGTGGATGAATAAATACGGGAAGGTGCCTGCGTGAGCGATCCGAAAAATTTTCCGTACGCCACCTTCCTCGACGTGAAATTCCCGCAGCTGAGCGTCGTCGACGCTCCGGCCCTCATCGACGCCGTGACGGACAAGTGGTACAATCAAACCCTCTGCAAGGTGAACGATTCCGTCGTCCGCCTGGGCGTGATGCAGGGCGAGTACCACTGGCACAAGCACGAGAACGACGACGCGTTCTTCTTCTTGCTCGAGGGGCACTTCATCATCGATCTGGAGGATGGGTTCAAGGAAGTCGAGGTTCTGGTCATGTTCCGAAAGTCTCTCGCTTGAGCCGCGCATGAGAAAAGCCTCGTTCTCGGCGCCTTCATCTTCTCAGCCGCCGCGGCCGTGCGATTCGCGTCGAGCGCGGCCCTCGCGCTCGGCCCGACACGCTGATTCTCTAGGACCTTTACCTAGGTCGCGTATAGGTCCTTCGTCCTGCCGTTCCGGTCCGCCCTATTCTATAGTCGCCTCGTGAACCGCGCGTTCGCGTGGACCGCTGTCGCGTTCGCCGCCGGCCTGTCCCCGGCGGGCGCCGCCGTCGTGGCCGTGCCCTTTTCCGCCGCCCCCGTCTCCGCGCCCGCGTTCTCCGGCGCCGCCTCGATCGCGATGCCGGCGCTCGCCTCTCCGGCGCTTCGGGCTCCCGCGCTCACGACCGCTCTGTCCGCCGCCCCGCTGCTCGCCGCGCCGAACCTTCTTCCGATCGTCGCCGCCCCCGCGCTCGTTCCCGCCGCGGCGCCGGCGCTGCCCGCTTTGAAAGCCGCGGCCGCCCCGGGCGAGCCGGGCGATCCGAAAGACCCCGGCGCGCCGAAGTCTCCCGAGTCACGGTCCGCCGAGGCCTCCGCCCGCTTCGACGGCGCCGCCGCGAGCCCTGCGCCCGTCGCGGAGCCGGCTGCGCCCATGCTCGGCGCCGGGCTCAAAGTCGCCGACGAGGCGGACGAGCCTTGGCTCGCCGACGTCGTCGGAACGCTGATGCAATCCAAGACCGGCCGCCGCATCCTGCGCGACATCGCCGAGCTCGAGAAGAAGCGCGGCCACCCCACTCTCGTCGTTGTCAAGAAGATCAGCAACAACGGCGAGGTCCGCTACGACTCGGACCTGTTGGTGATGGACGCCGCCCATCGCCGCCGCGACCCGCTGCAGAGCGCGCCCATCCTCGCCCACGAGCTTCAGCACGTGATCCAGCGCTCCTTCGGCCTGCCCGCCGACGCCCTCGAGCTCGAGATCGAGTCCTACACCGTGGAGAGCCGCGTGTGGAGCGAGCTCGGCATCGAGCCCGCGCCCAAGACCTTCGCGCGAGACGCCCGCGCACGGCTCCTGCAAGGCGCCGATGAGTTCATCGAATGGCTCGGCCGCCAATATCCAGAGAACCGCGTCCTTCACGGGGAGACCGACGCCGCCTACGCGAAGTGGCTCGAAGGCCAGCACGAAAAGATCGAGCGCCGCATCAAGCGCGCCGAGAAGAACCTCCGGGCCGCCCAGCGCGTCGTCGAGAAGATGAAGACGGAGGGCAAACCCGAGGCGGCGGTCCGGTCCTTCATCCAGGAGGACGTCGAGCCCGTCGAGCGCCACCTGCGCGCCCTCGCCACGGAGCGCGGCTGGAACCTGCGCGATCAAGAGCTCATGAAGGATCCTGCCGCCCGCGCGCGGTTTCGCGCCTACTCACGCGGCGTCATCCGCCGCGCCCGCGCCCTCTCCCGCTCCTGACGCGGATTTTGTAAATAGATGGGATGAGCCACCACTCTCCCGAATTCCTCCGCCTCGTCAACGACGCCAAGTCCCGCGTGAAGGAGACCAGCGTCGCCGAGGTCCTCGCGCGCATGAAGAAAGGCGAGCACCTCGACCTCATCGACGTCCGCGAGGACAACGAGTGGACGAAGGGAAGGATCGCCGGCGCGATCCATCTCGGCAAAGGCGTCATCGAGCGCGACATCGAGCAGCAGATCCCCGACAAGACCAAGGAGCTGATCCTGTACTGCGGCGGCGGCTTCCGCTCGGCGCTGAGCGCGGACAACCTGCAGAAGATGGGCTACCGCAACGTCGTCTCGATGGACGGCGGCTGGCGCGGCTGGAACGAGGCCGGCGGCCCGGTGGAAAAGTGAGGGCACTGGCGCTCGTCGCGCTGCTGGCCGCGGCCGCGGCGGCCGTGCCGCAGCTCGTGCCCGTCAACCCCAAGAGGAAAAAGAAGGCGCCGCCGCCGCCGGCCCCCCAACTGCTGGGCGCCCACACCGGGGCCCCGTACTGGTTCAAGACGTACTCGACCGCGCCTTATCTCGAGATCTGGACCGGCGCGCTGGCCCTCAAGAATTTCTCCAAGGACGTGCCCAGCGTCGTGAAGGCCGTCGAGGCCCACGGCGGCGCGCTGACCCAGCCCATCGGAAACTTCGTCGCGAACTCGAAGGATCAGACCCAGCAGCTCACCTTCTCTTTGCCCAAGGATCATGCCGCCGACCTGCTCAAGGACCTGCGCAAGCTCGGCGACATGCCCGATCCCATGATCCGCACCATGGGCGCGCCGATCCCGCTCGCGGAAGTCCGGAGCAAGATCGCCGTGATGATGAAGGAGAAGACCGATCACGCCGCCGAGCTCGCCAAGGTGCCCGCCGCCGCCGGCGCCGAGGAGGAGATCCTCGAGCACCTGCTGATGGTGGAAGAGGTCGGCGCGCGCGCGTCGGCCCAGGTGCGCTTCAACCTCAGCGTGAGCCAGAAGTGAGGAGCGCGGCCGCGCTCGCGGCCGCCGCCGCGCTCGCGTTCTTGGCGGGCTGCGCGGAGCTCGGTCTCGATCCCAACGGTGTGCCGCCGCCCCCCAAGGCGCGTCCCGCGCTCCGGCCCGAGCGCGCCCCCTCGCCGACGTTCGGCGCCGCGCTCATCGCGCATCAGCGCGTCGCGGGCTTGAAGATGGAGGTCATGGTCGTCGGCGAAGGCCGTGTCCGCGGCGATCTCCTGTCCGAGGAGAAAAGCCACGAGGCCCGGCTCAAGCCGCCCGTGATCGCCGTGCTGATCCGTCATCCCACCCAAGGCGCCGTGCTGTTCGGCGCCGGGCTGCCCGAGGACCTGGGCGGCCTCGGCGCCGCGCGCGTGAAGGGCTCGGCGCTCGCGCCCTTCACCGTCCGCCCGGGTCAGGACATCGTCTCCCAGCTCGAGAACCGCGGCGTGAAGGCCGAGGACGTGAAATGGATCATTTTGCCCGACCTCGCCCCGGAGTGGACCGGCCGGGCCGGCTCGTTTCCCAATGCCACCGTCGTCGTCTCGCGAAAGGCCTGGACCGATCCCCGCCGGCGCGTTCTCGACGACGGCCTGCCCGATCCGCGCGCCTTCGTGCCCGAGGAGCGCCTGAAGCAGGTCGACCTGGACGCCGGCAAGCCCTACGGCCCCTTCGACCACGGCGTGGACCTCTTCGACGACGGCACCGTGGAGCTCATCGACCTCGACGGCGGCGCCGCGGGCGGCCTGGGCGCCTGGATCAACCTCGATTCCGGCCCCGTCCTGCTCACCGGGCCCGCCGCCTTCGTCTACGACAACGTCTTCGACGCCGCCCTGCCGGACTCCAAGTTCGTCGTGGACGTCTCCAGCTTCGCCTGGAACGCGCGCGCGATGCGCCTCGCGGAGGAGGCCGTGCCGCGCCTCGTGATCCTGCCCGCGCACGACCTCTCCACGCTCAAACTAGCGCCGCGTCCGGACGTTCTCGCGCCCTGAAAAAATCCGCGTCCGCGCGAAAATGAAAAAAATTCGCGCGAGCTCCGCGCGGCGTCAAGCGAAAAAATAAAATTTTTTCCGCGCGCGAAAAAAACGATTCTCCGTCGAGAAATCGCGATTTTCGATGTCGCGAGTCCGCAAAAAAAATTTTATGAGTTGACACTCGTCCGATCTCATGCTAAGATATTGATCGTTCGGCAGCGCCTCAAAACGCTGTCAAGCAGGCAAAGTAAGTTTGCCCCCGGCTTCTTGGAAGAAGCAAGAAGCCCGGACAGACTTTTTGTTCTTTAACAAATCGGTTTTTGCGAGCGAATGGGCGCCCTGTTCTCCCCCCCGGGAGAGAGGGCGTAAGGAAAATTATGGTGTGGTTTTGGATCGTCGCTGATCCGGAACACAAACAAGAGCAAAGAAGTCAATTCACTTCATTTTGGCCGGCAAGCGGAAGTATTCGGTCTTACACCGGAGAAAACGCCCAACGATTTAAATGGAGAGTTTGATCCTGGCTCAGAATTAACGCTGGCAGAGTGCATAACACATGCAAGTCGAGCGGAATACGTCGCAAGACGTATTTAGCGGCAGACGAGTGAGTAACACGTAAACAATCTACCCTCGAATGGCGAATAACTATCCGAAAGGATAGCTAATGCGCCGTACTCTCCCCGGAAGGCATCTTTTGGGGAGGATAGATCCGCAAGGATCGTTCAAGGAGGAGTTTGCGGCCCATCAGCTAGTTGGCGGTGTAACGGACCACCAAGGCT
Source organism: Elusimicrobiota bacterium (assembly GCA_035606075.1). Taxonomy (GTDB): domain Bacteria; phylum Elusimicrobiota; class Elusimicrobia; order UBA1565; family UBA9628; genus GWA2-66-18. The sequence continues at coordinate 104,935 of DATNGC010000017.1, forward strand.
ACGACGGGTACCCGGGCTGAAAGGCCGGACGGGCACGATGGCACTGAGACACGGGCCATACTCCTACGGGAGGCAGCAGTGGGGAATTTTGGACAATGGGCGAAAGCCTGATCCAGCAACTCTGCGTGAGGGACGAAGGTCTTCGGATCGTAAACCTCTTTTGTATGGGACGAAATCCCGCAAGGGTCTGACGGTACCATACGAATAAGCAACGGCTAACTATGTGCCAGCAGCCGCGGTAAGACATAGGTTGCGAGCGTTATTCGGAATTACTAGGCGTAAAGCGAGTGTAGGCGGACTTCTAAGTCTGACGTTAAATCTCCTGGCTTAACTAGGAGCTGTCGTCGGATACTGGAAGCCTCGAATGGGGTAGGGGGCAGGGGAATTCCCGGTGTAGCGGTGAAATGCGTAGATATCGGGAGGAACACCTATGGCGAAAGCACCTGCCTGGGCCTCTATTGACGCTAAGACTCGAAAGCTGGGGGAGCAAACAGGATTAGATACCCTGGTAGTCCCAGCTGTAAACGATGGCAACTAGATGTGGGAGGTATCGACCCCTTCCGTGTCGTCGCTAACGCTTTAAGTTGCCCGCCTGGGGAGTACGGCCGCAAGGTTAAAACTCAAAGGAATTGACGGGGGCCCGCACAAGCGGTGGAGCATGTGGTTTAATTCGACGCTACGCGAAGAACCTTACCTGGGCTCGAACGACTAGTAGTAGTCTGCTCGAAAGAGTGGGCGACCCGCAAGGGAGCTAGCCGAGGTGCTGCATGGCTGTCGTCAGCTCGTGTCGTGAGATGTTGGGTTAAGTCCCGCAACGAGCGCAACCCCTATCCGATGTTGCTACCCCGCAAGGGGAGGACTCTTCGGAGACTGCCGCGGATAACGTGGAGGAAGGCGGGGATGACGTCAAGTCCTCATGGCCTTTATGTCCAGGGCTACACACGTGCTACAATGGCGCAGACAGTGGGAAGCAATACCGCAAGGTGGAGCAAATCCTCAAACTGCGTCTCAGTTCAGATCGGGGGCTGCAACTCGCCCCCGTGAAGGTGGAATCGCTAGTAATCGCTGATCAGCAATTGCAGCGGTGAATACGTTCCCGGGCCTTGTACACACCGCCCGTCACACCACGAAAGCCCATTGCAACCGAAATTGCCTCTTGTAGGCAATGAAATTGTGATTGGTGATTGGGGTGAAGTCGTAACAAGGTAGCCGTACGGGAACGTGCGGCTGGATCACCTCCTTTCCATTCTTCTCTTCGGGGAAGAATAGGTCGAACCCTTAACGGCTTAGCGGCGCGCTTCGGCGCGAGATGCAGCTAAGAAACGTTGCGGGGCGCTCATTGGCTCGCTAAAAGATTTAGTACACTGTCGCCGGATCCGCTGTGGGAAGTTCCCTCAGTCGTCCTGTCGGCTGTTTACCCATGCCGGGCTCGTAGCTCAGGGGTAGAGCACACGCTTGATAAGCGTGGGGTCGGAGGTTCGAAACCTCCCGGGCCCAAGTTCCCGTCGGAAAGGAGCGATCCGTGAAAAATTTCTGGTCCGAAATCGAGGCGATCCTCGAGTCGAAGTCGCTCCTGAAGCACCCTTTTTATCAGGCTTGGACGATGGGCGCGTTGACGCGGGAGGACCTCGCGTACTACGCGCAGCAGTACTTCAAGCAGGAATCTAATTTTCCGCGCTACGTGAGCGCGGTGCACTCGAACTGCCCCGAGTTGAAAACGCGGCAGATGCTCTTGGAAAACCTGACTCATGAGGAGTCGGGCCCGGAAAATCATCCGGAGTTGTGGCTGCGGTTCGCCGGCGCCGTCGGCGCCGATCGCGGATCCGTCCAAAACGCCCAGATGAACGCCGGCACGAAGCGGTGCGTGGAGACGTTCGATCGTCTCTCCCGCGGAAGCTGGCAGACGGGCCTGGCCGCGCTCTACGCCTACGAGGCGCAGCAGCCGGCCGTGGCGAAGACGAAGATCGAAGGCCTCAAGTCGAAGTACGGCCTCGATTCGAAGGACGCGCTGGGCTTCTTCGAGGTCCACGAGTCCGTCGACGCCTGGCACTCGGAGTCGGAGAAGACGATTTTGGCGGACGAGATTCGCAAGGATGCGAAGCTCGGCGAGGACGTGAAGGCCTCGGTGTCCGAGGCCTGCGACGCCCTCAACGCGCTGCTCGACGGGGTTTGTGAAGCCCGCGGCATCGCGTGCACGGCGAAGTAAGAGTTCTTTTAAAAACCGATTTCGGGCCCTTAGCTCAGCTGGGAGAGCGCCTGCTTTGCAAGCAGGAGGTCGCCAGTTCGATCCTGGCAGGGTCCATTTTAGATCGCGCGCGAGCGCGGCAAAAACCGATTTCAGTTCATTGATAACCAGTACGGATCCGCAAAGACGCCGTCGACGGGGCCTCCGGGCTCCAAGATCGACGACAGTCGCGCGGAGAAATAACGCAAAAAACGAGAACAACAAGCGTCTCACGCGCATAAGGACTATTGATCGGTCCTCGTGCGATGGAAGAATATGGTCAAGCTACCAAGTGTATATGGTGAATGCCTAGGTGCTAGAAGTCTATGAAGGACGTGGTAAGCTGCGATAAGCCGCGGGGAGCTGCAAACAAGCTTTGATCCGCGGATTTCCGAATCGGGAAACCGACCCGGTCGAAAGGCCGGAGTATCTCGTCGTAAAGGCCCGGACGTCAGTTCGGGAGATAGCGGCGAGAAGACAACCAGGGGAAGTGAAACATCTCAGTACCCTGAGGAAGAGAAATCAATCGAGATTCCCCTAGTAGTGGCGAGCGAACGGGGAATAGCCTAAACCGCAACGGCATGCCGTTGCGGTGTTGCAGGGCTCGTCCGGTGCAGAACCGGGGAGTTACAAAATGTCGGATAGACGAACGGTCCTGGAAAGGCCGGCCATAGCGGGTGACAGCCCCGTAGTCGAAATCTAGACAACTCCTGACGAGTTCCTAAGTACCACGGGGCACGTGAAATCCCGTGGGAATCCGGGGGGACCACCCTCCAAGGCTAAATACTCTCTAGCGACCGATAGTGCACGAGTACCGCGAGGGAAAGGCGAAAAGAACCCCTGATGGGGAGTGAAATAGAACCTGAAACCGTATACATACAAGCTCTACGAGACCTATGACGCACTTCGGTGCGTAACGGTTGAGTAGGTGCCTGTTGAAGAATGACCCGGCGAGTTACCCGGTCGAGCAAGGTTAAGGGATGCGTGAAAGCGTATTCCGCAGCCGCAGCGAAAGCGAGTCTGAAAGGGCGACAGTTCGATCGGGTAGACCCGAAGCCAAGTGATCTAACCATGGCCAGAGTGAAGTTCGAGTAAAATCGAATGGAGGCTCGAAGTGTTAAACGTTGAAAAGTTTCTACATGAGTTGTGGTTAGGGGTGAAAGGCTAATCGAACTTGGTGATAGCTGGTTCTCTCCGAAATAGCTTTAGGGCTAGCGTCCACCGTTAAACCGCGGGGGTAGAGCACTGGTAAATGTAGGCGAGGCAACCCCTTGTCCGAAGTTTGTCAAACTCCGAATACCGCGGCGTATTAGTGGGCAGTCAGTTCGTGGGGGATAAGCTCCACGTGCGAGAGGGGAACAACCCAGAGCGTCGATCTAGGTCCCAAAGTGTATGCTAAGTGGAAAACGCTGTGGATTTGCATAAACAGCCAGGAGGTTGGCTTAGAAGCAGCCACCCTTTAAAGAGTGCGTAACAGCTCACTGGTCTAGCGAGTCTGCGCGGAAAATGACACGGGGCTCAAGCATACCACCGAAATCACGTCTGTGCAGGATCCTCCGGGATTCTGTATGGGGTAGGAGAGCGTTCTTGGTGCGGTGAAGGCATACCGTAAGGAGTGCTGGAGCGCCAAGAAGTGAGGATGTCGGGATAAGTAGCGAGAAACGATGTGAGAATCATCGTCGCCGAAAACCTAAGGGTTCCTAGAACAATGTTCGTCAGTTCAGGGTTAGTCGGGCCTAAGCCGAGGCCGAAAGGCGTAGGTGATGGACATCCGGTTAATATTCCGGAACCAGGTTAAGGGCGTCAGGATGAGCGGTGACGCAGAAGGGTAATCGATCCCGTCTGAAGGATGGCGGGCTAAAGCCGTAGGCGTGCTCTTCCAGGCAAAATCCGGAGGGGCGTTAAGCTGAAAGCTGAATGGGAGTGCCGGGCGACCGGCGCGAACTCGACCAACCACGCTGCCTAGAAAAACCGCGCATACTGCCCTTGATCTGCCCGTACCGTAAACCGACACAGGTGGGTGGGGTGAAAATCCTAAGGCGCGCGAGTGAGACTTGGTTAAGGAACTAGGCAAAATTACCCCGTAACTTCGGAAGAAGGGGTGCTCTCCGCAAGGAGAGTCGCAGTGAAAGGGGCATCGTGACTGTTTAACAAAAACACAGGACTCTGCTGAAATCGCAAGATGAGGTATAGGGTCTGACTCCTGCCCGGTGCTGGAAGGTCAAGGGGAGTGGTTAGCCGCAAGGCGAAGCTACGAACTCAAGCCCCAGTAAACGGCGGCGGTAACTATAACCGTCCTAAGGTAGCGAAATTCCTTGTCGGGTAAGTTCCGACCTGCACGAATGGAGTAACAAAGATGCCGCTGTCTCAACCAAGTGCTCGGCGAAATTGTGGTACGAGTGAAGACGCTCGTTACGCGTGGTTAGACGAAAAGACCCCGTGGAGCTTTACTGTAACTTGTCATTGTGTTATGGATTTGATTGCGTAGTATAGCTGGGAGCCTTTGAAGCACGGGTTGTGGCCCGTGTGGAGGCGCAACGTGAAATACCAGCCTATCGGATCTGTGACACTAACTTACGGCCATTATCTGGCCTAGGGACCGTGACAGGCGGGCAGTTTGACTGGGGCGGTCGCCTCCTAAACGGTAACGGAGGCGTTCCAAGGTTCGCTCAGGGCGCATAGTAATCGCCCATAGAGTGCATTGGCAGAAGCGAGCTTGACTGCAAGGCCTACAAGCCGGGCAGGGACGAAAGTCGGACAAAGTGATCCGGTGGTACCTCGTGGGAGGGCCATCGCTCAACGGATAAAAGCTACCCCGGGGATAACAGGCTGATCTGGTCCAAGAGTTCACATCGACGACCAGGTTTGGCACCTCGATGTCGGCTCATCGCATCCTCCCGCTGGAGCAGGTGGGAAGGGTTGGGCTGTTCGCCCATTAAAGCGGTACGTGAGCTGGGTTCAGTACGTCGTGAGACAGTACGGTCTCTATCTACCATGCGCGTTAGGAATCTTGAAAGGAGCTGTCCCTAGTACGAGAGGACCGGGATGGACGAACCTCCTGTATGCCAGTTATCACGCCAGTGGTATCGCTGGGTAGCGGTGTTCGGTAGGGATAAACGCTGAAAGCATCTAAGCGTGAAACCCGCCTTAAGATAAGGATTCCCTGGGTCGCAAGACCCCTAAAGGGCGCAGGAAGACTACCTGCTTGATAGGCTGCGAGTGTAAGCACAGTGATGTGTTAAGCGAAGCAGTACTAATCGCCCGTGCGGCTTGGCCGTATTCTTCGATCTGCTTGTTCGCGCTTCGCGCGAACGGGCGCGTGAATAAGGCGCTTGTTTGTTCTGCAGTTTTTTGCTAGGATTTCGTTGATGGAGTTCGCCCCGTTCGCTCGGGACGATGCGTAAGCAACCACACTCCCTCCTGGCCCGAAAGGGCCTGATCCGATTCAAGAGGTTTGTGAGACCGGTGATATTTCCGACAGGGATACACCCGTTCCCATTCCGAACACGGCCGTTAAGCCTGTCAGGGCCGATGGTACTAACGCCCAACTCGGCGTTGGGAGAGTAGGTCGTCGCCGGTCTCATCAACCTCTTGAATCGCCTGAAGCAAACGATCGATCGCAGGTTTGTCCGCGCGGTATTGGCGCTGGCGCTGACGTGTTCGGCCCGCTGGGCCGGCGCGCAGATCCTCGCTACGACCGCGCGTCAGTCGTCGGGCGGCTCTTTGAAAATCCTGGGCTACTACCAGGGCGTCCAGGACCAGACGCTTAAGTTCAACACGAACAGCTCCGGGATCTGCAAGTCCGGGACTGCTTCTTTCGCCTGCGGGCAGGGCGCCGAGACCGACGCGACCGGCAAGGGCGGCGCCGGGATGGTGAAGATCATCTGGCAGCCCTGGGATCGCTTCCAGTACTACGGCATGGTCGGCGCCGGAGATTACACTCTGAGCGTCCCGTCCAACACCGTCACGAACGTCCTTACCGGCGACAACATCGGACTGATCTACGGCATCGGCCTCAAGGCCTCGATCGTTCCGGACACGATCGTCGCCGCGGAAGGTCTTCCCTCTCCGGCCATCGCGATCGACGCGAGCATCACGCAGTCGCGCTACAATTTCAACAAGTCCTTTCCGGGGGGCACGCCCGCCGGCGGCGACGTCGACGAGCGCTTGACCTTGACGGCCTACTCGGTCGCGGTCGAAGCGAGCCACCTTTTCACGCTGGACCAATTTTGGAAGCTGGAGCCTTACGGCGGCGTTAAGTGGACGAGGGTCGACGCGGATCTCAAGGACCTCGGAAGCGGCAGCCACGCCGGCGGGATGACGGACACGGTGACGCCGTTCTTGGGCCTTCGGGCGCCCATCGAGGATCACGAAGCCTTCTTCGCGGAGGCGACGTTCGTCGACGGGTATCATTACGGCGGCGGCATGGAGCTCCGATTTAAGTAGCAAAGAGGATATTCCGGATGAAACTCACGAAGACGCAGAAAATCGAGTCGTCGAAGGCGCTGGCCGAGAAGCTCAAGGCCGCGCCGCATCTCTTTTTCACCGAGTTCCAGGGCATGAAGTTCGTGGAGCTCGACGAGCTCCGCGCGCAGCTGCGCCCCCTGAAGTGCCGCCACGCGGTCGTCAAGAGCTCGCTGGTGCGCTACGCGCTCAAGGGCGCCGGCATCGACGGCGTCGACCCGAAGATGCTCAAGGGCCCGGTCGGCCTCATCGTCGCCGACAACGACGATCCCGTCGCGCCCGCGAAGGTCATCGCGACGCTCGCCAAGAAATTTCCGCAGCTCAAGGTCCGCGCCGGCTACGTCTCCCAGAAGTGGATGTCGCCCGCCGACTGCGAGAAGCTCTCGAAGCTGCCGTCCAAGCAGGAGCTGATGGGCAAGGTCGTCGGCCTGCTGTACACGCTGGTCAGCCAGCCCGTCGCGATCGCCCAGGCCCCGACGCGGGACATGGTCCTCGTCGTGAAGGCCCTCGAGAACAAATTGAAGGAGTCCGGCGCGGCTGCCGCCTAAAACGCAGTCGACAGTCCTCCGCGCGAGGATAAATCCGGACGTAATCGGAGCTGTCGAAAAAACAGGAGAACTAACATGAGCACCACCAAGTTGTCGCCCGCGCAGCTCGTCGAGGCCGTCGGTCAGCTGACCGTCCTCGAGGCCGCCGAGTTCGTCAAGCTCGCCGAGGAGAAGTTCGGCGTGAAGGCCGCCGCCGCCGCGCCCGCCGCCGCCGCGGGCGGTCACGCTCCCGCCGCGGGCGGAGCCGCTGCCGAAGAGAAGACCGATTTCACCGTGTTCCTCGCGAACGCCGGCGGAAACAAGATCAACGTCATCAAGGTCGTCCGCGAGCTCACGGGCCTCGGCTTGAAGGAAGCCAAGGACCTCGTCGAGGCCGCGCCGAAGGCCGTGAAGGAAGGCGTCGCGAAGGCGCAGGCCGAAGAGATGAAGAAGAAGCTCGTCGAGGCGGGTGCCACCGTCGAGCTCAAGTAATGCCGCTTTCGCGGTAAATCAATAAGGCGAGACCGCCCCTCCGGAAGGAGGGGCGGTCCGCGCCGTTTTTTTGTTTGAGGCTGTTGTGATATGCAAACGTCGCGGGACGCGACGAGACAGGGGAGAACGCGCGTGAAACAGATCAAGTTCGGCAAGATCCCGCAGGCGATGGCCCTTCCGGCGCTGCTGGAGATGCAGACGAATTCGTTCCGCGACTTCATGCAGCTCGGAGTCGAGCCCGAGGAGCGCAAGCTTCTCGGCCTGCAGGCCGCTTTCCTCGACGTGTTCCCGATCGAGTCCGCCGACGGCTCGATGGTCCTCGATTTCGTGCGCTACGAGTTCGGCGACCCGCGCTACGCGACGCCCGAGGAGGCGCAGGACCACGACTCGTCGTGGAACCGCCCCCTGAAGGCCGTCCTCCGCCTCTCGTCCCGCCAGCCCTCCGGCAAGCTCAAGCAGATCGTCGAGCAGGAAGTCGTCCTCTGCGAAGTGCCGATCATGACGGAGACGGCCTCCTTCATCATCAACGGCGCCGAGCGCGTCGTCGTGTCGCAGCTGCACCGCTCGCCGGGCATCATCTTCGAGGAGGACGAGGAGAAGAAGATCTCCGCGCTCGGCAAGAAGCTCTTCCTCGCCAAGGTCATCCCGTACCGCGGCGCCTGGATCGAGTTCGAGTTCGACCTCAACAACATCCTCTACGTCCGCATCGACCGCAAGAAGAAGTTCGAGGCGACCAGCTTCCTTCGCGCCTGCGGCATCGAGTCCGACGCCGATATCCTCAAGATCTTCTATCCCTTCGAGACGATCGAAGTCGGTCCCTCGACGATGGAGAGCCTCCTGCACCGCATCTCGTGCGAGGACGTCGTCGACCAGTCGACCGGCGAGGTCCTCCTCGAGGCCGGCAAGAAGGTCACGCACGAGGCCATCAAGCGCATGCTCGACAAGAAGGTCTCGAGCATCAAGGTCCTCACCGGCGATCCCGAGAAGGACGACCCAACGATCCTCGAGACCCTGCGCAAGGACAAGATCAAGTCCGTCAAGGAAGCTCAGCAGGACATCTACAAGAAGCTGCGCGGCCAGGAGTTCATCGTCCCCGGCCAGGCCGAGGCCTACCTCGACAACCTGATCTTCAAGAACCTGCGCAAGTACGACCTCTCCAAGGTCGGCCGGCACAAGGTCGCCGTCAAGCTGCACCACTATCTCTGGAAGCTCGCCGTGCGCCGCGACGTCATGCCTCGCCCGGACAGCCGCAAGCACAAGCACTTCGCGCTGCCGTCGTTCACGCGCCGCACGCTGTGCCTCGAGGACGTCATCGCCGCGATGCAGCACCTGATCGCGCTGAACTGCGGCATCACCCACCTCGCCGACGGCCAGCCGAAGACCTCGGCCATGCCCCAGCGCGGCGCGCAGTACGAGGGCCTCGCCGAGTACAAGGCCTTCTTCGCCGACTACGCCAAGAAGATCAACGGCGAGTCGATGGACAAGCTCGCGCTGATCGACCTGCACGAGAAGGACGGCGACGACGACGTCGACGTCACCAAGCAGGGCCTCAAGAAGGACCGCTTCTCCTTCGCGGACTTCTCCGAGGCGTTCAACACGTGGAAGGCCGCGGTCCCGAACCTCCTCGACCGCAACTTCCCGGTCAAGCTCGACGACATCGACCACCTCGGCAACCGCCGCGTCCGCGGCGTGGGCGAGCTGCTCGAGAACCAGATCCGCGTCGGCCTCGCGCAGATGTCGCGCGTGATTCGGGACCGCATGTCGGTGCAGGACAAGTCCCTCATCACCCCGCGCAACCTGCTGAACACGGCGCCGCTCGTCGGCATCATCCGCAAGTTCTTCGGCACGTCCCAGCTGTCGCAGTTCATGGACCAGATCAACCCGCTGTCCGAGATCACGCACAAGCGCCGCTTGTCCGCTCTCGGTCCGGGCGGTCTGAACCGCAAGCGCGCGGGCTTCGAGGTCCGCGACGTGCACTACACGCACTACGGCCGCGTCTGCCCGATCGAGACCCCCGAGGGCCCGAACATCGGCCTCATCGTCTCGCTCGCGTCGCACGCGCGCATCAACGAGTTCGGCCTGATCGAGTCGCCCTACCGCAAGGTCGTCAAGGGCAAGCTCGGCGACGTCGAATACCTCAACGCCGACGCCGAGAGCGGCCAGATCGTGGCCCAGGCGAACACGCCGATCGACAAGGACCGCATCGGCACCGATTCCGTGGCGGCCCGCTCGCGCGGCGACTTCCCGGTCGTCGAGCCCAACCGCGTCGACTACATGGACGTCTCGCCCATGCAGGTCGTCTCCGTGTCCGCCGCGCTCGTGCCGTTCCTCGAGCACGACGACGCGAACCGCGCTCTCATGGGCGCGAACATGATGCGCCAGGCCGTCCCGCTGCTGATGCCCGAGTGGCCGCGCGTCGGCACGGGCATGGAGGGCCAGGTCGCCAGCGACTCCGGCGCCTGCATCGTCGCCCGCCGCCCGGGCAAGGTCATCTACTCCTCCGGCGACCTCATCGCGGTCGCCGCCGACAACGCGAAGAGCAAGAAGGACTCGATCGACCTCTATCGCCTGCGCAAGTACAGCCGCTCCAACCAGGACACCTGCATCAACCAGACCGCGATGGCCGTCACGGGCGCGCAGGTCAAGGCCGGCGACGTCCTCGCCGACGGCTCCGCCTGCAACGAGGGCCAGCTGGCTCTGGGCCGCAATCTTCTCGTCGGCTTCATGCCTTGGGAAGGGTATAACTTCGAGGACGCCATCCTGCTGTCCGAGAAGCTCGTCAAGGAAGACATCTTCACGTCGATCCACATCTCCGAGTTCGAGGTCGAGGCCCGCGACACCAAGCTCGGACCGGAAGAGATCACGCGCGACATCCCGAACGTCGGCACCGAGTCGCTCGAGGCGCTCGACGAGACCGGCGTCGTGATCCCGTCCACCGTCGTCCGCCAGGGCGACATCCTCGTCGGAAAGGTCACGCCGAAGGGCGAGCAGCAGCTGACCCCCGAGGAGCGCCTGCTCAAGGTCATCTTCGGCAAGAAGGCCGAGGACGTGCAGGACGCGTCGCTGCGCGTGCCGCCCGGCATCTCGGGCAAGATCATCGGCACGCGCGTGTTCGTCCGCCGCGAGAAGCTCGCGAAGGGCGAGGAGCGCAAGCGCCTGGACGCGATCCAGGAGAAGCTGGACAACGACCTCGCGACGCTCAAGCAGCACCGCAAGGAGTCCTTCGAGGCGCTCGAGTCCGTGTCCGCCGCCAAGCGCGCCCAGGAGAAGGACCGCCTGGAGCTGTTCTACGAGGCGATGGAGGACAAGCTCCGCGCCGACGCCGCCCGCGAGAAGGAGAACGTCAAGCAGGGCGACGACCTCGCGGTCACCGTCAACAAGGTGGTCAAGGTCTACATCGCGTCGCGCCGCAAGATCCAGGTCGGCGACAAGCTGGCCGGCCGCCACGGAAACAAGGGCGTCGTCGCGAAGATCCTGCCGGAAGAGGACATGCCCTTCCTGCCGGACGGCACGCCGCTCAACGTCGTGCTCTCGCCGCTGGGCGTACCCTCGCGCATGAACATCGGCCAGCTGCTCGAGACGATGCTCGGCTGGGCCGCGCATACGCTCGACATCCAGACGATCAACCCGGTCTTCGATTCGGCCACCGAGGAGGAGATTCACGACAAGGTCCGCGAGGCCAAGAAGCACCTGCGCGAGAAGGGCGTGCCGGAGAAGTACCTGCCCTCCGACGACTGCCGCATCACTCTCTACGACGGCCGCACGGGCGAGCCGTTCCACGAGAAGGTGTCGATCGGCTACATGTACATCCTGAAGCTGAACCACCTGGTCGAGGACAAGATCCACGCCCGCTCGACGGGACCGTACAGCCTCATCACCCGCCAGCCTCTCGGCGGCAAGGCGCAGTTCGGCGGCCAGCGCTTCGGCGAGATGGAAGTCTGGGCCATCGAGGGCTACGGCGCCGCGTACATGCTGCAGGAGCTCCTGACCGTCAAGTCCGACGACGTCCAGGGCCGCACCAAGATGTACGAGGCGATCATCAAGGGCGAGGCGCCCTCCCAGCCCGGCGTGCCGGAGTCCTTCAAGGTGCTCGTCAAGGAGCTCCAGGCGCTGGGCCTCAACGTCGAACTCCTCAAGCTCGGCAAGAACGCCGACGGGGAGCTCGAGAAGTCGGAGAAGGAAGACGCGAAGGAAACGGCGAGGAAATAACCCATGGCTTTCATCGCGACCCAAGACAAGAAGCTCTCGCTCGGCGGCAAGAAGAAGAGGAAGTCCGACTCCCTCGACTTCTTCGATTTCAACGCGATCCGCCTCTCGATCGCCTCTCCGGAGCAGATCACGACCTGGTCCTACGGCGAGGTGAAGAAGCCCGAGACGATCAACTACCGCACGCTCAAGCCCGAGCGCGACGGCCTGTTCTGCGAGCGCATCTTCGGACCGGCGCGCGACTTCGAATGCGCCTGCGGCAAGTACCGCTGGGTCAAGTTCAAGGGCATCGTCTGCGACCGCTGCGGCGTTGAGGTGACCGAGTCCAAGGTCCGCCGCGAGCGCATGGGCCACATCGAGCTCGCCGTGCCCGTCGCGCACGTCTGGTTCCTCAAGAAGACCCCGTCCCGCGTCGGCATCGTCCTCGACATGAAGACGTCCGACCTCGAGCGCGTGGTCTACTACGCGCAGTACATCGTCCTCGAGGACCTGCAGGACGCCTCGGGCCGCACGATCTACAAGCAGGGCGACCTGCTCAACGAGGACGAGGTCCGCAAGGGCCGCAACGAGTTCCGCTCCAAGCTCAAGGTGGACATCGGCGCCGGCGCCATCCACACGCTCCTCTCCAAGGTCAAGCCCAAGGAGGAGTCGGAGCAGATCATCACGACGCTCGCCAACGTGACGTCCGAGGCCGAGCGCGCCAAGCTGATCCGCCGCCTGCGCATCCTGCAGGGCTTCATCGAGTCCGGCAACGAGCCGCAGTGGATGATCCTCACCACTCTGCCCGTGATCCCGCCGGAGCTGCGCCCGCTCGTGCCCCTCGAGGGCGGCCGCTTCGCGACTAGCGATCTCAATGATCTCTATCGTCGGATCATCAACCGCAATAATCGTCTGAAGCACATCGAGGCGCTCCGCGCTCCGGAAGTGATGATCTTCAACGAGAAACGGCTTCTTCAGGAAGCCGTGGATGCTCTCTTCGAAAACGGCGCTCGCGGGAGAGTCGTCGTTGGAGCCGGCAATCGCCCCCTGAAGTCTCTCTCCGACATCTTGAAGGGAAAGCAAGGGCGCTTCCGTCAGAACCTGCTCGGAAAGCGAGTGGACTATTCCGGCCGTTCCGTGATCGTGGTCGGTCCATATCTTAAGCTCAACCAGTGCGGTCTCCCCAAGGAGATGGCGCTCGAGCTCTTCCGCCCGTTCATCATCCGCGAGCTGATGAAGACCGAGAGCCTCACGCTCAAGGCCGCCAAGCGCATGTTCGAGAAGGTGCGCCCGGAGATCTGGGACATCCTCGAGTTCGTGACGAAGAGCCACCCCGTCCTGCTCAACCGCGCCCCCACGCTGCACCGCCTCGGCATCCAGGCCTTCGAGCCCGTGCTGATCGAGGGCAAGGCCATCCAGCTGCACCCGCTGACCTGCGCCGCGTTCAACGCGGACTTCGACGGCGACCAGATGGCCGTGCACGTGCCGCTGTCGCAGGAGGCGCAGCTCGAGGCCAAGATGCTGATGATGGCCTCCAACAACATCATCTCGCCCGCCTCCGGCAAGCCGATCGCGGTCCCGTCGCACGACATGGTCCTCGGCCTGGCGTACCTCACGAAGGAGAAGGCCGGCGAGAAGGGCGAGGGCATGATCTTCGGCGACGTCTCCGAGATCACGACCGCCTACCAGAACCGCAAAGTCGACCTGCACGCGCGCATCAAGCTGCGCGGGGTCAACCAAATCGTCGAGGACTCGCTGCCGAAGGAGTCCCGCAACGATCCGAAGGCGTGGAAGGACTTCACGACCGTCGGCCGCGCGCTCTTCAACGAGCTCGTCCCCGTCGAGCTGCGCTACATCAACAAGTTCCAGGGCAAGAAGGAGCTCTCGCAGCTCGTCGAGCGCTGCTTCAAGGAGCTCGGCCACTTCCGCACCGTCCAGCTCCTCGACGACCTCAAGCGCTCCGGCTTCCATTACGCCACCGTCGCCGGCCTCTCCATCTCGGTCTCGGACATGCACATTCCGAAGATCAAGAAGGAAGAGATCACCGAGGCCCGCCGCAAGGTCAAGATGATCGAGCAGCAGGCCAAGAACGGCGTCATCACCGAGAGCGAGCGCTACAACAAGATCATCGACATCTGGACGCACGTGACGGAGCGCATCTCCGACGTCATGTTCGACTCCATGAAGGACGACGAGCGCAAGCTCTTCAAGGGCGGCGAGTCGCGCTTCAACACCGTGTTCCTCATGGCCGACTCCGGCGCGCGCGGAAGCCGTCAGCAGGTCCGCCAGCTGGCCGGCATGCGCGGCCTCATGGCCAAGCCGCAGAAGAAGCTGACCGGCGGCGTCGGCGAGATCATCGAGCAGCCGATCACGTCCAACTTCCGCGAGGGCCTCACGGTCCTCGAGTACTTCATCTCCACTCACGGCGGCCGCAAGGGTCTGGCCGACACCGCGCTGAAGACCGCGGACGCCGGCTACCTGACCCGCCGCCTCGTCGACGCCGCGCACGACCTCGTCATCACCGAGGACGACTGCGGGACGATCAACGGCATCCGTTTGGGCGCGCTGTCCGCCGGCGACGAGATCATCGAGTCGCTCGACGAGCGCCTGCTCGGCCGCGTCGTGCTCGAGGACGTCGTCGCGACCGTCCAGGACGGCAAGAAGACCGTCGAGAAGACGATCGTCGAGGCCGGCGAGTACGTCAACGCCGAGATGCAGATGGAGATCAAGGCCGCGGGCATCGAGATGGTCCGGGCGCGCTCGGTCCTGACGTGCGAGGCCCGGCAGGGCGTCTGCGCCAAGTGCTACGGCATGAACAACGCCAACGGCCGCTTGGTCGAGGTCGGCGAGGCCGTCGGCATCATCGCCGCGCAGTCGATCGGCGAGCCCGGCACGCAGCTGACGCTGCGCACCTTCCACATCGGCGGCGCGGCGTCCCGCGTCACCAAGCGCGCCCAGGCCGTCACGGTCAAGGGCGGCTCCGTCGAGTTCAAGAATATCCGCACCATCAAGAACCGCGAGGGCCAGGTCGTCGTCGTCACCCGCACCGGCATGGCGTTCGTGCACGACAAGGCCACCGGCGCCAACGAGGAGTTCAAGGTCCCCTACGGCGCGCGCCTGAAGGTGACCGACGGCTCCAAGGCGGCCCCCGGCGAGCTGATCGCCGAGTGGGACCCGTACACGATGCCGATCGTCTCCGAGCACGAGGGCGCCGTCGTCCTCAAGGACGTCAAGGAAGGCGTGTCCCTGCGCACCGACCTCAACAAGATCACCGGCATCGTCGAGCGCCGCATCATTGAGCAGGAGACGCGCCGCAGCGAGCGCGGCGAGGGCGGCATCAAGCGGCTCAACCCGCGCGTCGTCATCGAGAAGGGCGGCAAGGAGGTCGCGGCGTTCCCGCTGCCGACCGACACCATCCTGATCGTGGCCGAGGACCAGCAGATCCACGTCGGCGACATCCTGGCCAAGATCCCTCAGGAAGTCACGAAGTCCAAGGACATCACGGGCGGCCTGCCGCGCGTGTCCGAGCTGTTCGAAGCTCGGCGTCCTAAAAACTCCGCCGTCATCTCCGAGATCGAGGGCATCGTCAGCCTCGGCATCGGAGCCAAGGGCCTCGTCCAGGTCTCCGTGCGCAACGAGGAGACGGACATGGTCCGCGAGTACCTGATCCCTCAGGGCAAGCACCTGGTCGTCTACGAAGGCGACCGCGTCGGCGTCGGCGAGGCGCTGACGGACGGCGCCATCAACCCGCACGACGTCCTGCACGTCAAGGGCATCAAGGAAGTCCAGGAGTTCCTGGTCAACGCGATCCAGGAAGTCTACCGCCTGCAGGGCGTGACGGTCTCCGACCGCCACATCGAGTGCATCGTGCGGCAGATGCTGCAGAACGTCAAGATCGTCAACTCGGGCGACACCCCGTACCTGAAGGGCGAGATCGTCAACCGCTTCGGCTTCGCGGACACGAACCGCCAGATGAAGGAGAAGGGGGGCAAGGAAGCCCAGGCCGAGCCCGTCCTGCTCGGAATCACCAAGGCCTCTCTCGCGTCGAGCTCGTTCGTCTCGGCGGCGAGCTTCCAGGAGACCACGCGCGTCCTCACGGAGGCCGCGACGACCTCGAAGATCGACTACCTGAAGGGCCTGAAGGAAAACGTCATCATCGGCCATATGATCCCGGCCGGCACGGGTCTGCAAGCCCGCGAGAAACTCATGGAGCTCGCCGCGCAGGCCGCGCTGGCGTCGCAACAGTAACGGAGAAAATAAAGTCATGCCTACGATCAGCCAGCTCATCCGCCTCGGACGCAACAAGAAGCGCACGCGTCCCAAGGCTCCCGCCCTGCAGTCCTGCCCGCAGAAGCGCGGCGTCTGCACCCAGGTGAAGACGACCACCCCCAAGAAGCCGAACTCGGCCCTGCGCAAGATCGCGCGCATCAAGCTGACCAACGGCGTCGAGGTCACCGGCTACATCCCGGGCGTCGGCCACAACCTGCAGGAGCACTCGATCGTCATGATCCGCGGCGGCCGCGTGAAGGACCTGCCCGGCGTGCGCTACCACATCATCCGCGGCGTGCTCGACGCGTCCGGCGTCGACGGCCGCAAGCAGGGCCGCTCGCTGTACGGCGCGAAGCGCCCGAAGCCGGCCGCCAAGTAAACATCTGAGAGGAAAATAGAACATGCCCCGCAAAGGACTCCGCCCCCGCGACCGCCGGCCCGCTCCGGCCGCCGACTACAAATTCAAGAGCGTGCTCGTCTCGCGCCTGATCAACAAGCTGGACCATCAGGGCAAGAAGTCGGTCGCCGAGCGCGTGATGTACGACGCCCTCGACATCGTCGCCGAGCGCACGAAGGAGAACGCGCTCGACGTGTTCACGCGCGCCATCGAGAACATCCGCCCGCTGCTCGAGGTCAAGGCCCGGCGCGTCGGCGGCGCCACCTACCAGGTGCCCATCGAGGTCTCTCCGAACCGCTCCTCCACGCTCGCCATGCGCTGGATGCTCGACGCGGCCCGCGCGAAGTCGGGCAAGGCGCTCGCCGAGCGCATCGCCGAGGAGATCCTCGCGGCCAACAAGAAGGAAGGCATCGCGTTCAAGAAGCGCGAGGACACGCACAAGATGGCGGAGGCCAACCGGGCCTTCGCGCATTACCGCTGGTAATTTCCGGAAAGGTCCCCTACTCCCATGCCTAGAGAAACCGCGCTGGACAAAGTCCGCAACATCGGAATCATCGCTCACATCGACGCCGGCAAGACGACGACGACCGAGCGCATTCTCTACTACACGGGCCGCATCCACAAGATCGGAGAGGTGCACGACGGCGCGACGACCACCGACTGGATGCCCCAGGAGCGCGAGCGCGGCATCACGATCACCGCGGCCGCGACCTTCTGCAAGTGGAAGAAGGGCGACAACGAGTACACGATCAACATCATCGACACCCCCGGCCACGTGGACTTCACGGCCGAGGTCGAGCGCTCGCTGCGCGTGCTGGACGGCGCGGTGGTCTGCTTCGACGGCGTGCAGGGCGTCGAGCCGCAGTCGGAGACCGTCTGGCGCCAGGCCGACAAGTACCGCGTCCCCCGCGTCGTCTACGTCAACAAGATGGACCGCATGGGCGCCGATTTCTACATGTCGTACAACTCGATCATCAAGATGCTCGGCGCCAACGCGGTGCCGATCCAGCTCCCGATCGGCTCCGAGGCCGCCTTCGCCGGCCTGATCGACCTGATCAAGATGAAGGCCCTGGTCTGGAAGGGCGAGCAGCTCGGCGCCGAGTGGGACGAGGTCGAGATCCCGGCGGAGATGAAGGAAGAGGCCGAGAAGTACCACGCCAACATGATCGAGAAGATCGTCGAGTTCGACGACTCCCTCATGGAGCGCTACCTCAACGGCGAGACGAACTTCTCTCAGGACGAGCTCAAGAAGACGCTGCGCAAGGGCGTCCTCCAGTGCAAGATATTCCCGGTGCTGTGCGCGTCGTCCTACAAGAACAAGGGCGTTCAGCCCATGCTCGACGCGGTCTGCGAGTTCCTGCCGTCGCCGCTCGACGTTCCTCCGACCCAGGGCCACGACATCTACGACAACGAGAAGGTCGTCGAGCGCAAGCCCGACGACAAGGAGCCCTTCTCCGCGCTGATGTTCAAGATCCAGACCGACCCGTTCGTCGGAAAGCTGATCTTCTTCCGCGTCTACTCGGGAGTCCTGAAGGCCGGCGACACGGTCATGTTCGGCAACAACCGCAACACCGAGCGCATCGGCCGCATCCTGCGCATGCACGCCAACCAGCGCGAGGAGATCAAGGAGATCTACGCCGGCGACATCGGCGCCACCGTCGCGTTGAAGAACGGCCGCGTCGGCTACACGATGTGCGACCCGGAGAAGCCGGTCCTCCTCGAGCAGATCACTTTCCCCGAGCCGGTCATCTCCGTGGCGATCGAGCCGAAGACCAAGGCCGACGAAGAGAAGATGGCCAACGCCATGCAGCGCCTCGGCGAAGAGGACCAGACTTTCCGCATCAAGACGGACGTCGAGACGGGCCAGACCATCATCTCGGGCATGGGCGAGCTCCACCTGGACATCATCGTGGACCGCATGAAGCGCGAGTTCAAGGTCGAGGCCAACGTCGGCGAGCCTCAGGTCGCCTACCGCGAGACCGTCCGCAAGAAAGTCACCGAGGAAGGCAAGTTCATCCGCCAGTCGGGCGGCCGCGGCCAGTACGGCCACTGCATCCTCGTCATCGAGCCGCAGCCGATGAACAAGGGCTTCGAGTTCGTCAACGACGTCAAGCAGGGCCGCATCCCGCGCGAGTTCATCCCGGCCGTCGAGAAGGGCGTGCGCGAGGCCCTGGACGGCGGCGCGCTCGCCGGCTTCCCGATCGTGGACATCAAGGTGACCCTGATCGACGGCTCCTACCACGACGTCGACTCCAACGAGATGGCGTTCAAGATCTGCGGCGCCATGGCGCTGCGCTCGGGCTGTCAGAAGGCGTCGCCGACCATCCTCGAGCCGATCATGAAGTGCGAGGCGACGACCCCGGAGCAGTACGCCGGCGACGTCATCGGCGACCTCAACAGCCGCCGCGCGAAGATCTCGGAGATGGGCGATCGCGGCCACCTCAAGTTCGTCAAATGCACCGTGCCGCTGTCCGAGATGTTCGGCTACGCGACCGTCGTGCGCTCCATCTCGCAGGGCCGCGCCTCCTTCACCATGGAGCCGAGCCACTACGAGGAGGTCCCCAGCAACGTGCTGAAGGCCATCGTCGAGAAGCACAACGCCGCCATCGCCTCGGGCGAGAAGACCACCCGTTAAGATCTAGGAGACCATCCATCATGGCCAAAGCCAAGTTCGAGCGCACCAAGCCGCACGTCAACATCGGTACGATCGGTCACGTCGACCACGGCAAGACGACGCTGACGGCGGCGATCACTCACTATCTGGCGAAGACCGGCCTGGCCCAGGCGCGGCGCTACGACGAGATCGACAACGCCCCCGAGGAGAAGGCGCGCGGCGTGACGATC